>VHCL01000032.1 GCA_016871725.1 Verrucomicrobiota bacterium | reverse complement strand
GCCGGAGGAACGTCGCCACCTCGTCGACCGGCTCATGATCGAGGGCCAGCCCGCCCACGTGCAGGCGCGCGCCGGGCAGGAGCTCGACAGCGACGGCCGCGACCGTCGGCGCGCCGCGGTGGTCCGCGAGGCGCTGAAGGACTTCCCCGAGGTCGTCCCGCCGACGGCCTAGTCGGCCTTGGGCGGATTGGCCGCGCGGTCCTTGCGGGCCATCTCGTCGAGCAGCGCCTGCACGCGCGCCACGCCCCCGGTGACGTCGTCCTCGGCGAAGAGGAGGTCCGGGGTGTGCTTCATCTGCAGGATGCCGCCGATGGTCGAACGCAGCTCCGTGCGCACGCGCTTCAGGAACGCGCGGGCCCTCTTGCGCTCGGCGTCGTCGCCGGAGACGGCGTAGCCGACCCGGCACTGCCGGAGGTCGGGGGAGACGCTCGTGACGGTGATGGTGATCAGCGCCGCCTCGGTCGGCCAGGACTGCCGCAGCGCGGAGGAGACCTCGCGCTGGATGAGTTCGGCGACCCGGAGCTGGCGTTGCGACATGTGGCTTAGAGCGACGGCCGCGTCTGGACCATCTCGACGGCCTCGATGACGTCGCCGGGCTGGTACTCGTCGTAGCCGCCGAGCTTGATGCCGCACTCGAAGCCGGCCTTGACCTCGGAGGCGTCGTCCTTGAAGCGGCGCAGGGTCTCGACCGGGCCGTTGTGGATGACCTTGCCGGCGCGCACCACGCGCGCCTTGGCGGCGCGGCGGATGAGGCCTTCGGTGACCATGCAGCCCGCGACCTTGTGCTCCTTGCCGAGCGGGAAGACGGCGCGCACCTCGGCGGCGCCGAGCTTGTTCTCGCGGACCTCGGGGTCGAGCAGCTCGGCCATGGCGTCCTTCACGAGCGTGATCAGCTCGTAGATGATGTCATGGGTGATGAGGCGGACGCCGGTGCGCTTGAGCTGCGGCTGGACGCCGTTCTCGAGCTTGGTGTCGAAGGCGACGATGAGGGCCTTGGAGGCTTCGGCGAGGGCGACGTCGCCCTGGGTCACGGGGCCGACGGAGCCGCCGACGACCTCGAGACGGACCTTGGCCGACTTGATGTCGCGGAGGCAGCCTTCGAGGGCTTCGAGCGTGCCGTTGACGTCGGCCTTGAGGAGGACGCGGAGGATCTTCTCCTTGTCCTGGGCGAGGGCCGCCATCAGGCGTTCGAGGTCGGACATGCCGGGGCGGCCGCCGGTGTTCGGGGCGGTCTGCTGCGCCTCGGCGGCCTTGCGGGCGGCGAGGGCGGACTCTTCGGCGATCTCGCGGGCTTCGCGGTCGTTCTTGACGGTGCGGAACTTGGAACCGGGGGAGGGCACGGCGTCCCAGCCGAGCACGAGCGCCGGGGCGCCCGGGGCGGCGGCGGTCATGCGGTTGCCGCGCTCGTCCATGAGCGCGCGCACCTTGCACCACGTCTCGCCGCAGACGAACGCGTCGCCGGGCTTGAGGGTGCCTTTCTGGACGATCACGGTGGCGGTGGGGCCGCGGCCGGTCTCCATCTGGGACTCGATGACGACGCCCTGGGCGGGGCACTTCGCGTTGGCCTTGAGGTCGAGGACCTCGGCTTGGAGCAGGATGGATTCGAGCAGCTCGGTCATGCCGGTGCCCTTGAGCGCCGACACGGGGCTGGTGATGGTCTCGCCGCCCCAGTCTTCCGGGGTCAGGTTGCGCTGCTGCATCTGCTGCTTCACGCGGTCGATGTTGGCGCCCTTGGCGTCGACCTTGTTGATCGCGGCCACGATGGCGCCGGCGTGCTTCTGCGCGAACTTGAGGGCTTCCTCGGTCTGCGGCATGAAGCCGTCGTCCGCCGCCACGACGAGCACGGCGACGTCGGTCACCGAGGCGCCGCGCTCGCGCATCTTGGCGAAGGCCGCGTGGCCCGGGGTGTCGAGGAAGGTGACGGTCTTGCCCTTGTACTCCGGCTTGTCGCCCTGGTAGGCCACGGAATAGGCGCCGATGTGCTGGGTGATGCCGCCGGCTTCGCCGGAGACGACGTTGGTCTTGCGGAAGAAGTCGAGGAGCGTGGTCTTGCCGTGGTCGACGTGGCCGAGCACGCAGACGACGGGCGGACGCGGGGTCATGAGCGCCGGGTCGTCCTCGGACGGCTTCTCGACCTTCTTGACGGGCTGCACGCCTTCGCCGCGGTGGCGGATCTCCAGCGTGTAGCCGTGGCGTTCGGCGACCTTGCGGGCGTCGGCCTCCTCGATGACGGAGGAGACGCTGACGACCTTGTTGAGTTCCATCAGGTTGCCGATGACCTGGAAGGGCTTGAGGTTGAGCGCGATCGCGAAGTCACGGACGACGATCGGCGGGCGCACGGTGATGACGCCCTTGCTGCCGGGCGCGGCCTGGCTGCCGGTGGCGGCCGGACGGTTGACGACGGGCGCCACGGGCGGACGGACGACGGGCGGCACGTTGGCCGGACGCGCGGGCACGGGCGGCGGGGTGCTGCTGATGATCACCGGCGGCAGGTCGGCCTTGGCCGGGGTCGGCGCGATGGGCGGACGCGGCGGGACGGGGGCGACGGGCGGTCGCGCGGCGGGCGGCGGCGTGGCCACGATGGTCGGGCGCGGGGGCAGGCTCACCGGGGGCGGCGTGCCGGGCTTGGAGACCGGCGCGGCGGGCGCGACCGGGGCGGGCTTGGCCGTCTCGGGGGCCTTGGGCGCCTCGGCGGCCGGCTTGGCGGGTTCCGGCGCGGGCTCGGCCTTCTTCGGGAGCTTGTCGGCGGCGAACGCCAGGAACTCCTCGCGGTAGATCTTGCCGAAGTTGCTCGAAGCCGCGGGCTTCTTGCCGTCGGTGAAGACGTAGTCCTTGAAGTCGGGGCGGGCGACCACGAACTGGTCGACCAGCGCGAGCAGCGCCTTGACCTCGATGCCGAGCTCCTTGGCCACGTCGCTGAAACGCTGCGTGGCCGCGGGTTTCTTGGCTTCGGATTTCTTCTTCTCGGTCATGTGCGCGGGCGGAGGGGGACGGGAGGGTGGACGGCGGAAGGATTACGAGCGACGGCCCTTGGCGTAGGCGGCGAGGACGGCTTCGACCTCTTCGGTCGGGATGCCGCTTTCCTGGAAGTCCTCCACGGTCGCGCCTTCGAGGGCTTCGACGCTGGAGATGCCGAGGCCGACGAACTTCGCGATGAGTTCGGCCGGGAGGCCGAGCTGGTCCGCGATGCGCACGGCGGCGTCGCCGGCCTTGGCCTCGAAGCTTTCGGCGGCGTGGGTGGCCTTCTGGATGTTGAGGCCCCAGCCCATGAGCTTGGAGGTCAGGCGGGCGTTGCGGCCCTTGCTGCCGATGGCGATGCGCATGTCGTCCTCGTCCACCTCGAAGAAGATGGAGCGGGAGCGCTCGTCGATGCGGACGTTGCGCGGCTTGGCGGGGCGGATGGCCTCCTCGAGCAGCTTGAGCGGCTCGGCGTGGTAGCGGATGATGTCGATCTTCTCGCCGCCGAGCTCCTTGACGATGTTGCGGACGCGGGCGCCGCGGGCGCCGACGCACGCGCCGACGGGGTCGACCTTGGGGTCGCGGGAGTCGACGGCGATCTTGGTGCGGTAGCCCGGGTCGCGGGCCATGGCGGCGATGGTGACGGTCTTGTCGGCGATCTCGGCGACCTCGAGCTCGAGGAGGCGGCGGACGAACGCCGGGTTGGCGCGGGACAGGACGAACTCACGGCCGCGCTGCGGGTCTTCGCGGATCTCGAGCAGGAGGCAGCGGATGCGGTCGCCGGTGCGGAATTCGTCGCCGTGGCAGCGCTCCTTGTGCGTGAGGACGGCCTCGGCCGTGCCGAGCTCGATGACGACGTTGCCGCGTTCGGTGCGGCGGACGGTGCCGGTGACGATGTCGCCGACCTTGTCCTTGTACTCCTGGAAGACCTGGTCCTTCTCGATCTTGCGGAAGCGCTGGTTGAGCAGCTGCTGGGTCGTCTTGGCGGCGATGCGGCCGAGGTCTTCGACCTTGATCGGCTTGCGGACTTCCTGGCCGACCTGGACGTCGTTCCGGATGAGCGAGGCGGCCACGGGGTTGATCTCCTGGAGCGGGTCCGACACGGAGTCGGTCACGCGGAGGACGACGAAGGCGTCGAGCTTGCCCGAGACGGGGTCGGCGTTCACTTCGACGTTCTGCCCGGCCATGACCGACTTCTCGACGGAGGACTTGATCGCCTCGACGATGAGGGCGCAGGCCTCTTCTTTTTTGATGTTCTTCTCCTTTTCGAGGTATTGGAGGAAGGGTTTGATGTCGACGCTCATGGTGATGGGTGCGGGTTTGCGGTGAAATGATTTGGGGACAAAAAAAGCGGGTCCGGCAGGACCCACCTCGGTGAAGGTGAACTGACCCTTACCTTGGGTTCCCCGACGGGGATGTCAAGAACCCTCGGCCCGGCGGCCCGGAGGGTTCCGCTTGCCCCCCGGGGGTCTTCCCCGAACCTTCCTCCCATGGCCGACGAAAAAGTAATCTTCACGATGACGGGGGTCACGAAGTACTTCGAAAAGAAACCCGTTTTCCGCGATATTTCCCTTTCCTATTACTACGGGGCGAAGATCGGCGTCCTCGGCCTGAACGGTTCGGGCAAGTCGACCCTCCTCAAGATCATGGCCGGGGAGGACAAGGAATTCGACGGCGCGATCAGCCAGGTCCCCGGCTTCACGCTCGGCTACCTCGCCCAGGAACCGCGCCTCGACGAGCATCTCACGGTGCAGGCGTGCGTGATGCAGGCCGCCGGCCCGATGAAGGCCCTGCTCGAGGAGTACGATGAGACGTTCGTCAAGGTGTCGGAGACCGACGATCCCAAGGAGCAGGAGAAGATCCTCGCGCGCCAGGGCGAGATCCAGTCCGTCCTCGACACACGCGGCGGCTGGGACCTCGACGCCCGCATCGAGATGGCGATGGAGGCCCTGCGCTGCCCGCCCGGCGACGCGGTGGTCTCGGCCCTCTCCGGCGGCGAGAAGCGCCGCGTGGCCCTCTGCCGCCTGCTCCTGATGGAGCCCGACATCCTGCTGCTCGACGAACCGACCAACCACCTCGACGCCGACACGGTCGCCTGGCTCGAACGCCACCTGCAGGGCTACAAGGGCACGGTCATCGCCATCACGCACGACCGCTACTTCCTCGACAACGTCGCGGGCTGGATCCTCGAGCTCGACCGCGGCCGCGGCATCCCCTGGAAGGGCAACTACTCCTCCTGGCTCCAGCAGAAGCAGCAGCGCCTCGAGATGGAGGAGAAGCAGTCCGCCGCCCGTTCCCGCTCGATGGAGCGCGAACGCGAGTGGGCCGCGGCCTCGCCCAAGGCCCGCGTGGCCAAGAACAAGGCCCGCCTGCGCGCCTACGAGCAGATGCTCGCCCAGGACCAGAACCAGCAGGAGAAGGCGGCCGAGATCTGGATCCCGCCCGGCCCGCGCCTCGGCGGCGCCGTCATCGAGGCCCGCGGCCTCTCCAAGGGCTACGGCGACCGCATCCTGATGGAGGACGTGAGCTTCACGCTGCCCGCCGGCGGCATCGTCGGCGTGGTCGGCCCCAACGGCGCCGGCAAGACGACGCTCTTCCGCATGATCACGGGCCAGGAGAAGCCCGACAAGGGCGCGCTCACGGTCGGCGACACGGTGAAGATCGCCTACGTCGACCAGTCCCGCGACGCGCTGCCGGCCGACGCGCCGCTCTGGTCGGCGATCTCCGACGGCCAGGAGATGGTCCACCTCGGCAAGGTCCTGGTGCCGGCCCGCGCCTACGCGGCCCGCTTCGGCTTCACGGGCGACGTCCAGCAGCGCAAGGTCGGCGTGATGTCGGGCGGCGAACGCAACCGCATCCACCTCGCCCGCCTCATCAAGGCCGGCGCCAACGTGCTGCTGCTCGACGAGCCGACCAACGACCTCGACGTGAACACCATCCGCGCGCTCGAGGACGCCCTCGAAGGCTTCGCCGGCTGCGCGGTGATCGTGACCCACGACCGTTGGTTCCTCGACCGCGTGGCCACGCACATCCTCGCGTTCGAGGACGACAGCACGGTGGTCTGGCACGAAGGCAACTACGGCGACTACCTCGAGGACCGGCGCAAGCGCCTCGGCCTCGAGTCGGACACGCCCCGTCGCCCCAAGTACCGTCGCCTCACGCGCTGAGCCGGCCCGTCGCCTTCAGTCGCTGCCGCCATGCTCCGGCCGTCGCCGCGAGCGTGGTCAGCTGCAGGTCGCTCATGCGCCAGCCCCAGTTGCCTTGCGGGTTGCCGGGCGTGTTGAAGCGGGCTTCGGCGCCCAGCCCCAGCAGGTCCTGGACGGGGAGGAACGCGGCCACGCCGGGCGAGGCCAGGGCCGCCTCGGCGAGCGTGACGTGCGGCGCGGTCATCGGGCCGAAGACGGCCTCGACGCGGGTCCGCTCCTCGGCGGAGGCCTGCGCGTACCAGCCGACGACGGTGTCGTTGTCGTGCGTGCCGGTGTAGACGACGCGGTCCGCGGTGATGTTCGCGGGGAAGTGCGGGTTGCCGGCGGGCGGTCCGCCGAAGCCGAACTGCAGCACCGACATGCCCGGCAGGCCGGAGGCCTGGCGGAGGACGTCGACGCCCGGCGAGAGCAGGCCGAGGTCCTCCGCGACGAGCGGCAGGCCGGCCAGGGCGCCGGTGAAGGCGAGGCCGGGTCCCTCGCACCACTGGCCTTCGCGCGCGTTGGGCGCGCCGGCGGGCACGCTCCAGTAGTCATGGATGCCGCGGAAGTGGTCGATGCGGATCGCGTCGAAGAGCTCGAGGTCGTGGCGCACGCGCGCCCGCCACCAGGCGAAGCCGTCGGCGGCGTGCCGCTCCCAGGCGTAGAGCGGGTTGCCCCAGAGCTGGCCGTCCGCGGCGAAGTAGTCCGGCGGCACGCCGGCCACGGCCGTCGGCCGGCCGTGCGCGTCGAGCTGGAAGAGTTCGGGGCGGGTCTTCGCGTCGCACCCGTCGGCGGAGACGTAGATCGGTTCGTCGCCGAAGAAGCGGACGCCTTTCCCGCGCGCGTATTCCCGGAGCGCCTGCCACTGCTCGGCGAAGAGGAACTGCAGCACTTCGGCCTCGGCCACGGCCTCCGCCGGGGCTTCGTCGTCCGTCCACTTGTCCGGCGCGGCGAAGCCGTTCGCTTCGCGCAGGGCGGCGAAGCGGCACCAGGCCCCGAGCCAGCCGGCCTGCTGCTCGCGGAAGCGTCGGAAGGCGGCGTTATGCTTCAGGACCTTGGCGCCGCGGCGGGCGGCCAGCCGCAGGGCGGGGCGCAGCTGGTTCCACAGGCGGCCGTAATCGGTGCGCCCGTCGCTGCCGCGCCGCAGCGCGGCGATTTCGTCGGACGTGAGCAGCTTGCGCGCGCCGAGGTCGGCGAGGTCGAGGAGGTAGGGGTTGCCGGCGAAGACGGAGAGCGCCTGGTAGGGCGAGTCGCCGTAGCCGGTCGGTCCGAGCGGGCAGACCTGCCACCAGCCGAAGCCGGCGGCGGCGAGGACGTCGACGAAGCGGCGGGCTTCGGCGCCGAGCGACCCGACCGGACCTTCGCCCGGCAGGGCGGTCGGATGGAGCAGCACGCCGGCGCAGCGCCGGGGGAAGGCGTGGCAGACGTAGGGGGCGGCGGGAGCCCGGCCGGGCACGGCGGCGGGTTCGCGGCGGGGGGCGGCCATCTCAGCGCAGCTGGACGTAGTGCTTGGCGCGCAGGTCGTCGAGCCAGCGCTGGATCGCGAGCTTCATGCCGATCGACCGGACCTTGGTCTCGATCTCGGCCATGACCTCCGGGTCGTTCACCGGGGCGTAGCCTTGCGGGCGGACCGCCTCGGGGCTGACGATCACGTAGATCGGCGCGGCGCCGACGTCGAACTTCAGCGGCTCGGAGACCTCGCCGGGCTTCAGCTTGCGGACGGCGGCGACGACGGTCTGGTTCAGGTCCTCGAGGTTGCGCCAGCCGGCGTCCCCGCCCTTGCGGGCGAAGTCGTCGGAGCTGATGCGTTCGGCCACGTCGGCGAAGGTCGGCTGGCCGTTGATCGGCTTGCCGCCGATCTTGGAGGCCGCGAGCAGTTCGGCGATCTTGGCGGGCTGGCCCAGCGCGGCGGCCCAGGCTTGGGCGCGGGCGGCGGTCTCCTCGGGCTTCTCGGCCGCGCCCTGCGTGAGGGTGATCTGGCGCAGCTTGACCTGCTCCTTGCGCAGGAAGTCCGCCTTGTTCTTGTCGTAGTATTCCTGGATCTTGCCGGGGTTGACGTCCCAGGCGGTGCGGCGGATCTGGCCCACCATGTATTCGAAGATGATGCGGTCCTCGATGGTCTTGCGGTACGCGAGCGGCGTGGTGCCGGCGGCGCGCAGCGAGGCGACGAAACGGTTGCGGTCCCCGCCGAAATCCCGGCGGATGGTCTCCTCGATGTCGGCGTCGACGTAGGAGGCCGGCAGGTTCGCGGTGCTCGCCCGGAATTCGGCGATGACGATCTGGCGCTCGGCCATCGACTTCAGGGTCTCCTGCGCGGCCTGGCCCAAGGCCTGCTCGAACTCGAGGTCGGAGCGGGCGGCGGCCCGCAGCTGGCCGACGATGGGGTCGATCTGCCGGCGGATGTCGGAGAGGGTGATGCCCTGGCCGTCGGCGTCGGCGGCGATGCGGTCCGAGTTCAGCTGGGACCAGCGCTTGGCGGCGGCTTCCTCGACCGACGGCAGCTTGAGCTGGGCGGACCCGACGGCCGAGGCGAGGACGAGCAGGCTGGAGAGGAGGAAGGATTTCATCGGGCGTTGGGCGCGGGCAGCCGTGAGAGGAAGCCGCGGATTTCCTTCAGTTTCCGCAGGGGGTCTCGCACGGTCAAGCGGGGAAACCGGTTGCCGACCAGGATGGGCTCCGGCGCCCGGCCGGCCGGCGCCTGCAGGCAGCGCAGCACGGCCCCGTCCGTCGTCACCGAAACGACACCTTTGTCCTCCGCGAGGCAGCGGATCTCCGCCAGGCTGAGGAGGGCGTCCGCCTCCGGGGGCAGCTTGCCGTAACGGTCCTTCAGCGAGGTCCGCAGTTCGGTCAGCTCGACGGCGTCCAGGGCCAGCGCGATGCGGCGGAAGGCCTCGATCCGCAGGCGGGTCTCGGGGATCCAGTCCGAGGGGAGCGTGGCGGTCAGCAGGGGCGCCTCGCCGTCGCTGCTGCCGGCCTGTTCCGTGCCGAGCGCGGCCTGGGTGTGGTCGATGAAATCCAGCCGGACCTCGCAGCGTTCGACGACCGCCCCCTTGTCGCCGCGGAGCTTGGCCACGCTCCGGCGGAGGAGCTGGCAGTAGAGGTCGAAGCCCACGGTCGCGACATGTCCGCTCTGCGCCGCGCCGAGGATGTTGCCGGCCCCGCGGAGTTCGAGGTCGCGCATGGCGATGCGGAAGCCGGCGCCCAGCTGGTTGTACTGCCGGATGGCCGACAGGCGGCGGTGCGCCGTGCCGACGAGCGCGGCGTGGCGGTGCAGGAACAGGTAGGCGTAGGCCTGGCGGTTGAAGCGCCCCACGCGTCCGCGCAGCTGGTAGAGCTGCGCCAGGCCGAAGCGGTCGGCGCCCTCGATGATGAGCGTGTTGCAGTTCGGGATGTCCAGGCCGGTCTCGATGATCGTCGTGCACACGAGGACGTCGTATTCGCCGGCGACGAAGGCCGACATGACTTCCTCCAGCTGGCCGGCCGGCATCTGGCCGTGGCCCACGATGATGCGCGCCTTGGGCACGAGCGCGGCGAGCCGCTCGGCGACCGCCTGGATCGTCTCGACGCGGTTGTGCAGGTAGAAGACCTGGCCGCCGCGGGCGAGCTCGGCCTTCACGGCGTCGCGGACGAGCTTCTCGTCGTAGCTGCGCACGATGGTGCGGATGGGCAGGCGTTCGCGCGGCGGGGTCTCGATCACGCTGAGGTCGCGGGCGCCGACGAGCGCGAGGTAGAGCGTGCGCGGGATGGGCGTCGCGCTCATGGCGAGCACGTCCACCTCGGTGCGCAGCTCCTTCAGGCGTTCCTTGTGCCGCACGCCGAACCGATGTTCCTCGTCGATGATGACGAGGCCGAGCTTGGCGAAGCTCGTCCCGTCGGAGAGCAGGGCGTGCGTGCCGACGACGACGTCGACGGTGCCCGCCGCGGCGCGCGCCCGGACGTCGGCCTTCTGCCTGGCGGTGCGGTACCCGCTCAGGAGCTCGACGGAGACGGGCCAGCGCGCGAGGCGTTCCTTGAAGCTCTCGAAGTGCTGCTGCGCGAGCACGGTGGTGGGCGCGAGGATCGCGACCTGGCGTCCGCCCAGGACGCATTTGAACGCGGCGCGCAGGGCGACCTCGGTCTTGCCGAAGCCGACGTCGCCGCTGACGAGGCGG
The DNA here is from genome assembly GCA_016871725.1 of Verrucomicrobiota bacterium. Lineage (GTDB taxonomy): Bacteria > Verrucomicrobiota > Verrucomicrobiia > Opitutales > UBA953 > UBA953. The sequence goes on along the minus strand of VHCL01000032.1, from coordinate 6,954 downwards.
TCCATGGGCGCGGGCCGCTCCATGTCCGCCTTCACGTCGGCGATCGCGCGGGTCTGGTCCGGGGTCTCGCGATGCGGGAACGACCGCTCGAACTCCCCCATCCAGGCGTTGTCCGCGTCCTTCGGGTGGGTGATGCCGGGCTTGGTCGAGCGGGCGGCCTGCATGGCGAGCAGCTGCGCGGCGAGGTCGGCGGTGGCCTTCTCGGCGGCCTTGCGCGACTTCTCCCAGCCGCCTCCGCCGAGCTTGGACAGCTTCGGGAGGGCCCGGCCGATGCCGATGTAGCGGGTGAGGAGATGCGACTCCCGCACGGGGAGGTGCAGCATCGACTTCCCGGCGAACTCGAGCCCGATGAAGTCTTCGGTGCGGCCGGCGTGCTCGTGCGCCTTGATGCCGCGGAAGAGGCAGACGCCCTGCGTGGCGTGCACGAGCGCGTCGCCGTCGGCGAGTTCGCCGAAGTCGAGCGCGCGGCCGACCGCCGCCCGGATGGCGGTCCGTCGGCGGGGTAGGACGGCGAGCGGCCGTCGGCGTCGGCCGAAGAGCTCGCGTTCGGTGAGCAGCAGGAGGCCGTCCTTGAGCAGGCCGGGCAGTCTGCCCGGCGCGATGACCACGCCGCCCCCGAAGCGTCCTTGGAGGACGCGGGGCGCGAAGCCGCGGATCTTCGTCCCGGCGACGTCGGCCTTGAGCCGGTCGACGGAGCCGTCGGTGTCGCCCGCGAGCAGGCAGGGCCGGCCGTCCTTGGCCAGCGAGGCGGCGGCCCGCAGCAGCGCGGGGCGCGTCTCGGTGCTGTCCGTCGCGGAGCCGATGAGCAGGGATTCGGCGGGCGTCGATTCGAGGGCGTGCGCCGCGTAGCCGAGCGGAGCATCGTCGGTCTCCTCGAGCACGAGTTCGTCGGTCTTGGCCGAGTGCAGCTCGGCGCAGAGGACGTCCTCGTGGCAGCGGTCCACCGAGATGATGAGCGCGTCGGCCGGCAGGTGCCGGAAGAACGGCGACTCGGGGGCTGAGCCGGAATCGTCCCGCGGCGCGCAGATGACGAGGCCGTCGACTTCGCCTTCGCTGCGCTGCGTCGCGGGGTCGAAGGGGCGGAGGGATTCGACGACGTCCCCGAAGAGGTCGATGCGCACGGGCATCTGGGCGTTCAGCGGATAGACGTCGAGGATGCCGCCGCGGAGCGCGTATTCGCCGGGTTGTTCGCAGAGCGCCTCGTGGGCGTAGCCGAAATCCTCGGCGAGCCGTTTCGCGAAGTCGCGCAGGGCGAGCTTCTCGCCCTTGCGGACGACGATCTCGGCCTTGGCCGTGGCTTCGGGCGCGGGCGAGCGGCGGGTGAGCGACCCCGGCGTGCAGGCGATGAGCAGCGGGCGCTTCGCGTCATGGTTGCCATGACGCAGGAGCGAGAGGACGCCGAGCAGGTCGCAGTCGGCCTCGAAGGCGGGGACGGCGGCGTCGGCTTCGGTCAGGGTGCGCGCGACCGGCTGCGCGCCGTTCAGCAGCGTCAGCAGCTGGGCGGTCTCTTCGGCGAAGGTCTCGGCCGCGCCCAGGTTCGAGGCCAGGAAGACGATCACGCCCCGCTCGGCGCCTTCCGAGCAGGCGCAGGCCGCCCAGGCGTGCGCAGGCACGCCGGTCAGGGCACGGCGTGGCTGAGCGGACATGACGCTATCGAGGCGGGAAGGCCCGATGCGTCAAACCCAACCCCTTACTTCAGCACGACGCCGGCGATTTCGTCCCAGAGTTCGTCGACCTGCGAGGGCTTCTTCACGGGTCGGCCGGCCTCGGCGAACCAATAGCGGGCGTTGCCGAGGTCGCCTTCGATCAGGTGCAGCAGGGCGTGAATCCAGGAGCCGACGGGAGTCTCGATGTCCTGCGCTAGGTCATGGGCCGCCTCCCAGTCGCCCTGCTTGATGAACCAAAGCGACCGCGCTTCGCGGGAAAGGCCCACGGGCGGCCGCGCGTCGGCTTGCGCGGAGGACTTCAGCTGGGCCGGGGTCATGCGTCAGCGGGAGTTGTGCAGGCGTGAAAGGGCGTCGGCGGCCTCGGAGGGCAGGTCCTTGAGGATCTTGGCGGCGTCGTGCTGGCCGCGCTGGATCTCCGGCAGCCCCATGGCGCCTTCCAGCCGGGCCAGCTCGGCGGCATCCTTCTCCGTGCCGGTGAGCTGGCTCAGGACGAGCCTCCAGGCGTAGGCCTGCGAGAGATCGCGCGGGGCTTTGACGCCTTGCTCGAGCCGTTCGGCCATCGCCCGGATCGCGGTCAGGTCGCGACGCATCGCCGAGCGTCGCAGGAACTCCGTGCCGAGCTCGTAGTTGCGCGGCATACCCGGCACGCCTTCGTCGTGACCTTCGGACATCATGCGCAAGGCGACGCGTTCGCCGGCGTCGGCGCCGCGCCCGTAGTAGGCGAAGGCCTCCCGCATGGCGTTCTCGTGATCCGCCAGCGCCTTCTTGTTCTCGCCGGCGGCGGAAGCCGCCTTCAGCGCGCGGGCTTCTTCCCGGCGCAGGTCGCCCAGCACGCGGAAGCCCATCGACTGGCCTTTCGCCACCGCGCGGTCGGCCCACTTCTTGGCCTCCTTCAGGTTCTTCGTGGTTCCCGTTCCGCGGAAGTAATACAGGGCGACTACGGCCATGGCGCGGGAGTGGCCGCCGTCGGCCGCTTTCAGGGTCCAGTGAAAGGCGAGTTCCCGGTCTTCCCGGATCCGCAGTTCGACGGGCGCGTAGGCGGTGTGTCGCAGCGCGTAGACATATTGGGCCTGGACGTTGCCTTTATCGGCAAGGGCGAGGAGCGCGGCCGGCTCGGCGTGCGGGTCGAAGCCGTCGACGTAGCGTTCGAAGAACTCCCCGGGCAGCTGGGAGACCGGGACTTCCCATTGGTGGGAGAGGTCGAAGGTGAGGAGTCCGGCGAGCACGGTCCCGAAGACGTAGGGGCGTAGCGAGACGAGGCGACTGCGCATGGCCTCATCCAAGCCTCGGCTCGTCCCGAGGCAAGGGACTAAAAGCATGCCATGAGAGGCCGGTCGGCGGGCTTGCCTGCGGTCCGCCCCCGGCTAGCCTGCCGCCTTACCCCATGCGCCTCCTCGCCTTGCTCCTGGCCACGCCGCTCTTCGCCGCCGAGCCGCCCGCCATCCTGGGTCATGGTACCGCGCGCTATGCCCTCGACCTGAAGTGGGCGAAGGCCGATCCGGCGGTCGCGCCGATCGTCAACGCCCACGCGCTGGCCGAGGACAAGGCCGGCCGCATCTACCTGGTGACCGATCATCCGCAGAACGACTTCATCGTCTTCGAGAAGGACGGACGCTACGTGCGGTCGATCAGCGCCGGCCTCGGCGGCGGCCATGGCCTGGAGATCTTCGAGAAAGACGGGGTGGAATATCTCGTGCACGTGGACTCCGGCTGGCACATGGCCGCCGAAGGCTGGAATCCTTCCGCGGTCGAAGGACGCGTCACGCTGCTGACCACCGCCGGCCAGGTCGTGCGCAAATTCCCCACGCCGAAGGAGCTGGGGCTGGGCGACGGCAAGTTCATGCCCTGCGACGTCGCCTGGACGCCGGCCGGGACGCTGCTCGTCGCCGACGGCTATGGCTCGAACTTCGTCTACGAGTTCTCGCTCGAGGGTAAGCTGCTCAAGAAGTGGGGCGGGCCGACGAAGGACGCCGCCAATCTCAGCAACGCCCACGGCATCTCGATCGACGCCAACGACGCCCGCGGACCTCTCGTCTGGGTGCCTTCGCGCAGCCAGAACCAGCTCAAGGCGTTCACCTTGGACGGGAAGCATGTCGACACCCTCGACCTTCCCGGGGCTTTCGCGGGCCAGCTGTGCTTCCGTGGCGACAAGATCTACACGGCGGTCTGCTGGAGCAAGGACGCCAAGGGCAAGCGCCTCGCGCAGTCGGGCTTCCTGCTCGTCCTGGATCGCGCCACCAAGCGGGTCCTCAGCGCGCCGGGCGGCAGCGAGCCCAGGTATGTCGACGGCAAGCTCCAGCCGCTCACGCAGGCCCAGCCGATCTTCAAGCACGGCCACGACCTCTACGTCGACGCCGCCGGCGACATCTATCTCGGCGAATGGAACGCCGACCGTCGTTACCCATCGAAGCTGACGCTGGTCAAGTGACTCAGCTGATCAGCAGCAGCCGCGGTGAGCCGGGGTGGTTCTCCGGCGCGCGGTGGACGCAGGGCGGCACGGGGCTGCCGGGCCAGCGCGTCGCGATGCGCCAGAGGGCGAAGGTGCCGAAGGGATAGGGCGTCCCGCCTGGCTTGGGCGCGTAGTGCGAGTCGTAGCTGTGCTCGTGCAGGAACTCGGCGAAGCCCGCATCATCCGTGCCGCCATACTCTTTCAGCAGCCGCGCGCGGATCGCCGGAATCTCGACCTTGAGCAGGGCGTCCTCGTCGCGCAGGCCTTCGCTGCAGGCGCCGTGGTAGGTGCAGAGCCAGGTGTCGACCTCGACGGGAGCGCTGTCGACGTGGAACGAGGTGACGTCGGTCGGCACGACGCCGGCGTCCGCCCCGCGCACGCAGTCGTAGACGCAGTTGAGCGACGGCGCGAGGTCGTGCGCGCGCAGCAATTCCTGGTCCGCGAGCATCGCGTCGGCGGCGAGCCTTCCGGCCGGCGTCAGGTCGAGCGCGCGGAGGCGTTCGTCTTCCAGCGCCACGATGCCTTCGCCCGGGCCGAGCTTCGCGATCACCTCGGCGAAGTCGCCGGGCAGCGTCCGTTCCCAGCAGAGCGCGTTGACGCCGTCGGCGAACGGCGTGGTCCGCAAGGCCGCGAAGCTGCCGACGCGGCGGACGCTCACTTCAGCGCGAAGCGCTTGGCGAACTCCTTGGCGAGCGCTTCGTAGGCGACGGCGCCCGGGGAATGGACGTCATACTGGAAGATCGTCTGGCCGTGGCTCGGGCACTCCGACAGGCGGATCGTGCGCGGGATCATGGCGTCCATCACGAGGGCGGGGAAGTGGGTCTTCACTTCCTCGACGACCTGGCGGGAGAGCTTCGTGCGCACGTCGTACATCGTCATCACGATCGCGCCGACGGTGAGCTTGTCGCTCGCGCCGGCGGCCTTGAGCTGGTCGACCACGCCGAGGATCTGGCCGAGGCCCTCCATCGCGAGGTATTCGGTCTGCAGGGTGACGATCAGGTGGTCGGACGCGCCGAGCGCGTTCATCGAGAGCATGCCCAGCGCGGGCGGGCAGTCGATGAGGATGGCCTGGTACCTGCCCGCAGCGACGACAGGCGCGAGGGCCTCGCGCAGGCGGCCGAGATAGTTCTCCGCCTGCGACAATTCGGATTCGACGGCGGCGAGGTCGACTTCGGAAGGGATCAGGTCGAGCTTCTCGGTCGAGGTCGCGACGATCATGTCGGCTGCCTTGGCCTCGCCGTGCAGGACCTTGTAGAGCGACTTGCCCTCCGTCTTCTCGATGCCGAGCGCGCTGGTCGCGTTGGCCTGCGCGTCGAGGTCGATGATGAGGGTCGGGACGCCTAGGCGCGCGAGGCCGGCGCCGAGGTTCACGGTGGTGGTCGTCTTGCCGACGCCGCCCTTCTGGTTCGCGATGGAGAAGACCTTGGCCACTTAGGCGTCCTCGATGGGGCGTTCGACTTCGGTCGGGGCTTCGTAGTCGATGCCGGCGAGGCCAAAGCCGAAGTTCTTCATGAAATCGGACTGGTAGCCGGCGAAGTCGGCGTGCGCGTCGAAGGTCTCCGTCGTGACCTGCGGCCAGGCGTCGAAGACGGCCTTCTGGACGTCGGGCGCCATCTCCCAGTCGTCGATGCGCACGCGGCCGTTCTCGTCGAAGTCGAGGGCGTTGCCGTTATACATCTGCTTCTCGAAGAGGCGCTGGATCTGCTCGATGCAGCCTTCGTGCGTGCCCTTGGCCTTCATGATCTTGAAGAGCAGCGAGACGTACAGGGGGACGACCGGGATGGCCGAGCTGGCCTGCGTGACGACGGCCTTGTTGACGGACACGAAGGCGCGGCCGCGGTGGAGCTTCATGAGGTCGTCGATCTTGCGGCCGGCGCGTTCGAGGTCTTCCTTGGCCTTGCCGATGGTGCCGTCCTTGTAGATCGGCCAGGTGACCTGCGGTCCGATGTAGGAGTACGCGACCGTCTGGCAGCCTTCTTTCAGGACGCCGGCGCCGTCGAGGGCGTTCATCCAGAGTTCCCAGTCTTCGCCGCCCATGACCTTGACCGTCTGCGCGATGTCGTCGGCGGTCGCGGTCTCGAGGGTGACCTCGTTCACGACCTTCTTGTCGGTGTCGAGGTTCTTGGCGTGGAACGGAGCGCCGGTCGGCTTGAGGACGGACTTGTAGGTCACGCCGTCGGGGGCGGTGCGTCGGGGGGAGGCGAGGGAGTAGACGACGAGGTCGACCTTGCCGCCGGGCATCTTGGACTTGATCGCCTCGATGACCTGAGCCTTGAGCTCGGCCGAGAAGGCGTCGCCGTTGATCGAGACGGCCTTGAGGCCTGCCTTCTTCGCTTCGGCGTGGAAGCCGGCGGTGTTATACCAGCCGGGGGAGCCGGGCTTGTCGCCTTCGCCGTTGCGTTCGAAGAAGACGCCGAGCGTGGCGGCGCCGGAGCCGAAGGCGGCGGAGATGCGGGAGGCCAGTCCGTAGCCCGTGGAGGCGCCGATCACCAGGACCGACTTGGGGCCGCCCTGGATGGGCTTGCGGGACTTCACGTAGGCGATCTGCTCGTGGACCGCCGCGGCGCAGCCGTCGGGGTGGGAGGTGATGCAGATGAACCCGCGGACGCGAGGCTTCAGGACTTGCTGGGACATTCGGACACCTTTGGCGGGGGAGGGGATGAGTTCAATCTGGAATTGGGAGCTAAACAGAGGTGTAGGCGGTTGGCGGATGGCGGTTGGCGGTTAGGGAGGCATGAAAAAGAGGGAGGGAGAATCTGGGGGCTGGGCGTGGGGGAGGTTTGTTAGGGTCGTCATAGGTAATCACGGGACGTGCGGTGGGAGCGCGTTTCTCGATGA
>VHCL01000031.1 GCA_016871725.1 Verrucomicrobiota bacterium | reverse complement strand
CGATGAACGACTATTACGGCTTCAACGCCTTCTTCGCCCAGATCGGCCGCAAGAACACCGACGACCCTCAGGAGGTCATCGTGTTCAACAGCAAGGGCGGCGAGTCCCAGCACTTCCTGACCAAGAAGAACGTGAAGCCGAAGTTCCTCGGCGGCGAGGAGCCTGACCTCAAGCCCGGCGACGACCGCCGCCGCGTGATGGCCGAATGGATGGCCTCGCCCCGCAATCCGTATTTCGCCCGCAACATCGCCAACATCGTCTGGGCGCACTTCCTCGGCGTCGGCGTCGTGGATCCGGTCGACGACGTCCGCGTCTCGAACCCGCCCTCCAATCCGGAGCTCCTCGACGAGCTCGCCGCGAAGCTGACGGAATATAATTACGACGTCCGCCGCCTCGTCCGCGACATCACCGCCTCGGCCGCCTACCAGCGCAGTTCGAAGACGAACGCCTCGAACGCCGACGACAAGCTGAACTTCGCCCGCGCGCAGGTCCGCCGCGTCCGCGCCGAAGTGCTCCTCGACGCCATCTCGCAGATCACCGAGACCCCGAACAAGTTCCAGGGCCTCCCGCTCGGCGCCCGCGCCGTGCAGATCGCCGACGGGGCCGTCTCGAACTACTTCCTGACGACCTTCGGCCGCTCCAAGCGCGAGTCCGTCGCCTCGACCGAGGTGAAGACCGATCCGAACCTCTCGCAGGCCCTCCACCTCATGAACGGCGACGCGGTCAACGAGCGCATCCGCCGCGGCAAGGTGGTCGAGAACCTCATCGCCGCCGGCAAGAAGGACGACGAGATCGTCACCGAGCTCTTCCTCCGCGTCTTCGGCCGCCAGCCCCGCGAGCCGGAGCGGAAGTCCATCGCCGCCGCCGTGGCCGCCGACCCGGCCAACCGCCAGATCGTGCTCGAGGACGCCTTCTGGGCGCTGATGAACTCCAAGGAATTCTACTTCAACCACTGATCTCGCCGTCGCATGGCCGCTCCTTCGTCCTTCCGCTGGCTCACCCGCCGCTGCCTCATCCTGGCCGCCGGGCTGGTGACCGTCGCCGTTCCCGCGCAGGAGAACGAGAAGCTCACCTACGACGACCACATCCGTCCGCTGCTCGAGAACAAGTGCTTCTCCTGCCATAATCCGGACAAGAAGAAGGGCGGCCTCGAGCTGACCAGCTACGCCGGCCTGATGAACGGCGGCAGCGGCGGCGCGGTCGTCGACGCGGGCAACCCTCAGGGCAGCCGGCTCTGGACCTGCAGCGCCAAGAAGGAAGAACCTTTCATGCCGCCGGAAGGCGCGCCCCTCGACGCCAAGGACCTGACGCTCCTCTCCAAGTGGATCGCCGGCGGACTGCTCCAGGCCAAGGGCAGCGTGGCCAAGGCCTCCAACAAGCCCAAGGTCGACCTTTCCTTCGCCGGCGGCGCCGGCAAGCCCACGGGCCCCGTGGCCCGGCCGGAGAACGTCCTGCTCGAGCCGGTCATCGTCACGCCCCGCACCTCCGCGGTGACCGCGATGGCGGCCAGTCCGTGGACCTCGCTCCTCGCCGTCGCCGGCCAGAAGCAGATCCTGCTCTACGACACCGACACCCACGAGCTGGCCGGCATCCTGCCTTACGCCGAAGGCTACGCCCGCTCGCTGAAGTTCAGCGCCAACGGCTCGCTCCTGATCATGGGCGGCGGCCGCGGCGGCAAGTTCGGCCACGCCGTCGTCTGGGACGTCCGGACCGGCAGGCGCGTCACCGAGGTCGGCAAGGAGTTCGACCAGGTGATGTCCGCCGACATCACGCCCGACCACCGCAAGATCGCCTTCGGCACCAACGCGAAGAAGGTGAAGTGCTACGACGTCGCCACGGGCGAGGAGCTCTACGTCATCGCCAAGCACACCGAATGGGTCACCGGCGCGGACTTCAGTCCCGACGGCATCCTGCTCGCGACCTCCGACCGCAACGGCAACGTCTTCGTCTGGGAGGCCGACAACGGCGGCGAGTTCTATAATCTCGGCCAGCACAAGGGCAGCGTCACCGACCTCGCCTGGCGCGCCGACTCCAACGTTCTCGCCAGTTGCTCGGCCGACGGCGTCATCACCACCTGGGAGATGAAGAACGGCAAGCAGGTCGCTTCTTGGTCCGCCCACGGCGGCAACGTGCAGTCCGTCTCCTTCCTGCCCGACGGGCGTCTCCTGTCCTGCGGCGGCGACGGCACCACGGCCATGTGGGCCATCGACGGCAAGCGCCTCCAGCATCTGCAGGGCATCAAGCAGGCCGACCAGGTGGCAAAAGTGGTCGGGCTCTACGACTCCAAGGCCTTCGTCTCCGGCAACTGGCTGGGCGAGATCCGCTTCTTCGAGAGCGAGACGGGCCGCGAGGTCACCCAGGTCTCCAGCAATCCGCCCAAGCTCGCCGACCGCCTCGTCGCGACCGAGAAGCGCCTGGCCGAACTGACGCCCGCCCTCGCCCCGGCCGAAGCCGCCGTCAAGGCCGCCGAGGCCCTCGTGCCCGCCGCCGAAGCCGCTTTGGCCAAGGTGAAGGCCACCGGCGAACCGGCCTCCAAGAAACTCGCCGAACTCGAGGCCAAGCTCGCCGAGCAGGACCGTTCGGCCGCGTATTGGAGCGGGATGGTCGGCAAGGCGAAGACCGCCGCCGACAAGGAGAAGGCCGAGAAGGCCCTCGCGGCTCAGCGCAAGGCCATCGCCTATTTCAAGACCGAGGCCGGCAAGACCCGGGATCTCGCCGCTCCGTACCGCGCCGCCGAGGCCGCGCTCGCCAAGGCCAAGGCCGACCTGACCGCCGCCCAGGCGAACGTCCGGAACATCGTCGCCGAGACCGCGGCGCATCGCGAACGTCTCGTCTCCCTCAAGGCCGCCCAGTTCAACGTGGGCGTGCTGACCGAGCAGGAGAAGCTCGCCAAGCTCGAGCAGGACATCGCCGACCTCGTGGCCGCCAAGGCCGAGAACGAGGCCGCCAAGGTGGCCGCCGCCGCCCGCATCGAGTCCTCGCAGAAGACCATCGCCCAGAACGAGGCGCAGCTGCCGAAGCTCCAGGCCGAACTGGACGCCCTGAAGGCGGAGTTCGCCGCGCTCGACAAGACGCTCTCGCCGCTCCGCGTCGCCGAAGCCGAAGCGATGGGCAGGATCGAGGCCCAGCAGAAGCTCATCGATACGCAGAGCGAGGCCATCGTGCGCCTCGGCCAGGACCGTGACGCGATCGTGGCCGTCGCCACCGCCGCCGCCGCGGACTATCGCGCCAAGTTCACCACGCCGCTGCGTGACCGGATCAACGCCCTGACCGCGAAGGTCGACGAGCTCAAGAAGGCCGTCGCCTCCGCCCAGCTCCTGCACGCCAAGGCCAAGGAGGGCGTCGTCGCCGCCAAGGCCGCCTTGCGCGCCGCCGCCGCCGAAGCCGAGAAAGCCGCCGTCGCCGCCAAGGCTTCCGCGGACAAGGTCGCCGCCGCCGAAAAAGCGTACGGTGAGGCCCGTACCTTCAGCGCGGTCTTCTCCTTCAGTTACTTCTCCCGCAAGAAGCAGACCGAGTCGGCGCTCGCCGAAGCCCGCGTCGCCCTCGCTGCCGTCCGCAAGACCGAGGCCGCCAAGGTCGCCGTCGCCGCGCACGCCGAAGCCAACGTCGCTGCGGCCAATCAGGTCGTGGACAAAGCCGCCGCCGCCGTGGCGGCCGCCGAAAAGGCGGTCGAACCGGCTCAGGCCGAAGTCGTCGCGGTGACCAAGGAGCGTTCCAAGCACCTCGTCGAACGCGAGAAGCTCGCCGCCCCCGGCGTCGCCGCCGAGAAGGATTACGCCGCCAAACTGCCCGCCTTCCAGGCGGCCCTGCAGAAGGCCAAGGACGGGCTGCCGGTCCTCGAGAAGGCGCTCGTCGCCGTCCGAGCCCAGTTGGCTGAGGCCAGCAAGCCCGTCGAGGCCAAGCGTCTGCTCGTCGAGGCCGCCGCCAAGAACCTCGAACTCACCAAGAGCGAGAAGGCCAACGCCGAAAAGGCCGTGGCCGCCGCGCAGAAGGACATCCCGCAGCGCGACAAGAACCTCGAGGAGATCGCCAAGTCCTACGCCGAGCTCACCCCGCAGGTCGAACCGATGAAGGCCAAGGTGAAGGCCGCGCAGGAGCAGTATCTCGCGATGCTGCCCAAGCGCGAAGAGGGGAAGAAGAATTGATGCTCATTAAAGAGGTGTCTGCGGTTGGCGGTTAGCGGTTGGCGGTTGGGGCTCAAAGGGAAACCGGAGACCGGATGATTGGCTGGGGACCTGAGGGTGTGTTCCAACCGCTAACCGCTAACCGCTAATACCTTTAATGGGTAGGGTCGGGACCGCGTCACGACATAGCCTTTCGTTCCGGGTGGCGGGTGGCAGCCCCGGGTGGCAGGTGGCGGGAATAGTCTGAGCAGGGAAGGGTGGTTTGACTCAACCTAGCCCTAGCCCTAGCCCTGTCTCTAGCCCTTTGCCCACCATGCTCTCCCGCCGTCGTTTCCTGGAATCCGCCTTCGTGGCCGCCATCGCCGCCTCGCTCGGCGCGGCCGAAGGCAAGCGCGCCCCGCGCGTGGTCCTGCGCTCGTCCTGGCAGACGGTGAACATCGGCGATATCGCCCACACGCCGGGCATGTTGGCGTTGCTCGAGAAATATTTCCCGGAGGCCGAGGTCACCCTCTGGCCAAGCAACGTCGAGAACGGCGTGAAGGAGATGCTGGCGGCACGCTTCCCGAGGCTGAAGTTCGTCGGCCCCAAGCCCGACGTCGCCAAACTCTATGCGGAGAACGATTTCCTGCTCCACGGCTCCGGCCCCTCGCTCGTGGGTGAGAAGCAGGTCGCGATGTGGCGTAAGCATGGTCCGAAGCCTTACGGCGTGCTCGGTATCACCCAGGGCAAGCCGACGCCGGAGACGGTCGAGATCCTCAGCGGCGCCCAGTTCGTCTACTTCCGCGACTCGGTCTCGCTCGAGACCGCCAAGGCGGGCGGCGTGAAGTGTCCGGTGATGGAGTTCGGCCCGGACGGCGCGTTCGCCACCGACCTGCGCAACGAGGAGAAGGCCGAGGCCTTCCTGCACGGCTGGGGTCTGGAGCGCGGCAAGTTCCTCTGCTGCATCCCGCGTTACCGCAGCACGCCCTATTGGCTGATCAAGGCCGGCACGGCCTTCGACCCGGCGAAGCAGAAGCGTAACGACGAGCTCAAGGAGCACGACCACGCCCAGCTGCGCGCGGCCATCGTCGCGGTGGTCAAGCAGACCGACCTCAAGGTGCTCATCTGCCCGGAGGACCAGACCCAGATGACCTTGGGCAAGGAGATGCTTTACGACAAGCTGCCCGACGACGTGAAGGACCGCGTGGTGTGGCGTCAGGACTATTGGCTCACCGACGAGGCCCTCAGCGTCTACGTCCGCAGCGCCGGCCTGTTCGGCAACGAGATGCACTCGCCCATCATGTGCGTCGGCAACGGCATCCCGGCGATCGTCTGCCGCTGGGCCGAGCAGACCTCCAAGGGCAACATGTGGAAGGACATCGGCCTGCACGAGTGGCTCTTCGACCTGGACGACGAACCGCAGCTCGCGGGCATCGTCCCGGCCGTGCTGGCCATGGCCAAGGACCCCGCCGCGGCGAAGGCCAAGGTGCTCAAGGCGCAGGGTGTCCTGCGCGAACGCCAGTCCGCCGCGATCGGTCGGGTGCGGAAGGGCGTCGGCGCCTGAGCCGACCTTACTTCTTGGCCGGGGCCTTCGGCTTCGGCTGTTCGGCGAGCATGACCGTCACCGGAGGCGTAGGCTCGTTCACGCCGGCGAACGCGTTGTAGGCCTGCTGGAAGGCCGCGGCGTCCCGGACGTCGCCCGCGGCGATGAGCCACTGGTAGCGTAGTTTGAAGGGGTTTTCAGGGGTCGCGACGCCCTTAGGGAAGGCGCCGAAGCGTCCGTAGTCGCGGTAGGCCGAGAAGGCAGTGTCCTTGGGATTGGAAGGGTGGTTGAGCAGCAGGGCCGTGAAGGTCTGGCCTTCGATCGTGAAGACCTCGGCGACCCAGGTCAGATCGCGCACCTTGTGGATGAGGACGTCCTTGCCGGGGTAGACGTACGTCGTCTTCGTGCCGTCGATCTTCTCGGACGGACGGAACTGGGCGCCCGCGTGCTCGGGGTCGCCGTCGATCTTGGCTTCGCCGTGGTCGGGCTTGAGCGTGCTCCGCATCTCGATGCCGAGGTAGAAGGGCGCGGCGGGCTTCGTGAACGTGAAGGCGCGTTCCTCGGTGAGGATCGGCTTATCCTGGGCGGTCGCGCCCTGCCAGTCGATGGCGGCGATGAAACCGTCGGCGGTCGGCTTGACCGCGGTGACGACCTGGTCGCCCTTGACCATGTGCCAGCGGTCGTAGCTCTTGCCGTCGACCGTGATCTTCATGAACCCGAGCATGATGCCGCGGTGGTGGGTGAAGTTGAAGCCCGGGCCCTTGGTGAGGCGCAGGGTGCCGCTGGGGTCGAAGACGTGCAGGTAGGGCTTGTAGTTCTCCAGGCGCTTGGCCGGGGTGCTGACGTCGTGGGCCATCATGAAGCGGGCGACGACCTTGCCATCCTGGGCGACGTCGACGGCCTCGTTCGGAGTGACCTTGATGTCGGCGGCCGCAAGGGTGGCGCAGGCGAGCAGGGCGAGGAGGGAAGGGGCTTTCATGGGGTCAGGTCATCGAAAGCGGACTTAGGCCGGAAGACAGCAAAAACCTTTCCTCCGGGCTTTCCGTCCGTAGTTTGGCCGCACCCCATGAAAGTAATGTTTCGTCATTTCATCTGTCTTCTGCTCGGGTGCGGCGTCATCTTCGCGGCCGACGAAGTCCTGACGGACAAGTCTTCGTCCGCGAAGGTCATGGCTTTGTATCAGAAGGTCTTGGCCGGGGCGCAGAAGGCTCCGCCGGCGCCCGGGGGCGTCATCTGTATCGGCAGTTCGCACATGCAGTTCTGGAAGACCGTGAAGCAGGACCTCGCGCCGCTGACCGTCCATAACTTCGGCATCGGTGGCAGCCGGATGAATCAGGCCGCCGATCATTTCGTCGAAAACCTCGCCATCCCGTTCAAGCCTAGGGCGGTCATTCTTTACGAAGGCAGCAACGACATCAATGCCGGCACCAAGCCGGAGACCGTCCTGGAGAATTTCCGGAAGTTCCATGGCAAGCTGCACGCCGCCTTGCCGCAGGCGCGGCTTTACGTCCTCGGCGTCGTGCCCAGCCCCGGCAAGCGCTTCCTCAAGATCGCCGAACTCCGGAAGACGAACGCGCTCCTCGCCCAGGAATGCGCCACCCGGCCGTGGATGAAGTTCATCGACATCACCGAGCCGTTGATCGGCGCCGACGGCCAGCCCAAGGCCGAATGCTTCATCCCGGGGGACATCCACATGCTGCCCGCCGGCTACGCTGTCTGGAAGTCCGTCATCGCCCCCGTCATCGTCCCCGTCGAGAAGCCCTACGAGCATGGCCAATAACCATCAGTCAGACTTTAAGCGGAATATCCGCCGCGAGATCGCCGGCTACTTCATCGTCGTCCTGCTGGCCTTACCCATCCGGTTCTGGGTCTATTCGGCCGTGCAGGGGCAGGAAGGCTGGCCGGGTTTCCTGGCCGAGCAGGCCTTCGGCTACCTGACGATCGGACTCGTCTCCGCCGTCTTCGTCTCCAAGCTCAGCCTCCGGACCAGACTCATCCTGACCTTCCTGATCGTCGCGCTCTGAGGAGGGCTTAGTGCTTCATTCTGGGGCCTAAGGTGCTGGCAAACGCCGGAAGGTCGCGACGGAGTTTTTCCAGGGTCTTCGCGGTTCCGTGACGTCGAGCCATTCCCTCGACCTTCGCGAGCATGTCGACGGGTCGGCTTCGCAACAGTTCAAGGACGAAGGCGTCCGGGTGTTTGGCTTGGATACCCCAAGGGGAGAGGGCCGGGACGGGGAAGTCCCTTAGGTTAAAGGTCACGATGGTACCGGCCTCGCTGACGATGGCGGTCCCGAGGACATGCCGGTCTTTGGCCTGATTGCCAAGCCGTGTGGTCAGCCTGGCTGGAGCGGAGAAAGAGGCTTCGGGAAAGCAGGCGGTGACGTCCTCCTGCCAGCTTTCCGCCAAGGCGTCAGGCCAGCCGAGCTTCCGGTGCGTACGCCTTACCTCGCCCAGGATTTCCTCGGACCACCTCGGTAGGATGAGCGGCGGGTCTTCGGCCAATCTGAGCAAGAGGTCCGCCACCGTCTGGTTTGCCAGCACGCACGCGTCGAGGACCACGATGGGCGGGCGTGCCGGCATCCCTCAGCCGTCTAGCCCGGCGGCTTGGATCTTATCGCGCAGCCTTTCCAGCCTAGCGCTGCGTTGCGCGGCCCGCTTGCGGGCATAGGTCTCGACGTCTTTGCGCAGGATGCGGCGATGAGCGCCCACCTTGTGGAAGGGCAGTTCGGCCTTGTCCAGCAGCCGCATCAGGAACTGGCGGGACATCCCCAGGAAGTCCGCCGCCGTCTGCGGGGTCATCTCGTCTTCCGCGGAGAGGATGACCACCGAGTTTCCGGCCCGCAGTTCGCCGGCGACCTGGACGAGCAGTCGGAAAAGTTCGCCCGGAAGCGGGATGGCCTCACCGGAGGCGTCCGTCAGACGTAGGAGCCCGTGCTTGCCGGTTCGCAGTTCCGCGATTCGGCCGAGGTCGGCACGCGCCTGCTTGTTCTTCGGAGGTTCCATCGTGGTAGGGTGCATGCGCCGACATTAACTGCTATATCTGCAACCTGTCAATCAGGCGCAGCCGCGCGTCGATCGGCCGTGAGGCGATGAGATTCCGGAGTGCGGGGGCCTGTTCAATCTCGGGAGCCTGAGGCCTATTCCCTGAGGGTTGCCTCTTCTCCCGGAGTAGGGGGCTTGGGTCCTAGGTCAGCACGCAGTGCTGACCCTACCTGAATGCAGGTTGTTAGAGTCTTTGTAAGAGTGGACGTAGCTAACCCACGAAAGTCATGACTTTCGGGCTTTAATCTAGCTGGCGGAGAGGGAGGGATTCGAACCCTCGGTACCTTGCGGTACACTGCATTTCCAATGCAGCGCGATCGACCACTCTGCCACCTCTCCTTTGTTACCAGCTAGAAGGTGCATCAAAGGGAGGGCGGGGGGTGGGTCAAGGGTGTTTAAGGTAGGGGTAGGGGCAGGGGTAGGGGTAGGCGTCGTTGATCGGTTGAACAGCGGGCCGGTTGGCCAGCCTAGAGGCCTAAGCGTGGGTAGGGGCGCGACGGCGTCGCGTCCGTGGGCGGATGGTTGTGGGAATTCGCAAAAGCTTGCCAGAATCAGGCAAGCTAAGAGGCGAACGGACGCGACGCCGTCGCGCCCCTACCTTGGGACCTGAAAAGAGGAAAGCCGCCTAGCGGCGGCTTCCTGGTGGTATCATACGGAACCCAGAGGGTACTTTCAGATACAAGTGCATGTAAGTGCTTTTCAGTGTCGCGGTCAAGCGGCGAACGGGCGCGACGCCGTCGCGTCCCACCCTTATTTGGCCACGGCCTTGGCCCAGGAGTCCTTCAGGCCGACGGTGCGGTTGAAGACGGGCTTGCCGGGCTGGGAGTCCTTGGCGTCGGCGCAGAAGTAGCCGGTGCGTTCGAACTGCACGCGGGTGCTCGGCGCGAGGGCGAGGAGAGCGGGCTCGACGAAGCCGCGGATGGTCTTGAGCGAGCCGGGGTTGAGGAGCGTGCGCCAGTCGACGCCTTCGGGGATGTGGTTCAGGTCCTCGTGCGCGAAGAGGCGATCGTAGAGGCGGACCTCGACGTCGCCGGCGTGCTTCTCGGAGACCCAATGGATGGTGCCCTTGACCTTGCGGCCGTCCGGGGCGTCGCCGCCGCGGGTGGCGGGGTCGTAGGTGCAGGTGACCTCGGTGACATTGCCGGCGGCGTCTTTCTTGCAGCCGGTGCAGGTCACGAAGTAGCCCCAGCGGAGGCGGACCTCCTGGCCGGGCGTGAGGCGGAAATATTTCTTCTCCGGGATCTCCATGAAGTCGGCGCGCTCGATGAGCAGCGTCTTGGAGAAGGGCACCTTGCGGGTGCCGGCGGAGGGATCCTCGGGGTTGTTGATGGCCTCGAGTTCCTCGACCTGGCCTTCGGGGTAGTTCTCGATGACCAGGCGGACCGGATCGAGCACCGCCATGAAGCGGGAGGACGTCTTGTTGAGGTCGTCGCGGACGGCGTGCTCGAGCAGGGCGACGTCGGAGAGCGAATTATGCTTCGTGATGCCGATGGTCTCGCAGAACTTGCGGACCGCGGCGGGCGTGTAGCCGCGGCGGCGCATGCCGGAGATCGTGGGCATGCGGGGGTCGTCCCAGCCGGAGACGCGCTTCTCCTGCACGAGCTCGAGCAGGCGGCGCTTGGACATGACCGTGTAGGTCAGGTTGAGGCGGGCGAACTCGATCTGTTGCGGCTTGGCGGGGGTGTCGAGGGTGCGGAGCAGCCAGTCGTAGAAGGGGCGGTGCACCTCGAACTCCAGCGTGCAGATCGAGTGGGTGATGCCTTCGTACGCGTCCTCGAGCGGGTGGGCGTAGTCGTACATCGGGTAGACGCACCACTTGTCGCCGGTGTTGTGGTGATGGGCCTTGCGGATGCGGTAGATGACCGGGTCGCGCATGTGCATGTTCGGCGACGCCATGTCGATCTTGGCGCGGAGCACCGCCTTGCCTTCGTCGAACTCGCCGCGGGTCATCTTGGCGAAGGCCGCGAGGTTGTCCTCGACGGACGCGTCGCGGGTCGGGCTCGGCTTACCGGGGTGCTTTTCGTCGCCGTGGAATTCGCGGATCTGCTCCTGGGAGAGGAAGCAGACGTAGGCCTTGCCGAGCTGGATCAGCTTGATGGCGTCGGCGTGCATGCGCTCGAAGTAGTTCGAGGCCTGGTAGTAGTGCTCGTGCCAGTCGAAACCCAGCCAGCGGACGTCTTCCTTGATGGAATCGACGTATTCGACCTCCTCCTTGGTCGGATTCGTGTCGTCCATGCGCAGGTGGCAGCGACCCTTGAACTCGAGGGCGAGGCCGAAGTTCAGGCAGATGGACTTCGCGTGGCCGACGTGGAGGTAGCCGTTGGGCTCCGGCGGGAAACGGGTGGCGATGGACGCGTGCTTACCTGCGGCCAGGTCGGCGTCGATGATCTGCTGGATGAAGTGGCGGTGGGCCGCCGGCGCAGGGGTTTCGGAAGACATGACGGAAATCTTAAGAGGGGTGCAAAGGTGCGAATCGGCGCGAACGCCTGTGCAAACGTGCAAAAGTGGAAATCAGGCGGCGAAGGTCTTGAGGCGGGCGAGGGTGGTGTCGCGGCCGAGGACGCGGAGGACGCCGAGCAGATGGGCGCCGCCGCCTTGGCCGGAGATTGCGAAGCGGGCCGGGGCGAAGTAGTCGGTGGGCTTGCGGTTATTGGCCGCGCCGACGGCGGCGAAGGCGGCCTCGAGGGCCGGCTCAGTCCATTCGGCGGCCTCAAGCACGGGCAGCAGTTCGCGGATGCGGGCGACGGGGTCGCCGCCCTTCTTGGTGAGGTTGGCTATCGCGCCTTCGTCCTTCTTGAAGTCGGCGGTGAAGAAGAAGCCCATGAACTCCGGCAGGTGTTCGAGCGAGATCACCTTCTCCTGGACGATGCCTAGGACCTCGGCGAGGCGGGCGTCGGAGACCGAAGCGTCGATGACCTTGGTCTCGAGCAGGATCGGGCGGGCGAGCGCGGCGAACTCGGCGGCGGGCAGGCCGCGGAGCGTCTGCGCGTTGACGTGCGACATCTTGCGCTCGTCGAAGCGGGCGTTGGACTGGTGGACCGCGGAGATCTCGAACTGGCGGACGATCTCGTCGATCGGCAGCACTTCCTTGCCGTCGGCGGGCGTCCAGCCGAGCAGGCAGAGGTAGTTGCGGACGGCGGAGGGCAGGTAGCGGCGCTGCTGGTATTCCTCGATGAGGGCGCCTTTGTCGCGCTTGGACATCTTACCCGGGCCGTCGGTCTTGAGGATGAGCGGGATGTGGGCGTACTTCGGCGGTTCGACGCCGAAGGCCTTGAAGAGCTCGAGGTGCTTCGAGGTGTTGGAGAGGTGGTCCTCGCCGCGGATCACGTGGGTGATCTTCATCTCGATGTCGTCGACGACGTTGACGAAGTGGAAGACCGGCTCGCCGTTGGAGCGGAAGATCACGAAGTCGCGGTCTTCGACGCGTTCGACGCGGCCGCGGACCAGGTCGTCGAGCACCATCGGGGCGGCGTCGACCTTCTCGTAATCCTTCTTCAGGTGCTCGTCGTAGGCGGCGGAGCGGGCGCCCTGGAGGCGGAGCCACCAGGCGCCGTCCTTTTCGTAGGCGCGGCCCTTGTCGGCCAGCTCCTTGAGCTTGGCCTTGTAGAGTTCGGTGCGCTGGGACTGGAAGTAGGGGCCGTAGTTTCCGCCGACCTCGGGGCCTTCGTCCCAGTCCATGCCCAGCCAGCGCATCGAGTCGAAGATCACCTGCAGGAAGGCGTCCGAGTTGCGCTCCTTGTCGGTGTCTTCGATGCGGAGGATGAACTTGCCGCCCGTGTGGCGGGCGTAGAGCCAGTTGAACAGGGCCGTGCGGGCGCTTCCGATGTGGAAGAAGCCGGTGGGGCTGGGGGCGAAGCGGACGCGGACCTGGGACATTGGGATAGGAAAAGGGGTAGGGGTGGGGTCAGGGGTGGTAAAGCCGGGAATGGGGGCCAAACAAAGAACCCCTCAGGAGGCGGCCTCCTGAGGGGTTCTCGTGGGCCTTAGGTTCCCTTACTTGGCTTCGGCGGGCGGGGGGACGATGTCCTGGACGAGGCCGATGCCGGTGAAGTAGGCGTTACGCTGCGAGATGCGTTGGGCGAACAGGCGACTCTCTTCGGCGGTCGCGCCGTCCTTGGGGAGGTCGGCCTTGGCGGGGCGGATGAGGACGTAGTCGCCGTTGGCGGTGCGGATCGGGGAGGTCACCTTGCCGACGCCGGCGGCCTCGATGAGGAGGCCGGTGTTCTCATTGGCGCCGTTGAGGGCTTCGGGCACGCCGTAGACCGAGAAGGCCTCGGGGGAGGTCAGCGTCAGCTTACGGGCCTTGGCGCTGTCGGTGAAGCTCTTGCCGGCGGCGAGGTCGGCCTGGATGCCCTTGGCGAGCTGGTTGGCTTCCTCGGCGAGGAGGCGGTTGAACTGGGACTTCTTCCAGGCCTCGACGGCCTTGGCCTTGGCTTCGTCGAAGGTCGGCAGGCGGTCGGGGGTGCGCTGGTTGAGCAGGATGAAGGTCGCGCCGGCTTCGGAGCGGTAGACTTCGGTGCGCCATTCCTTCTCGGTGAGCTCGCCGGCGACACGGAGGGCTTCGGCGGGCACGCCGGCGACGGTCGGCGTGGCGGTCACGTCGAAGGCCGGGATGGTCGTGAGCTTGGCGTTCTTGGCCTTGATCCAGGCGGCGAGCTCCTTGCTGTCGGCCTTGGCGGTGTCGACCGGGAACTTCTCGGCGAGTTCGTCGGAGATCTGGCCGGCGAGGTTGGTGATGGCGCGTTCGGCGCGGACGAGCTTCTCGAGTTCGGCGCGCTTGGCGAGGGCCTGTTCCTTGACCTTGCCGGTCTCGAACTTGAACTTCTCGGCCTGGTTGTAGCCCATGTTGATGATCTCGTCGTCGGTCACCGGCGCGGTGTCGGCGGCGGTCGCGGCGATGGTCACCGCGGTCACGGCCACGCGGGCGGGCAGGCGGTAATCCTCGATGTTGGCGTTGAAGGCTTCCTTCACCTTGGCTTCGTCGACCTTCACGTCGGGCTTGAAGCCGGCGGCGGAGAAGGTGGCGACGTCGACGGTCCACTTGGTGCGTTCGCGGTCGAGGATGCGCTTGATCTGGCTGGCGGTCGCGTGGCCCGAGCCGGCGAGGGCGCCGAGGGCCTTCTGGATGCGCCAGGTGTCCTTGATGTAGGTCTCGAAGCGCGCGCGGACGTCGAGGTCGGAGGCGTCGAGCTGCTTGGCGGCGAACTCGAGGAACTTGTTCAGGCCGTCGCCGCCCTTGCTGTCGGCGGCGGTGGTCATCTCGCGGGCGAGGCGGCGGATCTCGACGGCGGAGGGGGAGGGGATGCCGAGGCCGTCGGCGAGGGCGAGCTCGGCGACGCGCTGGACGAGTCCGTTGGGGTCCATGCGCTGGCCGGTCATCTGGCCGAAGAAGACGGCGTCGTTGTGGCGCTTACGGACGGCGGGGTCGTTGAGGTTGACGCCCTGGTACATGTAGGCGGGGCCGCCGGTCAGGGCGCCGCGTCCGGCGAAACCGTAGAAGACGAAGGAGACCACGATGACCACCAGCAGGAAGCCGAAGATCAGACGGTGGTGCTTGCCGGTGGCGTTCTGGAGCCAGGTAATCATTCGGGCAACCTACCCGAGCCTTTCGGCGGGTGTCAACCCGTCCAAGTCCCTCCGGCGCTTGCTTTCACGGGGGTTGTTCACAACCCTTGGCGGGTGCCCAAGCCCCTCCAATGCATCGTCGCCGTGGCCCGCAACGGGGTCATCGGCCGCGAGGGCAAGCTCCCTTGGCATATCCCCGAAGACCTGGCCTGGTTCATGGACCAGACCAAGGGGGGCGTGATGATCGAAGGGCCGGCCTGTTACGCCGAGCTCGGCAAGGCCCTCCCGGACCGGGGCACGGTGGTCGTCTCCCGCGACCCGACCAAGTCGTTCCCCGGGGCCGAGCGCGCCGCCACGCTGGCCGAGGCCATTGTGATCGCCGACCGGATGGACCAGTGGCCCGGGCCGATCTGGATCACCGGTGGCGAGCGGATCTACGCCGAGGGGACGCCTCTGTGCGAACGCCTGCTCATCACCCGCATCGACCGCGATTTCGAAGGCGACCGTCGCTTCCCGTCTGATTGGCAGAATTATTTCACCAAGCTCGTCTCGTCGAAGAAGGGCGAGCATCAGGGGTTGGGGTATGCGTTCGAAGTTTGGGAGCGCTGAGCGCCAAACTTCGAACGAGGGGATAAGTGGGCAAGGTGACACGGGGACAAGGGGGAAGGCTTAATTCAATATCCGGTCTCCCTATGAGTTCTGTCTCGGGGTAGGGCGGCCATTGCCATGGCCGCCGTTCGCCACGTTGGGTTCGATGAGCCGGGCAGGGTTATTTGAGCATAAGACGTCCGTCCGCCCACGGACGTGATGGCAATCACGTCCCTACCCGATGCAGCTAGGGCAGCACGCGGTGCTGCCCCTACCTCTGCCTTGCCCCCTCGCGACTATGATTCATAGTCGCGCCATGCTGCTCCCCCTGCTTCTGCTGGCTGCGATTCCGCCGACCATCTCCGAAGAGTCGAAGGTCCCTCCGTATACGCTGCCCGATCCGCTCGTGTGCGCCGACGGCCGCAAGGTGACGGATGCGAAGACCTGGAATGAGGTCCGTCGTCCCGAAGTCTTCCGCCTCGTCGAGGAGAACATGTTCGGCCGCACGCCCGACACGAAGAAGCTCCAGGCCGACGCCGTGGTCGAGATCCGCGAACAGTCCAAGGAGGCCTTCGGCGGCAAGGCCACGCGCACCCAGTTCAAGGTCTGGCCGATCGGGAAGAAAGGTCCGTCTTTCGATATGCTGCTTTACGTGCCCAACGCGGCCAAGCGTCCGGCGCCGGTCTTTGTCGGCCTGAACTTCGGCAGCAACCACACCACCACCGAAGACCGGGCCGTCTTCGTCGCTTCGACCTGGGTCTCGAAGCAATGGGCCTTGAGGGGCACCACGAAGGCCGACCCGGCCTTGCGCGGCGGTCAGGCGCGTCGCTGGGAGTTCGAGACGCTCATCGACCGGGGGTATGCCTCGGCCACGGCTTACTATGGGGATTTCGAACCCGATCATCCCGAGGGCTGGAAGGACGGCTTCCGCGCGGCGATCTCGCCGGATGGCAAGGACACGCGCTGGAAAGACGGCGAATGGGCCGCCATCGGCTGCTGGGCCTGGGGCCTCTCGCGCATGCTGGACGTCCTCGAGAAAGTGCCGTCGGTCGACGCCCGCCGCGCCGCGGTGCACGGCCATTCGCGCCTCGGCAAGGCCTCGCTCTGGGCCGGCGCGCAGGATCCGCGGTTCGCCTTCGTCATCTCCAACAATTCCGGCTGCGGCGGGGCCGCGCTCAACAAGCGTATCTTCGGCGAGACCGTCGGCGTGATCAGCGGACATTACCAAGGCCGCGGTTTCCCGCATTGGTTCACCGCGCGCTTCGAGACCTTCTCCGAGAAGGAAGACCAGCTGCCGCTCGACGCGCATTACCTCCTCGCGCTCGTCGCGCCCCGTCCGCTCTACGTCGCCAGCGCGTCCGAAGACAGCTGGGCCGATCCGCTCGGCGAATTCCTCGGCGCGGTGCACGCCGATCCCGTCTATCGCGTGCTGGGTCAGCCCGGCCTCGGCACCAAGGAGCAGCCGCCCGTCAGCCGCCCCGTCGGCCAGACCATCGGCTATCACCTGCGTCCGGGGAAGCACGACATCCTGCTCGAGGACTGGAAGAACTACGCGGATTTCGCCGACCGCGTGATGCCGGCCAAGTGAGGCGGGGCGGGGAAGGGTTGACTCCCGGGGGCCTCCGCGGCTTCATCGGAACAGGTACCCGTATTTCAATGGATAGAATTCTGGCCTCCGAAGCCGGCGATTTGGGTTCGAATCCCAACGGGTGCACCACTTTGAGGCGAGCGTAGCTCGCCAGGGGTAGGGTCAGGGGTTGGGGTAGGGGCAGCACCGCGTGCTGCCCTAGTCGCTTCTCGTTCACCATTCGGCGAACGAAGTCAGTCAGGCCCGCTCTTCCTGCTCGCCCGTCACCTTGCTGCCGACGGTCAGCATGACCAGGAAGCCGATGACGGCGTAGCAGACCGAGGAACCGAGGAGCACGTTGCGCAGTTTGAAGACATCGGTCATCCAGCCCATGATGATAGCGGCGAAGGGCAGGAAACCGAAGAAGCTCAGGCCGGCGACGGCCGAGACGCGGCCGCGCAGTTCCGCGGGCGAGCGTTCCTGGACGATGGTGTTGGCGAGGCCGACGAGCGTCGAGACGCCCACCGCGAGGCAGACGAGCGAGGCGCCCGCCCAGAGGAGGCCGTCGGCCTGGCTGAGGCTGACGAGGGCGCCGCAGGCGAGGATCATGCCGGTCAGGATGGCGAGGCGACGCAGGGAGGGGCGCAGGGCCATGATCAGCAGCGAGCCGGAGACCGAGCCGAGGCCGGAGCACAGCATCAGCAGGCCCATCTGTTCGGGCGTGGCGCGCAGGTCATTGCGCGCGTAGATGGGCAGCAGCACGATGATGACCGGGAAGACGAAGAGGGTGTTGGTCGCGAGGAGCGCCACCATCGCGAGGCTGGGCTTGTCCTGACGGACGTGGCGGAAGCCTTCGCCGGCCCCGCCTTGGCGCTTCTGTTCCTCTTCGGCCGTGCCTTGCGGGCGTCGCGGCAGCGTG
>VHCL01000030.1 GCA_016871725.1 Verrucomicrobiota bacterium | reverse complement strand
GTCCCGGACGCCCGCGGCCGCTTCGGCCAGTTCGGCGGAATGTATGTCCCGGAGACGCTGATGACCCCGCTCCTGGACCTGACCAAGGCCTATGACGAGGCCCGGCGCGACCCGGCCTACCAGCAGGCTTTCGCGGACATGCTCCGGGATTACGCCGGCCGTCCCACCGGACTTTACCACGCCGAATCGCTGACGAAGCACGTCGGCGGCGCCCGCATCTACCTCAAGCGCGAGGACATGCTCCACACCGGGGCGCACAAGATCAACAACGTCATCGGCCAGGCCCTGCTCGCCGTGCGCATGGGGAAGAAGCGCATCATCGCCGAGACCGGCGCCGGCCAGCACGGCACCGCGACCGCCGCCGTCTGCGCCCGGTTCGGCCTAAAGTGCGTCATCTACATGGGCGCCACCGACATGGAGCGCCAGGCCCTCAACGTCTACCGCATGCGCCTCATGGGCGCCGAGGTCCGCGGCGTCGAAGCCGGCCAACGCACGCTCAAGGAGGCCGTCAACGAGGCCATGCGCGACTGGGTGACCAACGTCCGCGAGACCCATTACATCCTGGGCACCGCGTACGGCTCCCATCCGTATCCGATGATGGTCCGCGATTTCCATCGCATCATCTCCGTCGAATCCAAGCAGCAGATCCTGCGCGCCGAAGGCCGGCTGCCCGACGCCATCGTCGCCTGCGTCGGCGGCGGCTCCAACGCCATCGGCGCCTTCTTCGAGTTCCTGGATGAGCCCGGCGTCCGCCTCATCGGCGTCGAAGCCGGCGGTCGCGGCATCGCTCGCGGCGAGCATGCCGCACGTTTCGCCGGCGGACGTCTCGGCGTCCTGCAGGGTTGCATGACCAACATCCTGATGGACGGAGAAGGGCAGATCGAGGGCACGCATTCGGTCTCCGCGGGCCTGGATTACGCCGCGGTCGGCCCGGAACATGCCTATTACCGGGAGAAGGGTCGCCTGGAATTCGGTTACGCCACCGATGACGAGTGCCTCGAGGGCTTCCAGCTGCTTTCCCGCACGGAAGGCATCATCCCGGCCCTCGAGTCGAGCCACGCCGTCGCCTATGGGGTGAAGCTCGCCGCGAAGCTGCCGAAGGAGCAGGTGGTCATCATCAATCTTTCGGGACGCGGCGACAAGGACGTGTGGAGCGCGGCGCGCGCGATGGGCACCGAGATCAAACTCTGACCATGGCGGCGGCTTCTATGACGGGATTCGGACGGGCGGAGATCGATCTCCCCGGCGTCCGCCTGTCGGTCGAGATCGCCGCGGTCAACCAGAAGAACCTCCAGGTCTCGGTCTTCGGCCCGGAAGCCTGGCCGGCGCTGGAATCGACCGCCTCCGCCTGGATCCGCGCCCGCCTGCAGCGCGGCAAGGTCACGGCGCGCGTGACGCAGGCGGCCGCTTCCGCGCAGACTCGCCAATGGGACGCGGAGGCCGTGGCCGGCAGTCTCGACGAACTCTCCAAGCTCGCCGGGCGCTGCGGCGTCAACTTCACCCCGGACGCCGAGCTTTTGCTCCGCCTGGCTGAGACCAGCCGTCGGCCGACGGCGGCGATGCCCCCGTTGGCCGAAGTCGAGACCGTCGTCCATCAAGCCTTCGACGCGGCCTTGGGCCAGCTCATCGCCATGCGGCAGGCCGAAGGCGCCGCCTTGGCCAAGGACCTGGAAGGGCGCCTCGCCAAGATGGCCGCGATGGTCGGCGAGATGGAGGCCGCCGAGAAGTCCGCGCCGGCTCGTCATCGCGACGCTTTGCTCAAGCGGCTCAAGGAAGCCGGGCTGTCTCTGGACGTGACCGACGAGAGGGTGCTCAAGGAACTCGCGTTGTACGCCGACCGGTCGGACATCACCGAGGAGGTCGTCCGTCTCCGGAGCCATGTCGCCCAGTTTTCGACCGAACTCGCCCTGCCTAACGGCGGTCGGAAGCTCGATTTCCTGATCCAGGAGCTGCTCCGGGAGGTCAATACCATCGGCAGCAAGGCCTCGGAAATCGCCACGACCAAGCTGGTTTTGGAGGCTAAAACCGAGATCGAGCGTATCCGGGAGCAGGTCCAGAACCTGGAATGAGGTTTTTCAGGGTGCGGTGTTGCAACCGTCGCTTTCCCATGCCTTTGTCTATCAACACTTACGCAACGTCATGTCCAACAACCTCACCAAGCGCGACATCGTCCTGAAGATTTTCACGGACAAGGGTTACCCCCAGAAGCATATCCGCGACTCGGTCCAGATGACCTTGGACGCGATCAGCGAAGCCTTGCTCGCCGGTCGTGACGTCGAGCTCCGCAATTTCGGCGTCTTCCAGGTCCAGGTCCGCAAGAGCCGCATCGGCCGCAATCCGAACCGTCCGGAGACGGACGTCGTGATCCCGAAGCGCGCGGTCATCAAGTTCAAGGCCGGCAAGGAACTGAAGGCCAAGCTGAAGTCGATCGACGTCGAGAAGCCGAGCCAGCCGCAGCAGTAATCCGCGCCGCGATGTCCGACATCCGAACGCTCCCCGGCTTCCGGGAGTTCTATCCTGAAGACCGCGCGGTCCTCGGTCACATCATGGACGTCTGGCGTCGCGCCTGCCGTCGTTACGGCTTCCGCGAATGGGAATCCCCCGTGCTCGAGCCGCTCGAACTCTTCACCGAGAAATCGGGCGAGGAGATCGTCCGCCAGCTCTTCAACTTCGAAGACAAGGGCGGCCGCAAGGTCAGCCTCCGCCCGGAGATGACGCCTTCGCTGGCGCGCATGGTCGGCGCCAAGGCCAACGGCATGCCCAAGCCGATCCGCTGGTTCGCGATCGGCGAGAACTACCGCTACGAGAAGCCCCAGAAGGGACGTCTCCGCTCGTTCTACCAGCTCAACGCCGACCTGCTCGGCGAAGCCGGCCCGGCGGCGGACGCCGAGATCATCGCGCTCTGCGCCGACTGCCTCCTCGGCTTCGGCCTCACCCAGCAGGACTTCCGCATCCGCGTCTCCGACCGCACGCTCTGGTTCCGCTACCTCGCCAGCCTCGGCGTGCCCGAGGCCCAGGCCGTCGCCGTGCTCGGCGTGGTTGATAAACTAGAACGCGGTTCGCCCAAGGATCTCCTTGACGCCATGACGGCGGCGCTCGCCGGGACTTCCGTCGATCCTGTGAAGGCGTTGGAGTCCGCCCGCACTTTCGCGAACACGAAGTCGCTCGCCGACATCGAGCAGCTCGCCGCCGGCGACGCCGCGATGACCGAGCGGGTGGCCGACTGGAAACATCTCCTCGGCACGCTCACCACCATGGGTTTCGGAGAGTGCGTCGCCATCGACCTCACCATCGTCCGCGGTCTGGCCTATTACACCGGCTTCGTCTTCGAGGCCTTCGAGACCGGCGGCGAAGCGCGCGCCCTCGCCGGCGGCGGTCGCTACGACGCCTTGGTCAAGAAACTCGGCGGCCCCGACCTCCCGGCCGTCGGCTTCGGCATGGGCGACGTCACCATGCGCGACCTGCTCGAGCTCAAGAAGCTCATCCCGGCCTACGCCGACGGCCCGGACTTCTTCGTCATGATCCTCGGCGACGACGCCCGCCAGGCGGCCTTGGAGGACATCGCGAACCTCCGCCGCGCCGGCTTCCGCGTCGAGTACAACCTCAAGGACGGCAAGTTCCCCAAGCTCATCCAGGCCGCCGAAGTCGCCGGCTCCAAGTATGCGCTCGTCTACGGCGGCAGCGAGGTCGCCAAGGGCGTCGCCAAGGTCCGAAGCCTCGCGGACCGCGTCGAAGCCGAGGTGCCGCGCACGGACCTCGTCCCGGCCCTGCGCGCGGTGCTCGAGGAAGGCATGCGGGCCATCCAGCCCTGAGGCCATGACGGAGCAGACGCGCCAGTACCAGGCCATGGCGAAGACCGCCTCCTGGACGATGGTCTCGCGCGTCCTCGGGCTTTTCCGCGACCAGCTGACCACCGCCGTGTTCGGCGCCTCGGCCATCGGTTCGGCGTTCTTGTTCGCGTTCACGATCCCGAACCTGTTCCGGCGCCTGCTGGGCGAGGGGGCCCTGACCGCCGCGGTCGTCCCGGTCCTGGCCGACAAGTCCGCGCGCGACGGCAAGACATCGGCCTTCGGCTTCCTGAATTTCGTCCTCCGCAAGGCGCTGCCCTGGATGGTCGGCCTGACCTTGGTCTCCATCGGCGCGGCGCTGCTATGGTCGCTCGTCCGGCCGAAGGACGCCGCCGCCGCCGTGCTGACGGCGGTCTGCATGCCTTACATGCCGCTGATCTGCGTCGCGGCCTTGTTCACCTCGGCCGTCAACCTCAGCGGACGGTTCGGCCTGGCCGAAGTGGCGTCAGGAGTGCTCAACCTGTGCATGATCGTGGCGCTGGGCGTCGGCGGCGAAAACTTCGCCGCGACCGACATGGGCAAGGCCGTCTGGCTGAGCCTCGGCGCCTTGGTCGGCGGCCTGTGCCAGCTCCTGATCCCGATGTGGGGCTTGCGGCAGGAAGGCTGGCATCCGCGGCTGAACGACGCCGACGCGCAGGCCTGGAAGACACTCAGCGTGGCGTTCCTGCCCGCGGCGTTGGGCGCCGGGGTCCAGCAGATCAACGTCCTCGCTTCGCGCAGCATCGCCTTCGGGGTCAGCGATGAATCCCTGACTTACTACTACGTCGCCAACCGCATCGTGGAGCTGCCCATCGGGCTCTTCTCGGCGTCGATCGCGGTCGTGATCTTCCCGGCGCTCGCCACCGCCTTCGCCGGCCGCGACGTCCCGGCGCTGGCGCGCAACTACGGCCGAGGCATGCGCCTCGTGCTCGCGATCAACGTCGGGGCGGCCTTCGGCCTGATCGCGTTCGCGGTCCCGATCGTCCAGCTCCTGTTCAACTACGGCAACTTCCGGACGGGCGACTGCGCCAACACCAGCCGCCTGCTGGTCATCTTCGCCCTCGCCATGCCGTTCTACGCGATGATCTCGATCGTCACGCGGGCCTTGAACGTCGCCGGCCAGACCAAGGCCACGCTGGTCGCCGCCGTCCACGCCCTGATCGTGAACGCGACCGGTTCGGCCGTGGCGGTATGGCTGAGCCTGGGCGTAGAAGGCCTCGCGTGGGCGAACGCCTTGTCCACGCTCTGGCAATATGCCGTGCTCCGTCATCATCTCCGGAAACATGCGCCGGAGTTCCTCGGCGAAAGCCTCTTCAAGCCCGCGACGCAGGTCCTGGCGGGCTCCGTCCTCCTCGCCGTCGTGGCGTTCCAAGGCTACGCTTTCCTGCACAATGTCCTCGCCGGTCACCTGAACGAGAAGGTCAACCTCGTGGTCTCGATGGGCCTGGCGGGCGGCGCGGGCATGGCCCTCTACGCCGTGTTCCTCGACAAACTGGGATACCCGGAGCGAGACCTGCTGCGTGGCTACGCGAACAAGGTGCTGCGCCTGTTCGGCCTGCAGCTCAGGGCCTGACTGCGGCCGGACGGTAGGGCGGCGACTGATAGCGACGCACGAGGCATTCGAGGATCGCGGTGCACTCCGCGTCGATGACGCCGTCGATCATCGTAGGACGGAAGTGACGCTGGAAAGCCTCGACCCCGAGCTTGAGGCCGGCATCCTCAGGCGGGACCGCGTAACCGTAGTCGGTCAGCAACCGCCGGAAGAAAGCCGGCGTGGCGACGCGGCCCGTGGAGAGGCGTTCCTTGAGCTCATCCGGGAGCGGCGAGGCGCCGATGCCGAGCTTCGCGAGCTTGGCCCACGGGAACTTCGAGCCTGGATCGATCTTCCGGCCGACCGCTATGTCGGAATGGGCGACCACGTTCCACGGCTTGATGTCGTGACGGCGGATGATCTCCGCGCACAGGGCGAAGATGATGTCCGCCTGGGCGTCGGAGTACGGGTAGACGTTGCCGTCGTAATTGATGATCTCGATGCCGATGGAATGCTGGTTGAGCCCGTCGAGCTTGCCCCAGGAACTCTTGCCGGCATGGAAGGCGGCCATGTCCTCGGGCACCATCCGGATGACCCGCGGCTTGGGCTCGTCGGTCACCACGTAATGGACCCCGACCCGGTGCTTCGGGTCCTTGCCTTGGAGGATGTCCAGCGAGGAGGGCAGGGAGCCGGCCGTATGATGGAGGACGAGGACGGTGACCGGTTGACGGCGCGGCTCGCAGCCCAGGGAACTCGGACCTTGTTCGATCTTAAGGCCCGTGAAGACCGGCGGAGGCTCCGGCGGGAGCGGAGTCACGCTTTCCGGTTTTGACGCGCAACCGCCGAGAAGGGCGGCGAAAACCATGATTACCGCGAAATTTCGGAAATATGAGCGAATCGGGGCAATCATGGTGGGGTGGCCTCAGAGATAGCCGAAAGCCGGTTTAGCCCAAGTAAATACACTTTAACACAATCCTGGTCCAATATATACGGCGTTAATACTAATTAGACATAATGTATATTGTGCGAAATAAAGGTTCGGGCGGATGGGCGGGTTGATTGCGTTATTGATTGGTCGATTGGATACGCTCATAACGAGAAATCACCCAAGCCCGGAGACCCTGACTTTATGAAAGTAGCCCGACACATCATCGAAGCCCGCCGCGAAGCGATCGCGAAACTTCTCTCCAAGGTCGGATACGTCCCTGTCCTGGAGATCTGCAAGCAGTTCAACGTCTCCGAAGCGACGGCCCGTCGCGATCTCACGGAATTGGAGAACCAGCGTCGCATCACCCGTACCCATGGCGGCGCGCTGTCGGATTTCAACCGCAACTTCCCTCCGCTCGACGACCGTAAGATCGAGGACGCCGAAGCCAAGCGCCGCATCGGCAACCTCGCCGCTTCCCGCGTCAAGGCCGGCATGACCGTCTACCTGGATTCGGGCTCGACCATCTTCTTCGCCGCCGAAGCCATCGCCGCCGCCGGCGTGCCCGACCTGCAGATCGTCACGACCTGTCTCCCGACCGCCCAGCTGATCTCGTGCCTCCCGGGCGTCGAGGTCTACATCCCCGGCGGCTTGTTCCTGACCCGCCACGCGATGGTCGCCGGCGACCGCACCCTCGAGGAAGTCGCCCGGTGGAACTTCGACGTGGCCCTGCTCGGCGCCGAAGGCATCGACGAGAACGGCCTCTGGAATTCCCAGCGCGACATCTCGCACCAGCAGCGCGAAGTGATCCGGCGCAGCGACGAAGTCCTGATCTGCATGAACAAGGTCAAGCTCGGCCGCGGCGGACCTTGCGCCGTCACCCGTGACGTCACCTCCTTGTTCCTCGTCACCGACGCCGACGCCGCCGCGGTCCAGAAAGCCAAGGTCAAGCTGCTGCCCGAGCGCGTCCTGACCGCCCTCTGAGTGCGCCTCCACCCGCTGAGGCATGCCGTCGGAAGCCATCCAGTCGTTGCTGACCCTGTCCCATCAGTTGGGCGGCGAACGCCTGCGCATGACCATCCTCGGCGAAGGCAACACCTCCGTCCGGCTCGATGACGACACCTTCGCGGTCAAGGCCTCCGGCTCGAACCTCGCGACCCTCGCCGCCGCGGACGTCACCCAGTGCGCCTTCGCCCGCCTGCTCCCGTTGCTGGACAGGACGAGCGCCACGGACGTCGAGGTCGACCAGGCCCTGCTGGCGGCGCGCCTGGATGCGGCGGCCAAGAAGCCGTCGATCGAAGCCCTCTTCCACGCCTATCTGCTCACCCTGCCCGGCGTCCGTTGCGTCGGCCACGTGCACGCCATCGCCGTGAACCAGATCCTCTGTTCGCCGCGCGCCCGGGAGTTCGCCGAGAAGCGCGCCTGCCCGGATGAGATCGTCATGTGCGGCGTCGAGTCCGTCTTCGTGCCCTACGCCGAACCGGGCCTCGGACTCTCCCAGGCCATCCGCCGGGAAGTCGTCGCCTTCGTGAAGCGCACCGGCCGCGACCCGAAGGTCATCCTGCTCCAGAACCACGGCATCATCGCCGTCGGCCCCTCGCCCAAGGCCGTCCTGGGCTCCCTGCTGATGGCCGAGAAAGCCGCGGAGACCTTCGTCGGCGCCGCCGCCCTCGGCGGGCCGGTCTTCCTGACGCCCGCCCAATGCGAGCGCATCGCCGGACGCCCGGACGAACATTACCGGCAGAAGATGCTCGGTATGTGACCTTTTCCACCCCCTGCCCCTCTGACCATGTCCAATTATCTCGCCATCGACCTCGGAGCCGAATCCGGCCGCGTCATCCTCGGCCAGCTCAAGGCCGGTAAGTTCAAGATGAAGGAGGTCCACCGCTTCGCCAACGGCGCCATCACCGCCAACGGCACCCTGCGCTGGGACATCATCCGCATCTTCCGTGAGATCCGCATCGGCCTCGCCAAGGGCGCCAGGCTCGGACCGATCAAGTCCGTCGCGTGCGACTCCTGGGGCGTCGACTACGTCCTGCTCAAGGGCGACGGCCCGCTCCTCTCGCTGCCTTTCACCTACCGCGACGAGCGCAGCTTCAAGGCATACGAGCTGGCCATGC
This sequence comes from Verrucomicrobiota bacterium, assembly GCA_016871725.1. Classification (GTDB taxonomy): domain Bacteria; phylum Verrucomicrobiota; class Verrucomicrobiia; order Opitutales; family UBA953; genus UBA953. The sequence goes on along the minus strand of VHCL01000030.1, from coordinate 9,270 downwards.
GCCGTTTCTCCCAGAAGGAGATCTTCGAAGGGACCGGCATCGCCTCGATCTCGATCAACACGCTCTATCAGCTGTTCGACGACGCCGAGAACCGTCCCGAGATGCTGCGGTTCGCGGACAAGTTCCTGCTCATCGGCGACTACATCACCTTCCTGCTCACGGGCAAGGCCCGCGCCGAAGAGACGCTGATCTCCGGCAGCCAGTGCTGGGACACCCGTAAGCGCGACTGGGCCTGGCCGGTGCTGAAGAAGCTCGGCATCCCGAAGCACATCTTCCCGAAGCCCGTCGCTCCCGGCGTGAAGCTCGGCAAGATGCTGCCGTACCTCGCCAAAGAGACCGGACTCGGCAAGGCCGAGGTCGTCACGACCTGCGCGCATGACACCGCCGCCGCGGTCGCCGCGGTGCCCGCCACCCAAGGCGACGACTGGGCCTACCTGTCCTCCGGCACCTGGTCGCTCCTCGGCGTCGAGCTGCCCGCGCCGCTCGTCAACGAGACCGTCCGCAAGGCCAAGTACACGAACGAGGTCGGCTTCGGCGGCACGTCCCGCTTCCTCAAGAACCTCGTCGGCCTCTGGGTCCTCCAGGAATGCCGACGCGAGTGGATGGAGCAAGGCGAGGTCTCCGATTACGGAGAGATCGTGAAACTCGCGCTCAAGGCGCCGTCCCTGCGATCGTTCATCCGTCCGGACGACGTCCGCTTCGCCAAGCGAGGCGACATGGTCGCCAAGGTGCAGGCCTTCTGCCGTGAGACCAAGCAGCCGGTCCCGAAGACCCACGGGGAGATCGCGCGCTGCGTGCTCGAATCCCTGGCCCTCCTTTATCGCGTCGAGATGGACGGCATGGAGCAGCTCACCGGCCGGAAGCTGAAGCGCCTGCACATCGTCGGCGGCGGCTGCCGCAACGCCCTGCTCAACCAGGCCACGGCCGACGCCACCGGCCGCACCGTCATCGCCGGACCCGTCGAAGCCACCGCCGCCGGCAACATCCTGGTCCAGGCCATCGCCATGAAGGAGCTCAGGAACCTCGACGAACTGCGCAAGGTCGTCCGAAACTCCTTCGAGGTAGTGACTTACACGCCGAAGCCGTCTCCCGCCTGGGCGGCCGCCCAGGCCAAGTTTAATGGTTTAAAGAAGTCATAAAACCCCTTACTCACCTCTCACCCTTCCACGTAATCACATGTCCAACTACAAGTTCGTCTCCCACCTCTGGAATGATGCCGAAGCCGCGAAGCTCGATCCGGTCGGCCGTCTGGTCTATCGCTCGAACAAGCTCGGCGCCGACCAGCGCATCACGAACACCGGCGGCGGCAACACCTCCTCCAAGATCGTCGAGAAGGACCCCCTGACCGGCGCCGACACCCAGGTCCTCTGGGTCAAGGGTTCCGGCGGCGACCTGCGCACCAGCAACCGCGACAACTTCTCCTCCCTCTACCAGGACAAGCTCATCGGCCTCCAGAAGGCCTACGCCGCCCGCGCCGACAAGGGACTGAAGTCCCAGGCCGAGGACGACATGGTCGCGATGTACAACCACGCCACCTTCAACCTCAACCCGCGCGCCTCGTCGATCGACACCCCGCTGCACAGCTTCCTGCCGGGCAAGCACGTCGACCACATGCACCCGAACGCGATCATCTCGATCGCCGCCTCCAAGAACTGCGAGGCGCTGACCAAGGAGATCTTCGCCGGCAAGATGGCCTACGTGAAGTGGATGCGCCCGGGCTTCGAGCTCGGCCTCGCCATGCAGGAGATCTCCCGCCAGCAGCCCGCCATCAAGGCCATCATGATGGGCCAGCACGGCTTCATCTCCTGGGCCGACGACGACAAGGCCTGCTATGAGCTGACCCTCGCGATGATCGAGCAGGCCGCGGCCTACATCGAAGCCAAGTACCAGGCCAAGGGCGGCGACGCCAAGGCCTTCGGCGGCGCCCTCTACCAGACCCTCGACGCCGAGAAGCGTCATGCGACCTTCGCCGCCATCCTCCCGTGGCTCCGCGGCCAGGTCTCCAAGGAGAAACGCTTCATCGGCACGATCCAGGACGACGAGAAGATCCTCCGCTTCGTCAACTCGAAGGACGCCCCGCGCCTCGCCGAGCTCGGCACCTCCTGCCCGGACCACTTCCTCCGCACCAAGATCAAGCCGCTCTACGTGAACTGGAACCCCCAGTCCGAAGACGCCGCCGCGCTGAAGACCAAGCTCGCCGCCGCCCTCGAGCTGTACCGCAAGGACTACGCCGCCTATTACAACGCCTGCAAGCGCCCGAACTCCCCGGCGATGCGCGACCCGAACCCGACCGTCGTCCTCATCCCCGGCCTCGGCATGATCGCCTGGGGCAAGGACAAGTCCGAATCCCGCGTCACCGCCGAGTTCTACAACTGCGCCGTCGAAGTCATGCGCGGCGCCGAAGCCATCGACCAGTACATCGCCCTGCCGCAGCAGGAAGCCTTCGACATCGAGTACTGGCTGCTCGAGGAGGCCAAGCTGAAGCGCATGCCGGCCGAGAAGGAGCTCGCCCGCCAGGTCATCATCGTCGTCGGCGCCGGCTCCGGCATCGGCAAGGAGACCGCCCATCGTCTCGTCAAGGAAGGCGCCCACATCGTCTGCGTCGACAAGAACGTCGAAGCCGCCCAGGCGACCGCCAAGGAGATCACCGACAAGCTCGGCACGGGCATCGGCGTCGCCGGCACCGGCCTTTCCAACTGCGGTCCCGCCATCGGCCTCGCCGGTGACATCATGGACCGCGCCTCGATCCGCAAGATGCTCGACCAGGTCGCCCTCGCCTACGGCGGTTTCGACTCCATCTGCGTCACCGCGGGCATCTTCGTGTCCCCGGACACCACCGGCCACATCCCGGACGACAAGTGGGCCCTCACCTTCGCGCTCAACGTCACCGGCAGCTACCTCGTCGCGGACGAGGCCTTCAAGACCTGGAAGGAACAGGGTCTCCGCGGCAACCTCGTCCTGACCACCAGCGCGAACGCCGCCGTGGCCAAGAAGGGTTCCGTCGCCTACGACACCTCGAAGGCCGCCGCCAACCACCTCGTCCGCGAGATGGCCATGGAGCTCTCCCCGCTCGTCCGCGTCAACGGCGTGGCCCCGGCCACCGTCGTGCAGGGTTCGGCGATGTTCCCCCGCGACCGAGTGATCGCGTCGCTTGCGAAGTACGGCATTCCCTACACCGATGATGAGGCGACCGATTCGCTGACCACGAAGCTTTCCCGCTTCTACGCCGACCGCACCCTGACCAAGAACCCCATCACCCCCGCCGACCAGGCCGAAGCCTACTTCCTCCTCGTGACCAACCGCCTCAGCAAGACGACCGGACAGATCATCACCGTCGACGGGGGCCTGCACGAGGCCTTCCTCCGCTAAGCCCGTGCGCGTCTCCCTCTTCGTCCCTTGCTTCGTCGACCAGCTGACCCCTCAGGTCGGCCTGGCGACGGCCAAGGTGCTGAAGCGCCTCGGACACGAGGTGGAATTCCGTCCCGCGCAGACCTGCTGCGGCCAGCCGTCCTTCAACTCCGGCCAGTGGGACGTCGCCCGCGAAGCGGCCGTCCGCGCGCTCGGCGTCTTCCGCGGCGCCGAGGTCGTCGTGGGCCCTTCCGGTTCGTGCGTGGCGATGATGCGTCAGTTCTACCCGGAGCTGCTGAAGGGGACGCCGCACGCCGCCGAGGCCGATGACCTCGCCGCGCGCACCTTCGAGTTCTCCGAATTCCTGGTGAAGAAGCTCGGCGTCACCGACGTCGGCGCGAAGTTCGCCAAGAAGGTGACCTACCACGACGGCTGCCACGCCCTGCGCGAGCTGCGCCTCAAGGAAGAACCCCGCCGGCTGCTCCGCGCGGTCAAGGGCCTCGAACTGATCGAGACCGAGGAAGGCGAGACCTGCTGCGGTTTCGGCGGCCTCTTCTCCGCCAAGTTCCCGATGATTTCCACCGCCATGGCGCAGGTCAAAGGCGGCGCGCTCGCCCGCACCGGCGCCGATTACGTCGTCTCCTCCGACCCCTCCTGCCTCCTGCAGATCGGCGGCTGGCTCTCCCGCGAGGGCAAGCCGATCCTGCCCCTTCACATCGCCGAAGTCCTGGCCGCCGACGCCTGACCATGTCCGACTCCAAAGCCATCTTCCTCAAGGACGCCGCGGTCAACGCGGCCGACGGGGACCAGCGCGCCTTCATCCGCAAGGCGCTCGGCGGCTACTACGTCAACCGCGACCTCCAGAAGGCCCGTTACCGGGACTGGGAACGCGCCCGTGACGCCGCATCCCTCGCCAAGTGGTCGGCGGTCAACGACCTCGCCGCCGTCCTCGAGCAGTTCGTCGCCAACTTCGAACGCAACGGCGGCGTGGTCCACTGGGCCCGCGACGCGGCCGAAGCCCGAGACATCATCCTGAAGATCGCCGCGGACAACCAGGCCAAGGCCATCGTGAAGTCGAAATGCATGACTTCCGAGGAGATCCACCTCAACGACGCGCTCGAGAAGGCCGGCTACGGCGTGGTCGAGAGCGACCTCGGCGAGTTCATCCAGCAGCTCCGCGGCGAAGCCCCCTACCACTTCGTCTTCCCGTGCATGCACGTGAAACGCGAGGCCATCAGCGAGCTATTCACGAAGCACCTCGGCACCGCCCCGACCGACAGCCCGGAGGAGCTGACGATGATCGCCCGCCGCCACCTCCGGCAGCTCTACGTCGACGCCGACATCGGCATCACCGGCGCCAACTTCCTGGTCGCCGAGACCGGCCAGATCTCGATCACCGAGAACGAAGGCAACGCGCGCCTGACCGCCGCCCTGCCCCGCATCCATGTCGCCCTGTCGGGCATCGAGAAGGTCGTGCGCCACCTCGACGACCTCTCCGTCCTGCTGCCGATGCTGGCGACCGCCGGCGCCGGCCAGCCGATGACCTGCTACAACACGCTCTACTCGGGCCCGCGGAAGGAAGGCGAATGCGACGGACCGGAGCAGTTCCACCTGGTGCTCCTCGATAATTCCCGCACGCGCCTGCTGGCCGACCCCGAGCAACGCGACGCCCTCCACTGCATCCGCTGCGGCGCCTGCCTCAACGTCTGCCCGATCTTCAAGAACATCGGCGGCCTCGCCTACGGAACGACGTACCAAGGCCCCATCGGTTCCGTGATCACGCCCCACCTGCGCGGCCTAAAGCAGTGGAACCACCTCTCGGGCGCCTCCTCGCTCTGCGGCGCCTGCACCGACGCCTGCCCGGTCCGCATCGACCTGCACCATCACCTCCTGCATAACCGGCGCAACGCCGCGAAGGAGGCGCCGACGCTCTTCGACCGCGTGTTCCATCACGGCTTCAACTTCGTGATCAAGCGGCCCTGGCTGTTCGCCGCCGGTGGTCGCATCTTCCGCGCCACCCTGCCGCTGCTCCAGAAGCTCCCCCTTCCTTACATGGGAGCCTGGATGAAGACCCGCGACCTCCCCGAGGCGCCCGCCCGCTCCTTCCGCGACCAGTGGAAGAACCCAGATGCCTGACGCCCGCTCCGATATCTTCGCCCGCATCCGCGAGGCGCTCAAGGTCAAGGCCCCCAGGCCGCACCTGAAGGGCGAACCCGTCGCCGGGAAGACCTCCGCGGCGGCGAAGCCCTGGCTGCCTGATGGCGGCGAAAGCGCCGAGGCCAGCCTCGCCATCCTCGCCGAGCAGCTCGCCAAGCTTAAGGCCATGCTCATCCGCGTGCCCGACCACGCCTCGGCCGCCAAGGCCGTCGCCGAGCTCGCCGCCGCGAAGAACTGGAAGAAGGTCGCCTATCACGGCCACCCCCTGCTGCGCCCCGTCGCCGCCGCCCTGCCCTGCGAGGCCTGGGAAGCCGACGCTTCCTTTGAAAAGCAGCGGCTCGAAGGGTGCGACGCCGGCCTGACCACCTGCGAATCGATCGTCGCCCAGCTCGGAGCCATCCTGGTCTCCAGCGCCAGCTCGGGCGGCCGCGCCCTTTCCATCCTCCCGCACGCCCACGTGGTCGTGGCCGAGGCCGCCCAGGTCGTCCCCGACCTCGGTTCGGCGCTCGCGCTCGCCAAGGCCCGCCATGGCGACCAGATGCCCAGCATGCTCTCGTTCATCACCGGCCCCAGCCGGACGGGTGACATCGAACGTATCTTGGTGCTCGGCGCCCACGGCCCGAAGGAACTCTACCTCGTCCTCGTGGGCTGAGGGACATCTTCGTTTAAACCGAACCTGTGGGCTGGAAACTAATGGTTTTCTGCCCATAGGTTTGAGGTATAATTCGTCCGATGAGCCTACCCCGCCTCAGTCTCCTCAGCGCCGTGCCTCTCGTCATCACGGCGGCGGAAGTCTCGCCGGTCCGATGGTCGGGCGAGCTCAACGTCCCCGACGCGACGTCGGTCACCTTGGACGAGGCCGGCAACGCCTACGTGGCCTCGACGACCCGGCGCAAGGTCGGCGACCTCGACATCCGCGAACACCGGCTCTGGATCCCGGACGACGTCGGCCTCTCGACACCGGAGGAGAAACTGGCGTTCTACCAGAAGGAGCTTGCGCCAGGCAGGATGAAGGCCGCCCGCGGCGGCCTGAAGGACCACAACAAGGACGGCTCGATCGACTGGAAGGACCTCACCTACCATAAAGAGACCATCTACAAGCTGACGGACACCGACCGCGACGGCGTCGCCGACAAGCTCACGGTCTTCGCCGAAGGCTTCAACTCGCCGGTCTCCGGCATCGCCGCCGGCGTCCTTTACTTCGACGGCTGGGTCTACGTGACCGCGATCCCTGACGTCTGGCGTCTCAAGGATACCGACGGCGACGGCGTGGCCGACGTGAAGGAGGTCGTCGCGACCGGTTTCGGCGGACACATCGCCTACGCCGGCCATGACATGCACGGCCTGCGGCTCGGCCCGGACGGACGCATCTACTGGACGGTCGGCGACAAAGGCGCGAATGTCATGAGCAAGGAGGGTCGTCGCTTCGCCTACCCGCATGAAGGTTGCGTCCTGCGCTGCGAGCCCGACGGCAGCGGCTTCGAAGTCTTCGCCCACGGGATCCGCAACACCCAGGAGATCGCCTTCGACGCGTTCGGCGACGTCATCGGCGTCGACAACGACGGCGACCAGCCGAAGGAGCGCGAGCGCCTGATGTATCTGCTCGAAGGATCGGATTCCGGCTGGCGTAACCAGCATCAGTATCAGGCGACGGACAGCCGCTGGGTGAAGGAGAACATGTGGATGCCGGCCGGCGCGCCCGATCAACCCCTCTCGATCACCCCGCCGATCGCCAACTATTCGGACGGACCCGCCGGTTTCCTGTTCGAGCCCGGACATGCGCTCGACGGCGGACTGCGCGGACACTTCCTCCTCGACCAGTTCCCGAAAGGCAAGATGGACGCCTTCACGCTGGAACCTGACCGGGATTCCTTCAAGCAGACCAACCTGCGGGTCGTGAGCAGCGGCATCATGGGCATCGGCATGGCCTGGGGCCCGGACGGGCGCGCCTATTTCGCGGACTGGATCGGCGGCTATCCGCTCGACGGCAAGGGCGCGGTCTGGCGCTTCGACGTCGCCCCGAACGTCGACAAGTCTTCCGAGGCCATCCTCTCGAAGCCTTTCTCCGTCGCCATCCCGAAGGAGGAATTGCTGGAACTCCTCGGCCACCGCGACCAGCGCGTGCGGGTCAACGCCTCGATCCGCCTGCATCGTCTGGGCGCCTGGTCGGAGATGCTGGCGCTCGCCCTGAAAGCGGAATCGCCGCGGCTCGCCCGCATCCACGCCATCTGGGGCTATGGCATGGGAGTCCGTCTCGGCAAGGTCGCCGACGTCACTCCTGCCTTCGCCCTGCTCGAGGACAGCGACACCGAGATCCGCGTCCAGACGCTCAAGGTCCTCAGCGAGGCCAAGCCGTCTCCGGCGCTTGCCGACAAGACCGCCGCTCAGCTGGGCGAAACCGATCTCCGCGTCCGCACCCAAGCCGGCATCACGCTCGGCAAGCTCGGCGGCAAAGTCACGTTCACCTCTTTCCTCCGCGACGCCGAGGCCGACCTCCGGATGCCTTGGCTACGCCACGGCCTCGTCAGCGGTCTCGCCGGGACGCAATCCTCCGAGGATCTGCTGCGCTTCGCCCAGGCCAAGACCGGCGCCGAAGCCGTCTTCGCGACGCTCGCCCTCGTCCGGCAGAAATCCGCATTACTCTCCAAACTCCTTTCGCACGCCAACCCCGAGGTGGTCACGGAAGCCGCGCGCGCGATCCATGACGATGAAGGAATCCCCGCGGCCCAAGCGTCGCTGGCCGAAGCTTTCGGCCGCCCGGGCCTGCCGTTCCATGCGGCCCGACGCGCCTTGAACGCGAATCTTCGCCAAGGTGACAAGGAGGCGTTGGGACGCCTGCTGTCTTGGACGCTCGCCCAGCCCGAAGGCGCTCCGCTCCGCCTCGAAGCCCTGCAGTCCCTGCTGGTCTTCGATCAGCCGCCGGTCCTGGACCTCGTCGACGGGACCGCCCGGAAGCATGCGGTCAGGGACGTCGGGGGGCTCGCCGCGCTCGTCCGGGCCCGTCAGGATGACATCCTCAGGTTGCAACGACCCGACGAACGCGCCCTGGGCCTCAGCCTGCTGGTCAAGTATGAGGCCGCCTTGCCGTTCCCGGTCCTGCAGTCCCTGGCCGAAGACCTCAAGGCCTCTCCTTCCGTGCGCCTGCAGACGTTGCGGCTCCTCGGACGCATCCCCGAGAACATTCCCGCCATCGCGCAGACGCTTCGTAACGCGGCCGGCGAAGGAAACCCATCCGAAGTCCGCATCGAAGCCCTCACCCAGTTGTTCCGGCGCGATGTCCCCGCCGCACTCGAGGTCGCGCGCCTGATCATCGCCTCGAAAGTCGCCAAGACGCCTGAGAAGCAGGCGGTCGTCGCTTCGCTCCGCGGACGGGAGGAGCCCGCTGCCCGCGCTTTGCTCAAGGAGCTCGTCGTGCGCCTGGCGACACGACAGCTGGACGCCGGCCTCAAGCTGGACGTCTTCGAGGTCGCCGGGGAATCGGCTGACCCGGCGATCGCCGAGGCCTTGAGGAGTTACCTCAAGCCTGGCGCCAAGGGCGCGCCGAAGCTCGCCGCACCAGGCCTGCCTTACGAACTGCTCACCGAAGGGGGCGACGCCGCCCGCGGCAAGGCTGTGGCCAACGGTCATCTTGCGGCGAACTGCACCGCCTGCCACCGCATCGACTCGGACGAAGGCAGCGAAGTCGGCCCGATCCTCCGGCTCGTCGGTTCCCAGCGCACGAAGGCGGAGCTCGCCGAATCTCTGGTCGAACCCTCGGCCAAGATC
>VHCL01000029.1 GCA_016871725.1 Verrucomicrobiota bacterium | reverse complement strand
CGCCTGCCCGCGCAGCCTGGTCGTCTTCGCTCAGGACGACTCCGGTCGCACGATCGGGGCGACGACGTGCATGCCGATGGCGGAGGAGAGCGACGGCTTCCGTGGTCCGTTCGAGCGGGCCGGCATGGCGACCGATGACATCCTGTATCTGGGTGAGAGCATCGTCCTGCCGGAGTATCGCGGCGGCGGCCTCGGCGGAGAGTTCTTCGCCCGACGCGAAGCCCATGCGCGCCGGCTCGGCCTGCGCACCACGGCCTTCTGCGCGGTCGACCGGCCGGCCGATCATCCGGCCCGGCCCGCGGGCTATCGGCCGCTGGACGCCTTCTGGACGCGCCAAGGCTATCATCGCCGTCCGGAGCTGCGGGCGGTTTTCCCTTGGAAGGAAGTCGGCGAAGAACAGGAATCTCCCAAGACCCTCACCTTCTGGACGAAGACATGGACCGCCTGACCCTCGCCTTGCTGACCTTCGACGTCGGCCTCCCCGCGGCCTCGCCCGACGCCTTCGCCGATCGGGTCTGCGCGCAGGTCCGCGAAGCCTGGGATGACGGCGCCGACCTGGTGGTGCTGCCGGAGTTCCTCTGGATGGGACTCGAGCCCTTCGTGACGGATGAGGACAAGCTCCGCGGCGTCGCGCGGCTGTTCTGGGACGATCTCTGGCCGCGGCTCGCCCCGCGTCTGGCGCAGGCCGACAAGGGCGCCGTGCTCGGCACCGTGCCGTTCCTCGGTCCCGACGGCCGGCTGCGTAATCGCGCTCCCATCTGGGATGGCGTCGCTTTCCGCCATCAGGACAAGCTGCATCTCACGCCATGGGAAGCCGCCTTCGTCGGCGGCGACGGCGTCGGCCTCTGGTCTTTCCGCGGCGTCCGTTGCGTCGTCGTGATCTGCCTCGACGTCGAGATCCCCGAACTGGCCGCCGTCCTGCGCGGACAGGGCGTCGATCTCATGCTCGTCCCCAGCGCGACCGAGACGATCATGGGCGTCGAAAGGGTGGGGCGTTGCGCCGATGCGCGCTCCGTCGAGCTCGGCTGCCACGTCGGCGTCTGTCATCTCGTCGGGCGGACGTCCTCCGTGCTCATCGATGAGAACGTCGGCCGCGCCGCGGCCTTCGCGCCCTCGCAGGCCGCTTTCCGCGACGAGCCCCGTCACCTCGCCACGCCGGTCTGCGTCGAAGGCGACCACGCGCTCACCGTCGAGGTCGACCTTGCGCTCCTGCGTCGGCACCGCGCGACGCCCGGCGAGACCGATCCCTCGAGGCTGGCCGCCCGGCCGCTCCGTCTCCTTTCCTGAACCCCCATGCACCCGCTCATCCGTCAGTATTATCAGGCCTTCAATTCCGGCGACCGCGAGGCCCTGCTCGCGCTCCTGCATCCCGACGTCGTCCATGAGATCAACGAAGGCGGCGTCGAGGTCGGCATCCCGGCGTTCCGCGCCTTCCTCGGCCGCATGGACCGATCTTACCGTGAGCAGGTCGAGGACCTCGTGGTCTTCGCCGGACCGGACGCTTCCCGCGCCGCCGCCGAGTTCTACATCCGCGGCGAATACCTGAAGACGGACGAAGGCCTCCCGCCCGCCACCGGCCAGAAGTATCACCTGCGCGTCGGGGCTTTCTTCGAGATCAAGGACGGCAAGGTCGCCCGCGTCTCGAACTACTACAACCTCAGCGCCTGGCTCCGGATGGTCGGCGCCTGAAAAAGCTTACTTCACCATCGCCAAGCCGCGCCAGGCGAAGGCCAGGCCGAGGGCGATGAGCAGGTAGGACGATACGTAGGGGGCGCGGGCGGCGACGCGGCTGAACCAGCCGGACTTCTCGGCGAGCTTCTTGAAGCCCCAGGAAGCGAGGACGCCGACGGAGATCATCGTCAGCGCCAGGCCCAGGCTGAAGGCGGCGACGATGCCGAAACCGAGGGAGAATTCCTTGAGCTGCAGGCAGATGATGAGGATCGAGACCGCGGCGGGGCAGGGCATGAGGCCGCCGGTCAGCCCGAAGAGCACGATCTGCCAGGTGGTCACCTCCCGGCCGGCGAAGCGTTTCTCGATCTCGGCCGCATGGGCGCGGGCATGGGCGTCCTCGTCTTCGTGGCCGTGATGGGGATGCTCGTGCGCGTGGCCATGGTCCCCGTCATGGTGATGATGGTGAGGGTGGCCTTGTTCTTCCCGCAGCCGCATGATCGTCCAGACGGCCATGCCGACGACGATCAGCCCGCTGATCAGCAGGAAGTAAGGTTCGGTCTCCTCGACGTTCCAGTGCGAGCCGTAGCTCAGCGCCAGGGCGGCGAGGATCCAGATGATGAGCGTGTGCGAGAGGGCCGCGCAGAACCCGAGCAGGGCGGCCTGCCAGACGGTCCCGCGGACGGCGATGATGAAGGCGGCCATCATGGTCTTCGAGTGCCCGGGCTCCAGCCCGTGCAGGGCGCCGAGCAGGATGGCCACGGGGACGTAAAGCCAGGCGTGGGCGGTGCCCTGTTGCAGCAGCTGGGAGAAATCCATGCCGTCATCCTGACGACGGCGAAGGGGCTGTCCACCCCGGGGATTGGCTTGCGGCGGGGCAGGTCGATTCGCTTGCTAGTGGTCATATGAAGACCATCACCCTCGGCCAATCCCAGCTGACCTCTAGCCGCCTCGCCTACGGCTGCTGGCGCATCGCGACCAAAGGGGATGCCGCCGCAGATTACGCCACGGCCAAGGCCGCCGTCTTCGCGGCCGTCGATGCGGGCTATACGCTCTTCGACCATGCCGACATCTATTGCGACGGCGAAGCCGAGCGCGTCTTCGGCCGCATCCTGAAGGAGAATCCCGGCCTGCGCGCCAAGATGACGATCGCGACCAAAGGGGGCATCCGTTTCAAGAACCGGCCCGCCGGCGCTCCGGTGCGCTACGACTTCTCCCGCGCCCATCTGCTCGCTCAGTGCGAACTCTCGCTCAAGCAGCTCGGGGTCGAGACCATCGATCTCCTGCACCTCCATCGTCCGGATTACCTCATGGACGCCGCCGAGGTCGCCGAGGTCTTCACCGAGCTCCGCCGCTCGGGCAAGGTGCGTGAATTCGGCGTCAGCAACTTCAGCCCCTCCCAGTTCACGCTCCTGCAGAGCGCGCTGTCGTTCCCGCTGGTCGTGAACCAGGTCGAAGTCAGCCTGCTCCAGCTCTACGCCCTTCATGATGGCACGCTGGACCAATGCCAGGAGAGGAAGGTCACGCCGCTCGCCTGGAGCCCGCTGGGCGCCGGCCTGCTCGGCGCGGGCGGCGTGGACCTCCTGCCGGGCCAGCGTCATTACGACCCTAAGGCCGTGCTGGCCGTCGTCGATCGCATCGCGCAGGAGCGTGGCGTCGACCGTGAGCTCGTCGCCCTGGCTTGGATCCTGAAGCATCCGTCCAAGATCGTCCCGATCATCGGTAGCACCCGGCCCGAACGCATCAAGGCCCTGGCCGCCGCGGCGGACCTCGAACTGGCCCGTGAAGAGTGGTATCACCTCGTCACCGCGGCCCGTGGCGCGGAGATGCCGTAACGCTTAGGGGACACGGGGACAAGGGGGCACGGGGAGGTAAGGGATTGCGGGGGAGTTTGGATAGTTTATGAAGTAGGAATGAATCCCACCCCTGGTTCGTTCCTCCGTCGCGTCTGGCCGTTGCTCGTGGCGGCCGCCCTCGGCGCGCAGACCGCGCAGGTCCTTGAGACGAAGACCATCACCCCGCCGGAAGAACCCTATGCCGGCTGGTCGACGCTCGCGCGCCGCGCCGACGGCGAGCTTTGGGTGACCTGGTCCGGCGGCCGCGACGGCCACATCTGTCCGTTCGGGCAGGTGAAGGCCATGACCTCCAAGGATGACGGAGCCAGCTGGACCTGGCCGCGGGTGCTCCTCGACGGACCGATCGATGACCGGGACAGCGGCGTGATGGAGACCGCCAAGGGAACCTTGCTCGTCACGACGTTCACGTCGCTGGCCTACGAGGAGCGCGGTCTGCTCGCCAAGCAGACGCCGGAGCGGCAGGCCCGTTGGAAGGCCGCGCAGTCGCGTCTGACGGCGGAACAGCGGCAGGCCCAGCTCGGCGAGTGGGTCCTGCGTTCGACCGACGGAGGCAAGACCTGGTCGCCGCCCATCGCGACGCTCGTCAACAGCCCGCACGGCCCGACGCAGCTCAAGGACGGTCGGCTGCTTTATGTCGGCAAGCAGCTCTGGACCAAGGAGGGGAAGATCGGCGTGGCCGAATCGAAGGACGACGGCCTCACCTGGACCTGGCTGAGCGAGATCCCGACGCGCCCGGGCGATGAGGTGAAGAAGGGCTACCATGAGCTCTTCGCGCTTGAGACCGATGACGGGCGCATCGTCGCCCAGATCCGTAACCACAATAAGCCCGACGTCGGCGAGACCTTGCAGACCGAATCGGCCGACGGCGGGAAGACCTGGACCACGCCCCGGTCGATCGGCGTGTGGGGCCTGCCCTCGCAGCTTCTCAAGCTCAAGGATGGCCGCCTGGTCATGACATACGGGTATCGTCGCAAGCCCTTCGGCAACCAGGCGCGGATCAGCCCGGACCAAGGGCGGACGTGGAGCGAACCCCTGACGATCTCCGCCGACGGCGAAGGCGGCGACCTTGGTTATCCGTCCACGGTCGAACTTGCGGACGGCACGCTGCTCACCGTCTGGTATGAATTCCAGAAGGCCGCCGGCAAGGCCGTGCTCCGGCAGGCGAAGTGGAAGATCGGTAAGTAGAGTATCGAGTATGGAGTATCGAGTTTAGGGTAAGGCAGGCCGCCGCAGGGCGGCCGAGGGTAGGGGCGTGGCTCCGCCGCGCCCTCCCTTTGGAGGAGCGCATGATGAATCGTGCCCCTGCCTTGGTTCGCCCTGCGGCGAACCTCAGAGCCCGAAGCCTTGGGACTTGCGGACGTCGCCGACGTACCAGTTCTCGAGCTTCTCGCGGGCCCAAGGGGTCTTGCGCAGGAAGATCAGCGACGACTTGATCGTCGGGTCGAACATGAAGCAGCGGATCGGGATGCGGTGCGCCAGCTCGCGCCAGCCGTACTTCGCCACCATCGCCTCGAGCAGCTTCTGCAGGGTCACGCCGTGGAGCGGGTCCCGCGGATGCTGGCGAGGTTCGGTCACGCGGGCGGGCCTCAGGCCTTCGGCTTGGCTTCTTCCTCCGCGAGGCGGATGCGCAGGTCGCGCAGCTGCTTCGGGGCGACGGGGCTCGGGCAGTCGGCCATCAGGTCGCGGCCGTTCTGGTTCTTCGGGAAGGCGAGGATGTCGCGGATCGAGGACCGGCCGGCGAGCATGGCGACCACGCGGTCGAAGCCGAGGGCGATGCCGCCGTGGGGCGGGGCGCCGTAGGAGAAGGCCTTGAGCATGTAGCCGAAGCGGCTGTCCACCAGGTCCTGCGGGATCTTGAGGATGTCCTCGAAGACGCGCTTCTGGACGGCCGGGTTATGGATGCGGATCGAGCCGCCGCCGAGTTCGACGCCGTTGAGGACGATGTCGTAGTGCTGGCCGCGGACCTTGGCGGGGTCGGTGGCGAGCAGGGGCTCGTCCTCGACGACCGGGGCGGTGAAAGGATGGTGGGCGGAGAGATAGCGCTTCTCTTCCTCGTCCCAGAGCATCAGCGGGAATTCGATGACCCAGAGGAAGTTATACTGGTCGGCGGGCAGGTTGAGGCGGCCGCGGGCCTTGAGGAGGGTGGAGGACTCGAGGCGGATGCGGCCGAGGATGGTCGAGGCCTGTTCCCACGGGGCGGCGGCGAAGAAGACGATGTCGCCGTCTTCGATGTTGAGCTGTTTCTTCAGCGCGGCCTTCTCGTCGTCGGAGAAGAACTTCACGATCGGGGACTTCCATTCGCCGGCTTCGCACTTGATGAAAGCGAGGCCCTTGGCGCCGGCGCTCTTGGCGATGTTCTCGAAGTTGGTGAGCTCGCCCTGGGTGATGTCGGCGAGGCCCTTGGCGTTGATCGCGCGGACCACGGAGCCCGGGGTGTTGGCGGCGACGTTGAAGACCTTGAAGGCCGAGCCCTTGAAGAGGCCGGTGAGGTCCTGGATCTCCATGCCGAAGCGGGTGTCGGGCTTGTCGATGCCGAAGCGGTCCATCGCTTCCTGGTAGGCCATGCGCGGGAAGGGCGTCGGGATGTCGATGCCGAGGGTCTCCTTCCAGGTGCGCTTGAGGATGCCTTCGATCAGCTTGTACATGTCCTCGCGGTCGATGAAGGACATCTCGAGGTCGACCTGCGTGAACTCCGGCTGGCGGTCGGCGCGCAGGTCTTCGTCGCGGTAGCAGCGGGCCATCTGGTAGTAGCGCTCGACGCCGGCCACCATGAGCATCTGCTTGTACTGCTGCGGGGACTGCGTGAGGGCGTAGAACTCGCCCGGGTTGACGCGGCTGGGCACGAGGAACTCGCGGGCGCCTTCCGGGGTGCTCTTGAAGAGGGTCGGGGTCTCGATCTCGAGGAAATCCTGGCTGTCGAGTTCGGCGCGGATGGCGCGGGCGGCCTTGGCGCGCAGCTTGAGCAGGCCGATGTTGCGCGGGCGACGGAGGTCGAGGAAGCGGTATTCGAGGCGGAGGTCTTCGTTCACCTTGTCGGCCTTGTCGTCGTCCATCGGGAACGGCAGGTCGGCGCAGACGTTGTGGACGGTCAGGGACTCGGCGGCGATCTCGATGCTGCCGGTGGCGAGCTTGGCGTTGACGGTCTCGGCCGAGCGGGCGCGGACCTTGCCGGTCACCTCGATGACGGATTCCGTCTTCAGGCGCTGGGCGATCTCCTGGATGCCGTTGGCGCCCGGATTGAAGACCACCTGGGTCAGGCCTTCGCGGTCGCGGAGGTCGACGAAGGTCACGCCGCCGAGGTCGCGCTTGGTGTCGACCCAACCCACGAGGGTCACGGTCTGGCCGGCGTCGGCGGGGCGGAGGGCGTTGCAGGTATGGGTGCGTTTCATGGGGTCGGGACGGACGGAATCGAGGGGTATGGTTAACGGACGGGGAAAACCCTAGTCAAAGCCCAATTGGGAGGGCTAGGGATAGGGCTAGGGACAGGGCTAGGCTTTGCTGGGGGATGGGGAGGGGGCGGGGCCAGATTCAAGGGGCAGTGGCGGAGGCGCAGGGTATCAACGGTCGGCGGTTAGCGGTTGGATGGGAGGAATCTCGGACGTTGGACTTCGAACTATCTCTCTCGGCGTCGGATAGGGCCGATCAACCTTGGTCGGCCGTTCGCAAAGGGATTGGCGGAACAAGTGGTCAGGCTGGTTACGCACGCCCAGCCGCCAACCGCCAACCGCTAACCGCCAATCACCATTATTTCGGGTGGGCAGGATGCCTTCCCGGGGCTTAAATCCGCGCATGCGCACCCCCGCACTCCTGACCGCCTGCCTGCTGGCGGTCGTCGCTTCCGCCGCCCCGCAGAAGGTCGAGATGGCCGGCTATCTCATCGTCCCGACCGAACGCGTCAACGAGCCCTATGACGCCGGCTTCTCGATCTACGCCGCGGCCTGGCCGCTCCTCAGCGAGTATCCCGGCCACCGGTTCCAGACCGGCCTCTTCGGCACGTGGATGCATCCGCTGTATCCCAAGGACGCCAAGCCGAAAGACCTCTACAACGACATCGAAGGCGGCCTCGGCTGGTGGCGCGACACGCGTTTTCCTTCCACGACCCCGAAGTTCATCATGGGCGGCGTCGGCGTGAATTTCTACGACATCGCCAACGGGCCTGCCTACGGACGCGGCACTTGGGAGGATCCGCGCGGACTCTACGGCGTCGCCCAGCTCACCCCCTGGCTGCTGTTCCCGCTCGACGGCCTGAACCTCAAGCAAGGCGTCAACGGCGAGCTCTTCGGCTATGGTTATCTGCCGATGCCGTTCGCCGAAGCCAAGACGAAGACCGAAGGCAAGGACGTCCCGACGGGGGCCAACTGCTGGACGCTCTTCCTGAACTCCGCGAACTTCAAGGGTCCGGTCTGTTTCTTCACGCCGAACTTCTGGGCGCGCGCGGCGCTCCGCAATCCGGCCGTCGCCGGCCAGATGTTGGATTCGCGTGGTTCGGATCCGAACAAGCATTTCCAGATGGAGACCCAGTATGTGCCGGCGGCGATGGCCAAGGACGAGAAGGGCGACAGCTATGCGCGCGTGGCCCCGACTTCCTTCCCCGTCGGCGCCGACGGCACGACGGTGGTCCTGCATCGCCTGACCTGCTATGACCGCCGCGCCCTCTATGACGGCGTGAAGGCCTGGTTCGACGGCGGCCCCGTCGCCACCGGCGCGATCAATCCCGCCGGCGCGCTGGTGCAGAGCTTCCGCGCAGGCGGCGGCTCCACCTGGAGCATCTACCCGCAGGGCACGAAGCGCGAGGCCAAGCCTGGTCTCGAATGGAAGGCCTTCGCCACGCCGCACATCCCCGACCCGCATACCTACGGCTACCAATGGAACGCCGACCTGGTCACGCGCGCCCGTCCGGGACTCGTCACCCTGCCGGAATATTATCGCCTCGGCTCTTTCGGGAAGAACGGACGTTGGTCCGCGGTGTCGCCGAAGGACGTCCCGGCTTCGACGGGCCTGACGCAGATGACCTTCGACCCGCCGAAGGAGAAGCCGCAGGCGCCGCGCGAGACGCAGCCCGGGGAGAAGACGACCTGGAAGGTCCCCGGCCCCAAGGCCGGACCGTTCCAGGCCTTCCTCGGCGACGGCAGCGTCGTGACCTACTACTGGTATCGCTTCGCCGATCAGCCGGCCCTCCTCAACGCCGACCTGACCCCGGCCGAGCGCGAAGCCCTGCAGGCCAAGGTCGAGAAACTCCACCGCACCTGGACCAAGGACCGCGAATACCTCGCGCCGCCCACCGTCGGCAAGCTCGCCGCGCTCGATCCCGCGCAGGTCCTCACCCCTCCGAAGGGGCTCGAGGTCGGTTACGTCCCCATCGCCACGCGGCAGGAGCTCGCCCCGGCGAAGAAGTGAGCCGGCTCAGCGCCGGTCGATGTCCTGGGTCTCGACCGGCTCGACGTGCGCGAGGTGGTCGGGGTCCTTCTTGCCCGTGAGCACCTTGAAGAGGCACCAGGCGAAGAGCGTGGCGACCGAGCCCACGGAGATGAGCATGAAGAGGAGTCCGGCGGTAGTCATGGTCGTAAGGTCGTCGGCTTAGCGGGCGTCCCAGCGTTTGCCGGCGCGATGGATCATGAGCGCCGAGAAGGCCGTGAAGAGGAGCAGGAAGAAGGCCGTCAGGCGGGCCACGCCGCTTGCCGGATGCCCGGGGCCGCCCACGAGGTCGAGGATCGGGTCGGTCGGCGCGAAGACCGGGGCGCCGAACGACAGGTTCCAGCCGGCGACGTTCTTGAGGACGAACATCGCGAAGATCGCGGTCAGATAGGCCGGCGAGAGCCAGCGGAGGATGAACCTGAAGACCCGGGGGATGCGGATTTCGGCGCCTTGATGGGCCTCGGTCCAGCCGCGTTCGGTGCCGAAGGCGAGGTTGAAGACGTAGATGAGGATGGTGCCCTGCAGGAAGATGCCGATGTCGCCGATCCAGAAGTCGACGGTCGAGAGCGCCTTGAGGCCCTCGCTGAACCAGACGACGAGCGTGCAGCCGACCGCGGTGATCAGGCCGAGCAGCGCGACCGAGCCGCGTCGGTCGAGGCCCAGGCCTTCTTCGAGGAAGGCGATGCCGGGCTGGAGCATGGAGAGCGACGAGGTGATCGCGGCGATGAAGAGCAGGGTGAAGAAGAGGCCGCCGAAGAGGTGGCCGTAGGGCATGCCGGCGAAGACCTGCGGCAGGACGTTGAAGCCGAGGGCGAAGGTGCCGCCGGCCACGGCCGAGGCGCCGAGGAAGGCGAAGGCGGCGGGCACGGTGATCATCCCGCCCAGGCCGACTTCGCAGAATTCGTTGGCGGCGGTGGCGGTCAGGCCGCTGAGCACGACGTCGTCGTGCTTCTTAAGGTAGCTCGCGTAGGTGATGATCACGCCGAAGCCGACCGAGAGCGTGAAGAACACCTGCGAGGCGGCCTTGAGCCAGACGGCGGGGTTGGACAGACCCTGCGTGATGTCGTGGGGATTCCACATGTAGCCCAGGCCGTTCCAGACGTTGAGCTCCGGCTTGGCCGGGTCGGGCGTGCCGAGCGTCATGACCCGGACGAGCAGCGCGAGGGCGATGACGATCAGGAGCGGCATCCCCCAGTTGCAGATGAACTCGATGCCTTTCGAAAGGCCGCGGTAGATGATGACGAAGTTGAGGACGAAGACGCCGACGAAGAAGAGGAACGGTCCGCCGAAACCAAGCACGGAGCCGTCGCCGGCCTGGCCGGTGAAGGCCGCGAAGGCGGCGGCGTAGGCCTTGGGGTCCTTGCCGAGGTCGAGCCCGCCGCTGAAGCTGTTCCAGGCGTAGCCGAGGCACCAGGACTCGATGACGACGTAGTAGAAGTAGACGCCGACCGGGATGATGAAGCCGAGGAGGCCGACGTATTTGCCCCAGGGCTTGCGGATGATCGCATGGAAGATGCCGGGCGAAGAGTTGAAGCCCTGCGTGCCGCCGAAGCGGCCGAGCGTCCACTCGACCCAGCAGATCGGCAGGCCGACGATCAGGAGGGAGAGGAAGTAGGCGATCAGGAAGGCGCCGCCGCCGGTCTCCTTGTCGGCGACCAGTCCGGGGAAGCGGAGGAAATTGCCGAGGCCGACGGCGCTGCCGGCGACGGCCATGATCACGCCTAGTTTCGAGCTCCAGCCGTCGGGTTGCTTGGTCGTCATCGTCAGGGGTTGATGTGTGGTCTAGGGAAGGGCAGGGGGAGTGCAATGCTGGGACGCAGTCCCAGCGAAGGTGGTGGCGGTTGGCGGTTAGCGGCTAGAACCCCGATCATGCGGGTGAAGAAGGCTGGGTAGAGGTGTGCTTACGCCCTCAAAAAGGTCCTCAGCCCAACCCCTGCTGCCCATTATCCCGGTGACTCCCTCATCGCTTCCGCCCGTTATCCGAGTGATTGCCTAACCGCCAACCGCTATCCGCCAACCGCTTCCACCTTATGCCTCTCCTCCCCCTATTCTTCTCGCCCTTTGCGTTTCCCTTACTCACTTTGCGGTGATGTCATTTGATTCCCTCGGCTTAGACGCCGCCGTCCTCAAGGCCGTAGCCGACCAAGGCTACACCGAGCCGACGCCCATCCAGCTGGCCGCCATCCCCCCGATCATCGACGGGCAGGACGTCATCGGCGTGGCCCAGACCGGTACCGGCAAGACCGCCGCCTTCACCCTCCCGCTGCTCACCCGCCTCGTCCGCACGAAGTCCGGCGCCCATCAGGGCAGGGTCCGCTGCCTGATCCTGGCCCCGACCCGCGAGCTCGTCGTCCAGATCGCCGAGAACGTCGCCGCTTACTCCCGTTACGCCGGCGTCACCGTGGCCACCTGCTACGGCGGCGTCTCCGAGCGCCCGCAGATCGCCGCCCTCCGTCGCGGCTGCGACTTCCTCATCGCGACCCCGGGCCGCCTCCTCGACCTCGGCAGCCAGGGCCATGGCGACTTCTCCGCCGTGGAATGCCTCGTCCTCGACGAGGCCGACCGCATGCTGGACATGGGCTTCCTGCCGGCGATCAACACCATCGTCCGCGCGCTGCCCAAGGAGCGCCAGACGCTGATGTTCTCGGCCACGCTTTCCCGCGAGATCGAGACCCTCACCAAGCAGTATCAGCGCAATCCGAAGCTCATCGAGGTCGGTCGCCGCTCCAACCCCGCCGAGACGGTCACCCAGCTGCTCTACGAGTGCCCCGGCGCTCTCAAGCAGGTCATGCTGCACCATCTCCTGAAGGACGAGGCCCTCAAGATGGTCATCGTCTTCGCCCGCACCAAGCACGGCGCCGACCGCATCTGCCGTAAGCTCCAGGGCGCCGACATCAGCTGCGCCGCCATCCACGCCAACCGTTCGCAGAGCCAGCGCCAGCGCGCCCTGCAGGCCTTCAAGAACGGCGAGATCCGCGTGCTCGTCGCGACCGACATCGCTTCGCGAGGCATCGACGTCGACGGCATCACGCACGTCTTCAACTTCGACTTCCCTGACCAGCTCGAGGACTACGTCCACCGCATCGGCCGCACCGGCCGCGCCCTCGCGACCGGCACCGCCATCACCTTCGTCACGAAGGAAGACCTCGGCGAACTGCGTCGCCTCGAACGCATCGTCGGCAAGCACCTGCACTGCGGCAAGCTGCCCGGCTTCGACTACACCCAGCAGGCCCCGGCCCGCACCCCGGAAGACTTCCAGCGCTACCAGGATCCCCGCGCCGGCTCGCACCACAGCGAACGTGAAGGCCGTCCGCAGGGCGGCCGCCACGGCGGTTACCGCGCTTCGCAGGGCAACTATCGTCCGTACGGTCGTCCGGGAACCCGTCGCCAAGGCGGACCGCGTTAAGCGAGGACACGAGGGCCAGTGGGCCCGAGGTCCAGAGGTCCAGAGGTCTTAAATCAGCCCGGAGCCCCCGGGCTTTTTCGTGCCTTGCCGCGCGGCGTGCCTTTGCGGCAGGCGTCGCTGCAGAAGCGGATCTCGTCCCAGCAGCGTTCCCACTTCTTGCGCCAGCTGAACGGCCTTTGGCAGGTCGGGCAGGTCTTGGCCGGAAGGTGCTCTTTTTTGACGCCGTGCATGCCGACTTTGTGTGCGGATTCGCCTTGCGCGCAAACAGGCGCGCAGATTCCGGGTTCAGGGATTGGAATCAGGCCGTTGACCCCTTAGTCATAGGCATGCGCCGCTTTCTGCCCCTGGTCGGTTCCTGCCTCGTCACGTTGGTCTCCGCGGAGGAGCCTAAGTGGCACGCCTTGTTCAACGGCAAGGACCTGTCGGGGTGGACGCCCAAGATCGCCAAGCATCCCCTCGGCGAGAATTACGCCGACACATTCCGGGTCGAGGATGGCATGATCAAGGTGGCCTACGATCGCTATGCGAAGTTCGACCAGCAGTATGGGCATCTTTTCACCAACCTCGCGTATTCGCGTTACGTCTTGCGGATGGAGTATCGCTTCGCGGGAAAGATGATGGCTGACGCCCCGAAGTACGTGAATCTCAACAGCGGCGTCATGCTCCACGCCCAGCCCCCGCAGAGCATGGGGATGGACCAAGGTTTTCCTTCCAGCCTGGAGTTTCAATTCCTGGCCGACGAAGGCAAGGGGGCCCGCCCGACCGGCAACGTCTGTACCCCCGGCACCAACTTGGAGATGGACGGCAAACTGGTCACGCAGCACATCGTGACCTCGAAGGCGCCGACCTTCCCGGCCGAGCAATGGGTGGCCATCGAGGTCGAAGTGCGCGGGGATGAAGAAATCGTCCACCGCGTCAACGGCGCGGAGGTGCTCCGGTATCAGCGACCGCAGCTCGACCCGCGCAACCATATCTCTCCTGCGACCGACCAGCTGGACGCTGGCGCCGAACTGCTGCTCTCCCACGGCCACATCGCCCTCCAGGCGGAAGGCCAGCCGGTCTGGTTCCGGCGCATCGAATTGCGCCGTCTGGCCAGATAAACCTGACGGCGATTTGCGTCGGGAGGAGTTCGTCGTCCCTTGCGGGCGTGGCCTCCACCGTCCGTCTCGTCCTCGGCGATCAGCTGAATCCGGAGCATTCCTGGTTCAAGCGGGTCGACCCTGCCGTGACGTATGTGTTCATGGAGGTGCGCTCCGAGACCGATTACGTCGTCCATCATGCCCAGAAGGTCATCGCGATCTTCGCGGGGATGCGCCGGATGGCCGAACTGCTGACGAAACAAGGCCATCAGGTCCGTTACTTCCGGTTGGGCGACAAGGATAACCGCCAGAACTTTGCGGAGAACCTGCAGCAGGTCTTCAAGGCGACGAAGGCCGGGCGCTTCGAATACCAGGAGCCCGACGAGTGGCGGCTCGACCAGGACTTGCGGGCCTTCGCCGCCGGTTGCGGCCTGGTCACGGCGTGCGTCAGCTCCGAACACTTCCTCGACGGCCGCGGCGGCGTGGCGGCGCATTTTCAGAAGGACGCCAAGCGCTGGCTGATGGAGTCTTATTATCGCAAGATGCGAGTCCGGACGCGCCTGTTGCTCGACGAGGACGGCGCCCCGCTCGGCGGGGAATGGAACTACGACAAGGAGAACCGGAAGCCTTGGAAGGGTACGCCGCCCCCGCCGAAGCCGTGGGACGTCTCCCATGACCATTCGGAGATCTGGCAGGAGATCCAGGCCGCCGGGGTCAGGACGATGGGGGAGCCCTCGGAGAAGGACTTTCCTTGGCCGCGGGACCGTAAGGAAGCGCTCAAGCAACTCGATGCTTTCATCGAACGAGGCCTGCCTGACTTCGGCGACTACGAGGACGCGATGCATACCTCGTCCGACCGTCTTTTCCATTGCCGTCTCTCCTTCGCCCTCAACGTGAAGCTGCTGTCGCCGGCGGAGGTCGCCGAGGCCGCGGACGACGCGCATGCGCGTGATCCGAAACGTTACCCTCTGGCGGCCACGGAAGGCTTTGTCCGCCAGATCATCGGCTGGCGCGAATACGTCCGCGGGGTCTACTGGGCCAAGATGCCCGGCTACGCCGACGCCAACGGCCTCGGCCACACGCTCTCGCTGCCGTCCTGGTTCTGGACCGGCAAGGTGAAGATGAACTGTATGCGCCACTCCGTGGGCCAGTCGCTCGACACCGCCTATGCGCATCATATCCAGCGCCTGATGGTCATCGGTTCGTTCTGCCTGACCGCGGGGGTCGATCCGGCCGAGGTCGAACGCTGGTATCTCGGCGTGTACATCGACGCCTTCCAGTGGGTCGAACTTCCGAACGTCATCGGCATGAGCCAGCACGCCGACGGCGGTTTCCTAGCCAGCAAGCCCTACTGTTGTGCGGCCAGCTATGTCTCCAAGATGTCGAACTACTGCGGCGGCTGTCCCTATGACCCCAAGGACCGCACCGGGCCGCTGGCCTGTCCGCTCAACGCTTTCTATTGGGACTTCTGGTTACGCCATCAGGACCGCTTCCTGAACAATCCGCGCATCGGCATGGCCGTCCGTCAGGCCGCGAACATGTCGCCGTCGGAGAAAGCCGCGGTGAAGAAGAAGGCCGCGGAGCTACGCGCAGGCATCGAAGATCTTTGAAGAGCGGAGGACTGCGTGGAGCGCGGCGTTGAGGACTGAATGGAGGTCTGAATTGATGCAGGGCCCCGGCCAGTCATCCGGTCTCCGGTTTCCCTTTGAGCGCAAGTAATTCCGCCACCCAGGGCTGCCACCCGCCACCTGAAGTTGTCGCTCCGTCTCCTTACTTCTTCGCCGCCTTCTTCTTGCCCTTGCCGGCGGGGAGAGGGTCGACGCCGGGGAGCGGGAAGTCGGGGTTGGGCACGCGTGCGGCGGCCATCTTGGCTTCGAGTTCCTTCACGACGTCGGGGAATTTCGCGGCCAGGTCGTTCGTCTCGTTCGGGTCGGCGTCGAGGTCGTAGAGCTGGGTGACGATCGGCGCCTTGGACTGGGCCTTCTTGGCCATGTCCGTGCGGATCGCCTTCCACTTTCCGTCCCAGATCGCCTGCTGCGAGCCGTAGCCCGGGAACTCGCGGTAGAGCGGGGCGGTCCGCGGGGTGTCGGTTCCCTTGAGCGCGGGGACGAGGCTTTCGCTGGCGATGGCGGCCGTGCGTTCCATCTTCACGCCGGCCAGTTCCGAGAACGTCACGAACCAGTCCTCGAAGCCCGAGATTCGGTGCGAGCGCGTTCCGGCCTTGATGCCGGCGGGCCAACGGACGACGGTCGGTTCGCGGATGCCACCTTCGTGGAGCGAGCCTTTGAGGCCTCTGAGTCCGCCCGCGGAGTTGAAGTATTGCGTGTCGACGCCGCCGGCGTCATGCGTGGCGCCGTTGTCGCCGGAGAAGACGATGATCGTGTTGTCCGCCACGCCGGCTTTCTCGAGGGCGGCAAGGATGCGGCCGACTTCCTTGTCGAGGCGCGAGATCATCGCGGCGTAAGTGGTGCGTGGGGTGCGGTTGGGGCTGTAGCCGCCTTTCTGCGGGGCGTAGGGGGCCGCCTCGGTGATGACTCCTTCATATTGTTTCAGTTCTTCGGCCGGGATCTGCAGGGCCACGTGCGGCAGCGGCGAGGCGTAGTAGAGGAAGAACGGCTTGTCCTTGTGGGTCGCGATGAAGGCTTCGGCGCCCACGATGGTACGCTCGCTGAGGAAGTCTTTGCCGATGAACGGCGCGTAGGCCTTCGGGTCCTGCGGGTCGGCTCCAGCCGGGAAGACGCCGTGACCGGGCGTGCCATCGGGGCCGTTGTCGAGCGGCACCTTCTTGCCGTCATCCTGGATGAAGGGCGGGTAGTGGCTGTGCGCGATCCACTGGCTGGTCACGCCGAGGAAGCGATCGAAGCCCTGCTTCAGCGGACTACCGGTGGACTCGAAACTGCCCATGCCCCATTTGCCGAACGCGGCGGTCGCATAGCCGGCTTGCTTGAGCGTGCCGGGCAGGGTGGCGATGCCGGTGGGAAGGGGGAACTGCTCGCGGTCGCCGACGTCGCCGTTGTCGCGGGCCGTGGCGTGACCGGGGTTGCGACCGGTCATGAGTACCGTGCGCGAGGGGGCGCAGACCGCGTTGCCGCAGTAGTGTCGGGTGAGGATCATGCCTTCGCGGGCGAGGCGGTCGACGTTCGGCGTGCGGATGATCTTCTGGCCGTTGAAGCCGACTTCGCCGAAGCCGAGGTCGTCGGCCAGGATGAAGACGATGTTCGGGCGGGTCTCCGCACCGAGGGCGGCGGTCAAGAGGGCAAGCAGGAGCAGGGGGGTGCGGCTCATGCCTAATTCCTAGGCTTAGCCCTTGGTTATGTCGAGAAACCACGGGGCCGGCTTTGTCGGATTGACAACCCCGCCGGGCTGGGGCTTAACCCAATCTTTCCTCTCTCGGGCTGTAGCGTAGTCTGGTAGCGCGCTTGCATGGGGTGCAAGAGGTCGTGAGTTCGAATCTCACCAGCCCGACCAGAGGAAAAGCCGCCGAAACCCCGTCCGGGGCCGATGGTTATTTCTTCGCCTTCTTCGGGGGGGCTTTGCCTCCCTTGGGGCTCTGGAAGAGCGGGGCGATCAGCTCCTTGTCCCAGGCCGAGAGGTCGGCGGCAAGCTTGGCGACGACTTCGGGGCGGGCGGACGCCAGGTCCTTGGCTTCGCCGATGTCCGTCGACAGGTCGTAGAGTTCGTCGGGTTGCTTGCGGTTGCGGACCAGCTTCCAGTCCCCGGAGCGCACGGCGTAGCTCTGGCCGCCGCCGGTACGCCAGAAGAGGTTCGCGTGCGGCGCGGTCTGGGTCTCGCCCCGCAGGAAGGGGATGAGGTTGACGCCGTCGAGTCTGCGCTCGGTGGGGAAGGTGACGCCGGCCAGCGCCAAGGCCGTGGCGGTGACGTCGAGAGAGGAGACCGGGCGGTCATAGGTCGAGCCCGCCTTGAGTCGGGCCGGCCAGCTGATGACGAACGGGACGCGGACGCCGCCTTCGTAGACGTAGCCTTTGTAGCCGCGCAACGGCGTGTTGTCGGCGCCGAGCGAGGGCGGCGTGCCGCCGTTGTCGGTGAAGAAGAAGATCAGCGTGTCCTGCGCCTGGCCGCTGTCCGCGAGGGCCTTGGTGATCGCGCCGACGGCGTCGTCCATCAGGCTGATCTGGGCGAGGCACTTGCGGCGCGTCGCGTCCTTGACGTGGGCGAACTGCTGTTCCCGCTCGACCGTGGGCATGTGGGGCGTGTGCGGGGCGTTGAACGCAAGGTAAAGCATCCAAGGCGCGCCGGCGTTGCGCCGGATGAAGGCGACGGCCTCCTTGCCGAACGCTTCGGTGAGGTGGGCGGGTACTTCGGTGGTCGCCTGGCCGTCGCGGGTGAGCGGGACGTTGTATTCCTTCTTCACGTCGATCGTCCAGCCGGAGAAGGAATGGCCCCCGCCGATGAAGCCATAGGTCTGGTCGAAGCCGCGGGCCCAGGGCGTATGGGCGGGCGTGGCGCCGAGGTGCCACTTGCCGATCCAGCCGGTCCGGTAGCCGACTTCCTTGAGGAACTGCGGCAGGAGTTTCTCCGTGAGCGGCAGCCCCGCCACGGCGTCGGCCGGATCATAGGCCGGATTGTTCTCATGCCCGAAGCGTTGCTGGTAGCGGCCCGTGAGCAGGCCCGCGCGGGTGGGCGAACAGAAAGGATGGGAGACGTAGCCGCTGGTGCAGCGTACGCCGGAAGCGGCCAACGCGTCCAGGTGGGGCGTCGGCACGGCCTTGCC
>VHCL01000028.1 GCA_016871725.1 Verrucomicrobiota bacterium | reverse complement strand
TTCGAAGAGCTTTTCCTGGACGGCGTTGAGCGAGAAGCCGGTGGTCGCGCGCACGATCGTCTCGCGGCTGAGGAAGTAGGTCGTCTCGAGCGGGTTGGGGTTGATGCCGAGCTCCTGGTAGGCCTTCTCGAGGACGGGGAACACGTTCTGCTTCTCGCGGAAGCCGAAGCGGCCCGTGACGCTCAGCACGGAGGGGAACTCCTCGTGGCTGTCGACCTTGCAGAACTTCGGTCCCCGGGTGTGGAAGCTGACGCGCTCCTGTTCGGGCACGATCGCCCGGTCTTCGTCGACTTTCAGCGTCACCACGATGATGTGGTCGTGGAGGGCCCGGTTGTGCTTGAGATTATGGGCCAGCGCCATCGGGACGGACTTCGTCGAACCGGCGAGGTAGACCGCCGTGCCCTTCACGCGGGCGAACTTGCCGGCCACGAAGCGGTCCTCGACGCTGTCGAGGAAGTTCTCGAAATCCCCCGCGGCCTCGCCCTCGCTCATCTTCTGCTTCATCGCGATGCGCCCCTTGTTCCAGACCGCCATGAGGTAGTAGACCACGACCCCGATGAGGAGCGGCAGCCAGCCGTTGGGGAGCACCTTGTGGGCGTTGCCGAGCACGAAGAGCACCTCCAGCAGGATGAAGGGCGTGAGCAGGGCGTAGGCTCCGGCGGAAGGGATGCGCAGCTTGTGCCGCAGGTACTGGCCGAAGAGGATCGTCGTGACCAGCATCGTCAGGCTGACCGCGATGCCGTAGGCGCTGGCGAGGTTCTCGGAGGTCTCGTAGTGCAGGACGAGGTAGATGGAGCCGATCATGAGCAGCCAGTTGATGACCGGCACGTAGACCTGCCCGGACTCCTGGTCCGAGGTGTAGTTCATGCGCATGCGCGGCAGGTAGTTCAGCTGGATCGCCTGCATGGTGATCGAGAACGCGCCGGCGATGAGGGCCTGTGAGGCGATGATGGCCGCGAGGGTCGCGATGACGACCAGCGGGATCTGCGCCCAGCCGGGCGCCATGTTGAAGAAGGGATTGAAGCCCGGCTCGAGGAGGGCGTCCGGGTGGGCGAGGGCCCAGGCGCCCTGGCCGAGGTAGTTCAGGATGAGGGCGGGGAAGACGATGAAGCACCAGGCGGCCCGGATCGGCTTCTGCCCGAAATGTCCCATGTCCGCGTACAGGGCCTCGGCTCCCGTGACCGACAGGAAGACCGCGCCGAGGATCAGGATGCCGAGCCCGGGGTGGGTGATCAGCAGGTGCAGTCCTTCCAGCGGGTTGAAGGCCCACAGGATCTCCCCGAGGACAGCGTGATGCAGGGCGAGCGAAAGCACGCCGAGGCCCCCGATGACGGCGAACCAGACCATCGTGATCGGGCCGAAATACATGCCGACCCGGCCGGTGCCGATCTTCTGCAGCCAGAAGATGCCGGCGAGGATGAGCACGGCGGCCGTCGGGATGAAGTATTTGAGGAAGCCGGCCGTGAGCGGTCCGTGCAGCCGTTCATTGGCCTCCTTGACCCCTTCCAGCGCGGAGACGACCGAGATGGCGGGCGTGATGACCCCGTCGCCGTAGAGCAGGGCGGCGCCGAAGACGCCGAGCAGGACCAGCACGTTGCGGTGTTTGCGCTTGGCCTTCTCCTTGTCCTTGGAGGAGGCGAGGGACACCAGGGTCATGATGCCGCCTTCCCCGTCTTCGTTGGCTTCCATGACCAGGAGCACGTATTTCACCATCACCACGAAGATGAGGGACCAGATGATCAGGGAGAGGATCGGGACGACCTGAGTGGCGCCGAGGATGTTGTTGTCGGCATCCCTGACCCGCAGGCACTCCTTGAACGCGTAGAGGGGGCTCGTCCCGATGTCGCCGAACACGACCCCGAGGGCCGCGATGGTGGCCGCCATGGTCAGCGGCTTGGCGGTAGAGGAGCCTTGGGTCGGCTCCGGTTCGGACGTGCTCATGGAGAGTTATTCACACTGACACCTCCTAGGGGGTAATCAAAGCCAATCGGGGATGCCGGGGCTTGCCTTTTTGTCACATAATCGCATTTCCAGACCTTCAGCTCACCCCTTTCCAAACAATACGAACAATGAATATCATCCAAACTGTTGTCATTCAGGGACTAGCGCAGGCTCAGCCTGCCGCCGGTGCGGCCCAAGGAGAGCAGGGGAGCCCGTGGCCTATCCTGGCCATGTACGCCCTGCTTTTCGTGGGCATGTACTTCCTGCTCTTCGCGCCTCAGCGTAAGCGCCAGAAGGAGCTCGAAAAGCTCCAGTCCGAACTCTCGGTCGGCGACAAGGTGCTCGCCGCCGGCGGCATCTACGGTCGCGTGGTCTCCATCAAGGAAGACCGCATCACCCTCGAACTCGATTCCGGCCGACTCGTCGTCCATAAGTCCGCCATCATGGGCAAGGACGCCGACGCCGCCGTCCAGGCCTGAGGTCATCCACCCCTAAGCCTACCCTGACACTATGACGTCCAGGACCTGGTTCTGGAAGATCGCGGTCTCCCTCGTCGCCCTGGCGGTCGCCTGGTACGAGTTCCACCCGATCGCTCCGACCCCTCTCGAGCAGTTCGTGCCCACGCAGGTCATCGCGCAGAAGCCCGAATTCGACAAGCTCCACGCCGAGGCCCTCGGGCGCGTCAAGCGCTACAAGGACGCCGCCGTCCCCGCCGACCAGAAGTCGGTCTCTTACTTCCAGGCCCTGCGTGACATCGGCGAAGGCCGCGGTCGCGCCGCGCCGGTCGACTTCCGTCCGTTCTTCTTCACCGAAGCGCAGATCGTCCGCGAACCCGACCAGGCCAAGCGCAACGGCATCGTGCTGAAGCAGCTGCTCGTCGGCTCCCAGGGCCGTCTCAAACTAGGCCTCGACCTGCAGGGCGGGGTGTCCTTCACGCTCAAGGTCGACCCGACCGGCGCCGAATCCGGCGAGAAGGCCGCCGGCGACAAGTCCGGCGTCTCCCACGCCGACATGGTCAGCCAAGCCCTCCAGGTCATGGAGCAACGCGTCAACCAGTACGGCGTCGCCGAACCCGTCCTCCGTCCCGTGGGCGACCTCTCGCTCGAGGTCCAGCTCCCCGGTGAGGACGCGGCCAACAATCCGGACGTCATCGACGCGCTCAAGAAGCCCGCGAAGCTCGAGTTCCGTCAGGTCCACCGCTTCGAACGTCCGGCCGAGACCGAGCGTGAGCACTCGCTCCGCTCGCTGCCGGTCGATCCGATGCTCGGTTCCGCTTCGGCCATCTCGACCTACGAGGTGCTGACCATCCGTGACGTCGACGCCCGCACCGGCGCCATCACCGTCAACCGCTACTACGTCCGCAAGGCCGCCGACGCCACCGGCAAGATCATCAAGACCGCCTCCGGTCGCTCCGACGACGGCATCTCCTTCTACGTGGACATGAAGTTCACCGACGAGGGCTCGAAGAAGTTCGGCGACCTCACCGCCAAGATCGCCGAAGGCAACGTCCGTTCGGTCGGCCAGCTCGCCATCGTCCTCGACGGAAAGCTGCAGTCCGCCCCGACGGTCCGCGAGGCCATCCGTAGCAGCGGCGCCACCATCACCGGTTCGTTCACCCGCGAAGAGGCGGTCGAGCTCGCCAACGTGCTCAACAATCCGCTGGAGTTTCCCCTCATCATCCAGGACGTCACCTCCGTCGGCCCGTCGCTAGCCAAGGACGCCCAGGGCAAGTCCGTCGTGGCCTCGCTGGTCGCCGTCGGACTCGTCGTCTTCTTCATGGTCGGGTTCTACGTCTGGGGCGGCTTCATCGCCATCCTGGGCATGATCCTCAACCTGCTGATGATCCTCGGCGCCATGGCCTACTTCGGCGCGACCATCACGCTGCCCGGCGTCGCCGCGCTCGTGCTCACCCTCGGCATGGCCGTCGACGCGAACATCCTCATCTTCGAGCGCGTGCGCGAGGAGGCCGCCCTCGGCAAGGACCGTTCCGTCGCCCTGCGCGAAGGTTACGCCCGCGCGACCTGGACCATCATCGACGCCAACCTGACGACGCTGCTCACGGCCCTGATCCTCGTGTTCATGGGTTCCGGTCCGATCCGCGGTTTCGGCATCACGCTGACCATCGGCATCTTCACCACCGTGTTCACGTCCCTCGTGACCTGCCGCGGCCTGCAGGAACTCGCGCTCTCCCAGGGCGTGATGACGCGCATCTTCGGCCTGCCGGTCTTCCGCCCGACGCTCGACATCCCGTTCCTCAAGTTCGCCCGCGTCGCCTTCATCGCTTCCTGGCTGGTCATCGGTCTCGGCCTCGCCCAGCTCGCCATCAAGGGCAAGGAAGCCTTCGGCAAGGACTTCCGCGGCGGCGAATCCACCCTGGTCGCCCTGGCGCCCGGCGCCGTCGTCGACACCGGCAAGATCGCCGCTCTGGCCGGTTCCATCGGCCTGCCGGACACCACCGTCACCGTGCAGACCCCGGTCGGCGGCGGCGAACCGACCCTCCGCATCGAGACCGAACTCACCAAGGACAAGTCCAAGGGCGAGTTCGCCAACGTCGCGGCCATCGTCGGCGCCATCCAGGCCAAGCATTCGGAGATCCTCAAGGACCGCGCCGCGCCGGCCGACAAGCTGATGCTCTCCAAGGAGGCCATCGGCGGGTCCGTCAGCTCGGAGCTGCGCGCCAACGCGATCTGGTCGGTCATCCTCGCGCTCCTCGGCATCGGCATCTACGTGGCCCTGCGTTTCGAGACCGGCTTCGGCGTCGCGGCCATGGTCGCCACCCTGCACGACGTGCTCCTGACGATCGCTCTCTTCGTCGCCTTCGGCGGCCAGTTCAACGCGACCCTCATCGCGGCCATCCTGCTGATCATCGGCTACTCCATCAACGACACCATCGTCGTCTTCGACCGCATCCGCGAGGAACTCCAGGCCAATCCCGGCCGCGAGCTCCGCGACGTGATCCACTTCGCCATCAACCGCACGCTCTCCCGTACGACGCTCACCGCGGCGACGGTCTTCCTGTGCGCCGTCGCCCTCTGGGCCTTCGGCGCCGGCGACGTCCGTCTCTACGGCGAGATCTTCATCTACGGCGTGCTGACCGGAACCTTCTCCTCCATCTTCATCGCGAGCCCCGTCTTCTATTGGTGGCACAAGGGCGATCGTAAGGGCGTAGACGCCGCGGAACTCCCGCGCACCTACTCCTGGGAGGCGGGCTCCGACAAGGACGCCTAAGGCGCCCCTTCCTATGGCCGCCTGGTCTCACCGGGCCGCGGACGCCGGGCTCGCCCGTCGCATCGCGGCCGCGCTGGGGGTTAGCGAACCCCTGGCCGCCGTCCTCGCCCGTTCCTTCGCGGACGAGGCCGAGGCGGAGCGTCATCTCCGTCCGCAGCTCGCCCACGTCTCCGACCCGTTCGCGGTCGGCGGCCTGCGCGAGGCCGCCGAGCGTCTCGTCGCCGCCGCCGCCAAGGGCGAGCGGATCGCCATCCTCGGCGACTACGACGTCGACGGGGTCTCGAGCACCGCGATGCTCGTCCACTTCCTCCGTCGCCTCGGCGCCCGGCCGGAATACTTCGTCCCGCGCCGCCTGGAAGAGGGCTACGGTCTCTCGATGGCCGCGCTCGAGCGCGTCCTCGCCGAGGCGAAGCCGCAGCTCTTCGTCGCCCTGGACTGCGGGACCAACTCCCGGTCCGAGGTCGAACGCCTCCGCGCCGATGGCGTCGACGTCATCGTGGTCGACCACCACGTCGCCAAGGAATCCCGCGTCACCTGCACGCTCGTCAACCCGCGCGTCAACGACGCCGAGGACGCCCCGTGGCAGGCGCTCTGCACGGCGGGGCTGGTCTTCAAGCTGGTCCACGGCGTACTGAAGGTCCTGCGACTCGCCGGCGACGCCCGCGGCACCTCGATCGCGGTCAAGGACTACCTCGACCTGGCCGCCCTCGGCACCATCGCCGATCTCGTCCCGCTCCGCGCGGAGAACCGCATCCTCGCGGCCCACGGGCTCAAGGCGCTGGGCGAGGCCCGCCGGCAGGGCCTGCGCGCCCTCATCGCGGTCAGCGGCATGGAGCCCGGCGGCGTGCTTTCGTCGGTCGACGTCTCCTACCGCATCGGACCCCGCATCAACGCGAGCGGCCGCCTGGCCGACGCCTCGCTGCCCCTGCGCCTGCTGCTCTCCGACGATCCCGACGACTGCCTGCGCGACGCCGCGCAGCTCGACGCCATCAACCGCGAGCGCCAGGAGATCGACAAGAAGGTCACCGAGGAAGCCATGGCCCAGGCCAAGGCGATGGGCGACCTCGCCGGTTACGTGGTCCATGGCGACTGGCATCCGGGCGTCGTCGGCATCGCGGCGGGCAAGATCTGCCGCGCGTTGGACCGTCCGGTGATCGTCCTCGGCAAGGAAGGGGACAGCGCCAAGGGCTCCGGCCGCAGCGTGCCGGGCACCAATCTCGTCGAGGCGCTCGGCGCCTGCGCCGACCTGCTCAAGACCTACGGGGGCCACCCGATGGCCGTCGGCGTCTCGTTGGACGCGGTCGCGGTCGCCGATTTCCGCGCCCGCTTCGACGCCGCCGTCCGGGCCCAGCGTCTCGCCGGCGTCGTGCCGGCGGACGGACGCGACCTCGACATCGCGCACTGGATCCGCCCGGCGGACGTGACGGACCAGCTGCTCGACGACCTCGACCTGCTGCAGCCTTACGGAGAGGGGAATCCCGAGCCCGTGTTCGGCTTCAAGGGTTTCGTGTTCGACCGGCCCCCGGCGCCCTTCGGCGACGGCAATTTCCGGCACCAGGTCCCGCTCAGCGGCGGCCGGCGCCTGAACTTCGTGGCCTGGCGCATGGCCGACCGCATCCCCGAACTCGGCAAGCCCGTGGAGATGGCCGTGAAGCTGCAGTGGAACCGCTGGCAGGGCCGACGCACGCCGCAGGCCGAGATCCTCGACTGGCGCTACGGCTCCTGAGTCCGGTCACTTCTTGGCCGTCTCGACCTGGGCGCCGTCGCTCGCCTTCGGCGGGGGCGGACGGTCGACGATGGCCTTGAGCTGCACGCGCGTCCCCGCGCCCACCTGGCTGAGGACGTAGAGTTTCCGCGTGGATTCGAGGTGGTAGACGCGTGTCGAGAAGAGGACTTCGGCTTCCTTCGAGAGCAGCTGGAAATCGTAGTAGGCCTTGTCGAGGGCACCGGGCCGCAGGATCTGGCTGCCGCCGGCGGCGACGGCGTAGTCGCCGGAAGGCGTCCGGACCGTCAGCGGGAACGGGCAGAGGTTGAGGTAGCGGTTGCTACCGGGCGGGAAGGAGCCGGGCTTGTCGTTCAGCAGGGTCATGCCGTTGCCCTTGCCGGGCGTGACGAGGATGATCAGGTGGAGCAGGCCCTGCTTCTGCGGCAGGTCGGTCCACGCGAGCGGCGGGGCTCCGGTGACGCTGTAAGTCAGCGTCTGCTGCCTCGCTTTGACGCCCTGCCGAGGTTCCGCCGTCTTCGGCGCCGGGCTCTCGGACTTGGGGATGTTCGGGTCCTCCGCTCGCTTGGCCGAAACCTGCACCAGCTCGAGCCGGGCGGGCCCGCGGTAGGCGACTTCTTCGGAGAACATGTCCGTGGGGATGACGAGCCCGTGCGCTTTGCGGTTGTTCACGACGCCGACGCCGACGAGCGGCTGGGTCATCGAGATGAACCGGATGCGGGCCTCGACGTAGCCTTCGGACTGCGCCCGGACGCCGACGGTCAGCATCATCAGCAGGCTGAGGAGACCGAGGAGCGGCTTAGATCTCATTGCCTTGGAGCCAGCGCATGGAGAGCACCTTGAAGCGGCGACCGAGCAGATGGTTGACCGGGGTCAGCGCGGGGCTGACCGAGGCGTCCGCCGTGGCGGGACCCGGTACGAGCGGCTTCGGCGCGCTGTTGCCGGTCTCGGCCGCATTGGCCGGGTCGACGAAGTCGGGCACGCGCTGCACGACGACTTCCATCCAGGCCGTGCCGTTCTCACCCGAAGGCGCCAAGGCCTCGCCGAAGCAACGCAGGGTGAAGGTGTCCGAACGCGTGGCGAGCGCGGGGCCCAGCGTCTGCAGGAGGTCGGATTGCAGGAGGTTGCCCGGGGCGCCGAGCGCCGAGTGCGCCCGGCTGGTGCTGCCGCCTTGCGGGCGCAGGTCCAGGTTCTCGGGGTGCGGGAAGGTGCCGGCGGTGGCCGTCTGCAAGGCGGCCGGCGTGATCCGCAGGTCAGGCAGGCCGGCGAGCAGCCGGTCGCTGATGCCCGCGGCGTTCTGCTGGTCGGCGCGGAAGATCGCGGCCTGCAGGGCGCCGCAACGGTTCGCCCAGGTCTCAGGGCAGAGGAAGCGGTTGATGAATTCCGCGAGGCCGAGGTAGGGGGTCGTCGGCTGGGTGAGGCCGGCGAACAGGCGGGAACCCGGCGCCCGGGCCAGGTCGCGCTCGGTGCGGACCTGGAGGGCGAAGCGGGCTTTGTTCTCCGCCACGATGGCCTTGGCCAACGCCTCGATCTGGGCGTCCGTGAGGTTGGCGAAACCGCGCCAGTTGCTTTCGTCGATGGCGTCGCCGGTCGCGACGGTGGCGGCGATCT
This sequence comes from Verrucomicrobiota bacterium, assembly GCA_016871725.1. GTDB lineage: Bacteria > Verrucomicrobiota > Verrucomicrobiia > Opitutales > UBA953 > UBA953. The sequence goes on along the minus strand of VHCL01000028.1, from coordinate 9,798 downwards.
TGGCGAGGGCCCGGGGGAAGCGCGCGTTGTTCGTGGCCGCAGGGAGGTTCGGGCCGACGCCCGCCACGGCCTGGCCTTTCGCCGCGCCAAGGAAGGCGATCCAGGCTTCGACCGAGGTGGAGTTCACGTTGAAGGCGCCCTCGTTGAGCAGGACCGAGGCGACGCGACGGTGGTCGTTCAGCGCCTGACGCTTCTCTTCCGGGCTCAGGTTGCTCAGGTCGTCGGTGAAGCGCGGATTCGAAAGAGGCGTGCCGTCGTTGACGAAGGCGTCGATGACGGCGGGGATGTCCATGGCCACGCTGGGGTCGGCGGTCGTCCGGCCGCCGGAGGAGTTGCCGTTGGCGGTGTTGCCGAGCTGGGCGGGGGCGGGGTCGGCCGGGGCGACGGCGCCCGTGCCACCGGTGCGCATGCGGGGAGCCAGGCCGGAGAGGAAGTAGCCGTCCCAGAGGGCGCTGTTCAGCAGGTAGGTCTGGTCGGCTTCGGTCCAGTTCGGGCCGTTCTGCTGCAAGACCTTCTGCGCGTCGACGAAGGGGCTCGCGAAGCTGTTCCCGACGCTGAGCAAGGGCTGTTGGTCACGGACGCCGAAGTTGGCGTGGGCGTACTGGGCGAGCGAAGTCGGAGCCACGAGCGGCACTTCCAGGAGCACCGCCTGTCGCGCGCCGCCGGTCGAGAGGGAGCTGCCTCCGTAGGCGAGCTTGCCGCTTTCGTAGTTGGCCAGGACGTTCTCCCATGCCCCGTTGCGGACGGACAGCTGGTAGCTGGGCGAGCCGCCGAGGAAGCCTTGGCCGTTCCCCGCGCCTCGGCGACCGCCGCCGCTGGCGCGCGAGGTCGCGGCGAAGGGGTTCGAGTGCGAGAGCAGCGGGAAGGGCGCGCCGACGGCGTCGGCGGGCTTGGCCGTGATGTCGATCACGGTCACCAAGTCGGGCTCGAGCGGGGGCGAGGTCGGGGTGGGGTACGGCACGCGGCCGTCCCAGTCGCTGTTGGGCTTGGCGTACTTGTCCTGCACGTGCCTCCAGCTGAGGAAGAATTTCTCTCCCGGGCTGGGGTACTTCGCCGGGGAGATGCCGCTGAAGACGATCTCGGAGGCTTCGCTGCTGCGATAGATGAAGTCGTTCTTGTCGTTGGCGGCTTCGTTGGCGCTCTTGTTGGTCTTCTGGTCCAGGACGAGCTGGTCGCCCGGCCAGGCGGCGATGGCCTGCCGTAAGCGGAGCCTGCCGTGCTCGGCCGCGTCGCCCGGCTTGTCGGGGTCGTAGGGGATGATCTCGAAACTGATCGGAGCCTCGATGTCCAGGCTGGCCAGGGCGTCCGCGCCGAAGTTCCAGTCCCAGACGTTGTCGCGGTAGCCCCCGCGCGTGTCGTAGGTGTTGTCCAGGACGATGGATTTCGTCCAGTCACCGATGGTCGGTTCGCAGGAGAAGACCCGGAATTCGCCGGGTTCGAGGACCATGTCGGGCGCCCCGTCCTTGGCGAGGTAGATGCGCAGGGTGTCGTCATCGTGCACCTCGTTGCTCTGCCGTTGGAAGAAATCCCCGAGCCTGGTCTTCATGGTCGCCGGATTGTCCAGCGTGTCCGGCTGGTACTGCTTGAAGCGGAACCACCAATTGTTGAGGTCGGAAAGGGAGATCGCCGCGGCGAAGGGCCGCTTGTTCGGGGAGCCGGTTGGGCCGGCCCCGGGCTTCCAGGCCATCCGCACGTTGTACGGATTGTGGACGACGACGATGGGCGTGATGTTCAGGCGGAGGTCGATGGTCTCCTCTCTCCAGCGGTAGACCTGACGGCCGACCCGGTAGGTGATCCATGGGCCGAACCACTGCATCTTGTTGACGCTGAACGCCAGCGAGACGCGGTGGACGTAGGGGGTCGCGGCCACGTTCAGCGGGCGGGTGATGAGTCGTCCGGCGTCGCCGTTCAGCAGGTCCGAGACGTTCGGGTCGATCGGCGTGGGCAGGTCGCCGTCATAGAGGTCGGAATAGCCGTAGATGCGGTTGCGGATGCTGTTGTTCGGCAGTCCGCTGTCGGCGGGCGGTCCGCTCGGGTGGGCCGCGGCGACGTTCGGCCAGAGCGTACGGGCGTTCAAGGTCGGCACGGTGGTGGCGTTCGCCCCGCCGGCGCCGGCGCTCCAACCGAGCTGGCGGTACAGCCGATGATAGTCGCGCAGCGCCCACCAGGTAGGGCCGCGGAGGTTGCCGCCGCCGGTGACGGCGCGGTTGAAGAGCGGCGCGGCCCGTTGGTCGCCGCTGCTGCCGTTGTTCCTCAGGACCGGCATGGTGACCGCGGCGACGCCGGTGCCGATGTGGGTGGCCGCGGCGCCGGTCACGCCGGCGCCGAACTCGGTCGCGGCGAATTCGGCGTCGGTCAGTTCGAACGCGCGGGAGAGGTCCCGCTTCAGCCCGCCTTGCGCGGAGTCGGCGAGCACGCCGGCGGAGACGACGGTCACGTCGTGGAAGAGCCGCTTGACGTTGTTCTTGTCGTCGCCGGCGTCGAAGCCGCCCAGCAAGGCGAGCTGCCGCACGTTATCGACGGCGCGCAGCTGGTCGGGCGAGGAGAGCGCGCCCAGGCCGGGGAGGGCGTCATAACGCGGCGCCAGGGCGCTGCGGAGGGCCGCCAGCTGGTCGACGTCGCCGAAGGCCTTGGAACGGGTGTCGGTGAGATTGACGCGGGCCTTCAGGCCTTCGTCGCCGACCCAGTAGGCGTAGGTGCCCGCGACGTCCTCGTCCGGCAAAGCGACCTTCGGGAGCGAGACGAGTCCGCTGGCCTTGCCCTCCGTGGCGGCGAGCGCGCTGCCGGTGCCGACGAGCGGGACGAGGTTGGCGGTCGCGAGGGTGGCGTCGTTCTGCCACGGGGCCCAGTAGCCCGCGTGGTAATCCGGCGAGTTTCCTGTCTGGAAGAGCGAGATCGACTGCGTCCCCGCCGGCTGGTCGCCGCGACCGGAGACAAGCCAGGCCGGCGGCAGGTCGGGATGATCCGTGCGCCAGACGCCGGTCCACATCGGGTTGCGGAGGCCCGCGGGACTGACGTTCGGCTGGGTGATCTCCGCGCGCGCGGTCGAGCGGCGGTCGGCTCCCGCTTCCTGTTGCAGGTGGCCGAGCGCAAGCCGCATGGAGACCAAGGCGTTGAGGCGCGCCCGCGTGGCGAGCTGGTGGTTCATCGCCGCGCGGGACTCGATGGTCACGAAGGCGGAAATGGTCACGACGAGCATGACGATACCTGCCATGATCGTTAGGGAGAGAATCAGGCTGAAACCTTGTCGATGGTTTTGGCGGTGATCCATAGTGTGCCGGCTTAGGGCAACATAGGGATTAATACTTAGATATAAGCCCTAAGCAAGTGCTTAGGCTTGGTCGGACGACCGGCATATCCTTCCAACCTGACCTCGAATAAGGCCTATAAGGTAAAGATTGTCAAAGGTCTGGGTCATGCTAAGGTTGTCATCACCCATGAAACCCCTGCTCTTCGTCGCTGCGCTCGTGTTCGCCACTTCCACCGCGTCGGCCATCGTCGGTGGCAACGGCAACCCTCCCGTTCCTCCCACGGTCCCTCCGACCGTCGGTAAGCCCGGTTGCAACAAGCAGGGCGGTTCCGCCAAGCCCTCGAATAAGCCGGCCGAGAAGCCTTCCTCCAAGCCTGCGCCGAAGAAGTCCGCTCCGGCTCGTAAGTAATTCCTGATTCACGTCAGTCTGATTTGGCCGGACCTCGCGTCCGGCCATTTTGTTGCCATGCTTGCGCGGCGCGAGGTCGCCGACAGTCTGTCGTCATGCTGAAGCGCTACCCTTTGCTGTCGTCGTGTCTCCTGGTCAGCGGCGCGATCGCCTTGTTCTTCTGGACACGTCCGGCGGCCGTGTCCGCGCCGACGCCTCCCGCCCCTCCGGCCTACGGCAGCTGTCCGCCGTCGCGTGATGGCATCGGCAAGACTTTCATGGGCCGGGAGATCTCCCAGGTCATGGGTCATCCCGGCATCGGCTGGCTGGAGCGGACGGAGCGCGAGAAGGAAGAGGCGCCTTCGAAGGCCATCGCCTTGCTCGAACTCGCCCCCGACGCCGTGCTCGCCGACATCGGCGCCGGCTCGGGTTATTACTCCTTCCGCATCGCCCGCCTGCTGCCGGAAGGAAAGGTCGTGGCGGTCGATATCCAGCCGGAGATGCTCGCGTTCCTGAAAGCCGAATCGGCCAGGCTCGGCGTCACGAACGTGCAGCCCCACCTGGGCGCGGTCGACGACGCGAAATTGCCGGCGGCGTCGATCGACGCCGCCCTCATGGTCGACGCCTACCACGAATTCGACCATCCGGCCGAGATGCTGGCCTCGCTCCGTGTCGCCCTGAAGCCGAAGGGGAAGGTCTATCTCCTCGAGTTCCGGGCCGAGGACGAGAACGTGCCCATCAAGCCGCATCACAAGATGACCGAGGCGCAGGCCCGCAAGGAATTCGAGGCCTGCGGCTTCCGGTTCGTGACGAACCAGCCCGGCCTGCCTTGGCAGCACCTGCTGGTCTTCGAGAAGCCCTGAGGAGGGCTCAAGGCGCGCGTCGCTCGTGGGCGGCCTTGACGGTCAGCCCGCCCGCGGGATCCGCGATCAGCAGGTAGGTGCTCCGGGCGTCTTTCTCGGGATACACCCGCATGGTCCGCAAGGGCCGGCTATCGGCGTCGGTCGGACGCAGTTCGAGGCCGGCGTAGCCGTGTTCGTCGGCCGACGGACGATGGATGACCGGTCGACGGTCGGGCAGGGCGACGTCGCGTCCGGTCTGCCGGAGCACGAGCGGACGCCCGGTGAGGTTGATGAAACGCAGCGTGCCGAAGGGGTGCAGGCCCGGCGTGTCGTCGAGCGCGGTCACGCGCCAGCCGGCGGGATCTTCGGCGACGAGCAGCAGGTACGCGCCGCCGTCGCGGAGCCGCACGCTGCCACGGGGCGTGAAGCGCGGCGGGCCGTCCGGCCGGCCGGCCGCGCCCGTCTTCGGCAAGGGGGCGTCCGCCGTCGCCCGGCGCGTCTGCGCGTCCTGCCGGAGTCGCGCCGCCCGTCCGGCCTGCTCGGCGGCCCGTCCGAGGATCTCTTCGGCGCGGCGCCGGCGCGCTTCTCCGGCCGGACCTTCGGCGGCGCCGGCGACGAGGTCGGCGGCTTCCTGCGCCAGCGCGGCGTAGGCCGCGTCCGCCTGCCGGGCCGCGGCGTCCTCGCCGTCGTCGCCGGGCGCCTTGGCCGCGGCGGTCTCGAGGCGGCCGAGCGTGAGCTCGGCGGGACCGCGATAGGCCTGCGCGGCCGAGAAGAAGTCGCTGGGGATCAGCAAAGGCGTCGGCCGCCGGCCCGTGACGAACGCGGCGTCGGCGATCGGGGCGGACAACGCCAGCGCGCGGAAATCGCAACGGATCTCCGGCGGCGCCTTGGTCTGGGCGAGGGCCAGGGCGCCGGCGAGGGTGAGCAGGCCGCCGAGTCTCATAGCTGCTCGGCGCGGAGCCCGCGGAAGTCCGTCAGATGGAAGCGGCGGCCGAGCATGCGGTTCACCGGCCGGAGCGCCGGGTTCTTCAGCCGGGAATCCGTCGGATGCGTCACGGGCGTCTCGGCGGCCTGCCGCGCGTCCATGAACTCGGGGCGGCGTTGCGCGACGGCTTCGAACCAGGCCCCGGCGACGCCGTCCGCGGAGGCGGCTTCGGCGTAGACGCGGATGACGAACGTGTCGGAGCGGGCCGTGAGCGCCGGTCCGATGGCTTCCAGCAAGTCGGACTGAAGGAGCGCGCCCGGCGCCCCTTCCGCCATCGTGGCGGTCCCGATGGCCGGGCCGGAGGCCTCGCCGCCGCGCAGGTTGACGCGGCAGGTGGGGTCGGTCCAGGGCGTCTGGCCGGGGCCTTGGTTCGGCGCCTGCGCGCCTTCCGCCGACAGCGGGGCGCCCGGGCCGGCGACCGGCGCGAGCGCGGCGCCGGCCGCCTGGGCGCGGTGGATGCCGTTCTGCAGGCAGCCGCCGTGGCCGATGAAGGCGAAGGTGTTGCAGAGGTAGCGGTTCACGAACTGCGCGAGCCCTTGGAACGGAGCGGGCACGTTCACCCGGGTCGTCGCGGTCGCCCCCCGGAACGACCGCGGCTGGTCGTGGTTCGGCGAGACGTAGTTCTCGTTGCGGTGCGGGTAGATCGTCCGCCAGCGGATCTCGTCCACGATGCCCTGCGCGAGCAGCCGCAGCTGCCGGTCGTCGAGCGAGCGCAGTCCGTTCCAGGCCGCCTCGCCCGACGGCGCGGCGCGGACCGCGGCGGGCACGGCGTCGAGCCGGTTGGCGCGCGGGTAGCGCGCGTCGCGGTCGCCGGTCGCCAGCCCCGAGGGCAGTCCCTTGGTCGCGCCGAGCAGCGCCGCCCAGGCGTTGGGCGAGACGCTGTTCACGTTGAAGGCGCCTTCCGACATGACCGCCGTCGCGAAGGTGCGGTGCGAACGGAGGCGCGCGGCCGTGTCCGCCGCCGGCAGCGGCCGCAGGCGGACGTTGCCCAACCGCGTCCGTCCGGCGGCGAAGTCGTCGAGGACCTGCGCGAGCGGCGTCACCTCGCGTCCGTCGGCCCACGTCGGCGCGGCCCCGGAGAGGAAGTGGCGGTCGAAGAGCGCCGCGTTGATGAGGTAGGAGCGGTCGAGGTCCGTGTTGTTCTGGCCGGAGCGGTAGTTCCAGACGCGATGGCGCGGGATGAACGGCGAGGCGAAGCTGTTGCCCGCGACGAGGAGCGGATCCTGGTCGCGCAGGTGGATGTTCGCGTGGGCGTACTCGGCGAGCGAGACCGGGGGGGCGAGCGGCACGGACGTGAACACCGCGGCGTGCTGGCCGGACGACGAGGCGCTGAGCCCGCCGAACGCCTTGCCGCCCGAGCCGTCGGTCTCGAGCACTTCGGACCAGTCGTTCGCCGCGCGGATGGTCATGCGGAAACTGCTCGAAGTCGTCGCATGCCCGGCCGGCATCCCGCCGGGGGACCAGCCGGTGGCCTCGGGGCGCGTCATCGCGGCGGTCGGGTTCGAGCGCGTGAACAGAGGGAACGGCAGGGCGTCGCCGGGCCAGCGTGCCGCGTAATCCAGCACGGCCAGCACGGCGGGCGGCTGTCCGGGTGAAGGCAGCACGGCGCCGGGCGGGATGAGCTTCGCGGGCGCGGAGCCGCTGCGCCCGGCGCCGAGGTCGTTGGAGAGGAGTTCGGTGACCTCGCTGGCCGCGTTGTAGAGGCTCGCGTCGCTGCCGTTGCCGGTCTCGTCGAGCCGGTCGCCCGGCCAGCAGGAGATCATGTGGCGCACGTAGAACGGCCCCTCGCTCCGGAAGCGCACGCTGAGCGTGTCGGTCCCGTTGCGGTTGAGCGGTCCGCCGCCCGGGGTGAGGCACGGCACGTAGAAGCCTCCGCGGAAATCGAAGCGGGGCACCGTCGTGCCGAGCCGGTCGAAACGCATCGGCTGCGGCCCGGGCAGGGAGAAGACGCGGAGTTCGCCGGGTTCGAGGGTCAGCGGCGGGATGTAGACGCGCATGCTCTCCGCCGCGTTCGGGTTGCCGCCCGTGCGGGAGGCCATGGTCAGGAGGTCGTGCCACCAGCTGGTCGTCGACGTCTCGGAGGTCGCCGTGAAGTCCAGTCTCCAGTGGTTCCAGTGCCGGAAGGAAAGGCGCATCGCCGCGTCGCCGCTGTTGACGGGGTTCAGCCGTAGCGCGACGTTGTAGGGGTTGTGCAGCACGGTGATCGGCGTGAGCACCAGCCGCAGTTCGCCGCCGGCGTCCTGCAGGCCCAGCACGAGCTGCTGCCGCGCGACGAAGGGGAAGACGCCCGGCTTGAGCGGCCGCGGCGCCGGCGTGCCGCGCAGGGTGTCGGTCGCCCAGACGTCCTCCGAGGTGTCCATCCGGTTGTACAGGTGGCCGTAATGGGCGGTGCTGGCGTTGATGAGTCCCGCCAGCGCCACGGTGTTCGGGAAGTGCGCGCGGGCGTCGAGCGACGGCGCCCGGCCCGGACGGTCGCTGAGTTCGCGGTACAGCAGGTGGTGGGCGCGCAGGGCCTCCCAGAGGGGGCCGCGCAGCCGCGCGCTCGGTCGCGCCCGGTCCGGCAGGCTGTAGATCGGTGCGACGAGCCGGTCGTTCGCCATCCCTTCCTCGCGGCAGCGCAAGAGGGCGCGGGCGTCGGCGAAGACGGCCGAGGCGTCCGTCGGTCCGCTGCCGGTCGTCTGATCCCAGGGCGAGTAGACGTAGGTCGAGGCGCCCGGGCCGCCGCCGTATTCCGTGAGCCGGAAGGCGTCCAAGGGTTTTTCGAACAGGGTCGAAAGGTCGACCTGCAGTCCGCCCCAGAGCGCGTCCGCCAGCACGCCTTCCGAAGCGACGGTGGCGTCGGTCCAGAGCCCGCGCGCGGCCGCTTCCGCGGGGAGGATGACGCCGGCCGACGGGGCCAAGGCCAGGTCCGTCAACCGACTGATCCGCGGGTCGAGCGCGGCGCCGTCATCGTCCGTGAAGCCTGGGAGCAGGCCCAGGGCGACGCCGCCGGCCCCTTTGACGGCCAGCCGCCGGGCTCGGTCCGGGCCGGCGGCGCGCGGATCGCGGGCGTCGAGCCGGATCTTCACGCCTTCGTCCCCGATCCAGTAGGCATAGGCCCCGCTGGCCTGGTCGGGCAGCGCGATCTTCGGCAGGGAGACGCGTCCGTCCGGGCGGCCGGGAGTCTCCGGCGCGGCCTTGATGATCGCGGGCACGGCGTCCACCGGGCCTTCCGCCGTGGCGGCGCCGACGAGCGTGACGAGCGTCGAAGCGGGCGGCGCATAATCGGTCTGCCAGGGCAGCCAGACCGCTTCGGGATAGTCCGGCGCCGGATTGGCCGCGCTGACCGGCTGGCGCGGATCGAAGGAAGAAGCGAGCGACGCCGACTGGGCGCCGGCGGTCCGGTCGTGTCGGCCGCTGATCAGCCAGGCCGGCGGCTGCAGGGGGGCGTCGTTGCGCCAGACGCCCGTCCACATCGCGTTGCGCACGCCGGTCCAGTTGCGTCCGGGTTGCGTGTGCGTGACGGTGAAGTCGGCCCGCGCCGTCGCCCGTTGGTCGGGCCCGGCTTCCTGCTGCAGGTGGGCCAGCGCGAGACGGACAGCGGCCAGCCCGTTGAGCCGCGCCCGCGTGGCGAGGTGATGCTGCGTCGCGAGCCGGGATTCGACGGTGATGAAGGCGGCGGCGGTGATCACCGTCAGCGTGAGCATGGCCATCACCGTCAGCGTCAGCACGAGGCTGAAGCCGCTGCGCGCGGTGGGCCGCGACGCGGAGGGGGTGGCGCGGGGGGACGACACTTAGGGGATTGTCCCTATGCCATCCCCGCCTGCAATCCCTTAGGCGCCTCGTTTTTCAGCTTCCGACGGCCTTTTTGATGTCTTTCAGCTGCTGGAACTCGGGCTTGGCGGTGTAATGCTTGTCGAGCGGGTAGCAGCCGGAGATGAGTCCGTTGCGCGGGGCCGTCGTGCAGTCGCTGAACGTGCGGCAGATGAACTTCGTCTCGAGAGCGCCGTGCTTCGCGGCGTCGGCGAGCATGGCCGGATAGCTGAGCACCGCGCGGCCCACGCCGATCGCGTCGCTGCCGCCGGTCCGCAGGATGTGCTGCGCGAGGTGCGGCAGGTATTCCTGGACGTAGCTGAGGCCCGAACTCACGACGATCATGCCGGCGGGGGCCTGGGCGCGCACCTCGCGGACGACGCGCACCTGCCGGGCGACGTCGATGAGCGGGTCATGCGCGGGTTGGTAGCCGTCGCTGGGCGGATAGGCCGCCGGGCGCTGGATGTGCGGATTGTAGTAAGGCGAGCCAGCGGTGGTGTTCAGGATCTTGACGCCGAGTTCGCCGAGCAGCTTCACGAAG
>VHCL01000027.1 GCA_016871725.1 Verrucomicrobiota bacterium | reverse complement strand
AGCTGGGCCTTGTCGAAGTCGGGCCAGAAGACGGAGGCGAAGACGATCTCGGCGTAGGCGGACTGCAGGAGCAGGAAGTTGCTCAGGCGGAACTCGCCCGAGGTGCGGATGATGAGGTCGGGGTCGGGCAGGCCGGCGGTCTGCAGGCGCGCCTCGACCGCGGCCCAGTCGACGGACTCGGCCGTCAGCCGGCCGGCGGCGACGTCGGCGGCGAGCGACCGGGCGGCGGCGACGATCTCCTGGCGGGCGCCGTAGTTGAGCGCGACGACCAGGCTGAAGGCGGTGTTGCCCTGGCTCGACCTGATCACGTCCTCGAGCGGCACGCGCACGAAGTCGGGCAGGGCGGTGACGTCGCCGATGACGTGCAGGCGGACGTTGCGCTTCTCGAGCCGGGCCAGGTGGGCGCGCAGGATCCACTCGCCGAGCTTGAACAGGCCGCTGACCTCCTCGAGCGGGCGTTTCCAGTTCTCCGCGGAGAACGCGAAGACCGTGAGCGTGTTGACGCCCGCGTCGATGCAGGCGTCGACGATCTCGATCAGGCGTTCGGCGCCGCGGCGGTGCCCTTCGAGGCGCGGCAGGCCCTTGGCGGCGGCCCAGCGGCCGTTGCCGTCCATGATGATGCCGATGTGCCGCGGAGGCGCGGACGGGACGGAGGGGCTGGACGCGGGGGACGACACGTGGCCGGAGGATGGGCTACGCGGTTCGCGTCTGGCAACCGCGAATCAACGCTCGTCGGCCGCCACCAGCACCCCGGGGAAACCGGCCTGCCGGGCCAGTTCGCACACCTCGAGGAACATCTGCATGGTCAGCGACGCGTCCGCCTTGATCAGCACCGGGCGCGTCGAGCCGCCGGAAGCGGCCACGCGGCGCAGCTCGGCGCCCAGGCCGGTGCGGTCCATGACGCGGCCGGCCACGACGTACACGCCGGTGCCGCGGGCGGAGACCAAGGTGACCGTCAGGGAAGTGCGGGCGAGGTCGGGGCTCGTCGTGCGCGGGGTCTCGAGGGCGGACGTGACGGCCCCGGGTCGCTGGTCGAAGCCCACGTACATGCCCGGCGCGAAGATGAATTCGGCCGAGAGGACGTAGGTCAGGGCGGCGCAGACGAGCGCGAGGGCCAGGGGCGCGAAGTCGAGGCCGCGTTCGGCGGGGCGGACTTTCTCCAAGACTCCGAGGGGCGTGCGCATCTCAGGGCTGGCGCGGTTTCTCCTCCGGCAGTTCGTGGCGCACGAAGGTGATGATGGAATGGGCGGCGATCTCCATCTCGGTGACGATGGAGCGGACGCGGCCGACGAGGAAGTGGTGGCCGAGGGCGCAGCCGGCGGCGAGGACCAACGCGAAGCCCGCGGTGGCCAGCGCGCCCTGCACGCCGAGGAGGAGCCCGTCGGCCGAACCGTAGACGCTGCCGTCGCGCAGCGCGGTCGCGAGGTCGAAGCCGGCGAAGACGGCGCCGGCCAGGCCGAGGAGCGGGGCGACGCGGCCGATGGCGGCGATGGTGCCGAGACGACGCTCGAGCACGGGCAGTTCGAGGAGCGCGGCTTCGGTCGCGGCGGCCCGCATGGCTTCCTCGCCGGAACCGGCGCGGAGGAGCGCGGCCTTCACGACGCGGGGCACCGGGCCGGGCGATTCCTCGCAGGCCGCGAGCGCCTCGAGCGGGCGGCCGGCGCGCAGGTTGTTGCGGACGCCTTCGATGAAGTCCGACGAAAGGACGAGGCCGCGATGCAGGAAGAGCGCGCGTTCGACGACGAAGACCAGGGCGAGGAAGGCGAGGACCAGCAGGAGCCACACGAACGGACCGGCGTCGAAGGGGAAGGAGAAACGCTGGGAGGCGAGGAGCATGGGGCTTACTTGGGAGTGGACGACGAACCGCGGAGGGTCGCAAGTTTGCTTTCGGCCGTGGCCTGGCCGGGAAGACGGCTCAGCCCGGCGGGGAGGCCTTGGTTGACGGCCACCAGGATGGAGTAGGCGGCGATGGCTTCCGCCCGGTCGCCGTCCTGTTCGCAGAGCTCGCCCAGCAGCAGCACCGCGCGGGCGAGCCAGAGCCGTCCTTCGGCGGAGAAGCGTCCCGCCGCGTCGGCGGGCCGTTCGCCGCGGAGCGCGCCGACCGCGCGGAGGAGCGCCTTGCGGGCCTCGGCGCGCGTGGCGGCGGCCTCGGAGCCGGTCTCCGCCTTGGCGCGTTCGGTGAGCGTCAGCGCCCACTTGTGCCAGGCCTCGGTCTGCGTGTCGGCGGAATCCTTCGACCAGGCTTCGGCGATGCGCTCGTAGGCGGCCGCCGCGCGGGCAATGCGCTGCCGGTCGAGCTGGCCGTTGCGGTCGCGGCGCAGCTGGGCGAGGCCGAAGAGCGCGTCGGCGCGGGCCATCTCGGCCAGCGGGCGGGCGGGGTCGGCGGGGCGGTCCCGGATCAGGCCGTCGAGGACCAGCAGGGCCTTGTCGAACTGGCCGAGCGAGCGGAGGATCTCCGCGCGGCGGAGCGTGACGCGGGTGAGGAGCGGGCTGAGCGGGTAGGTCTCGGTGAAACGTTCGAGCAGCTCGACGGCGTCCTTGAGCTTGCCTTCGCCGGCGGTCGGCGCCTGCAGGGCGGCCTGCTCGGCGGCCTCATAGAGCCCCAGCGCGGCGAACTCCGCCAGCGTCGGCTCGCCTTGGAATTCCTTGGCCAGCGCCTCGAATCGTTCCTGCGCGTCGGCGTGCCGGCCGACCGACGCCAGGTGGCGTCCCTCGACGAGGTAGGAAGCGGCGGCCGCGGGCACCTTGCCGAAGCGGCGGCGGAGCGCCACGAGTTCGTCGAGTCCCTGCGCCGAGCCGGCGTTCAGGGCGGTGCGCGCCTTCAGCAGGGCCGCGTGGCCGCGGAGTTCGGGGACGGCCCGGCGGAGTTCGCCGAGCGCGGCGTCGGCGGGCAGGTTCTCCAGCCGGCGGTCGATCTCGGCCGCGAGCTGGCCGGCCTGCGCGAGGCGGCCCTGGGCGATGGCGAGCAAGGCCGCCTGCCAGGTGAAGCGCAGCGCGTAGTCGGCGCGCGCGTCGGCGAGCAAGGGGCGCAGGCGGACGAGGGTCTGCTCGGCCTCGGGGGCGCGGCCGGCCTTGCGCGCGTCCTCGACGAGGCTCCAGGCGGCGGACCAGAGCGGCTCGCCCGTGCGGGTGCGGCGGGAGCGGGCGGTCTCCTCGATGACGCCCGCCACTCGCGCCCAGGCGGCGGCGTCGTCGCTCGTCTCGAGCAGGCAGAGCACGCGCTGGTGGAAGGCGTCCTCGGCGAGGCGGATGTCGGCGGCTTCCAGCTGCAGGGTCGCGTAGGCTTTCTCCGCGAGCGCGAAGTCCTTCGCCAGGAAGAGGCAGTCGGCCGCGGCGATGCGCAGGCCGGCGCGTTCCGGTTCGACGCTCGCCTCGGCGAGGGCGGTGAGGTGGGTCGCGGCGAGGCGGAAGGAGCCGTCGCCCCAGGCGGCGATGGCCAGGGTGCGGGTCGCTTCGCGCGCGAGCGGGCTGGCGGGCACTTCGCGGAGGAGGTCTTCGGCGGCCTGCCGGGCCTTCTCGCGGCTGCCGGCGAAGAGCATGAGCTGGGCGCGGGCGAGGTGGATCGCGTCGAGCACCTGCGGGTCGCGCGGACAATGGTAGGTGAGCGAGCCCGGGTTCTGGCGGAGGAGGAAGTCGTTCACTTCGTTCGCCACCGCGCGGGTGTCGACGGTCCTCCCGGGTTCGGTCTCGGCCCGCGGGTCGGCGGCGGCGACGAGCGCGCGCAGGGCGGTGAGCCGCACGGCGACGTTGGCCGGATTGCGCGCGGCTTCCTTGAGGTGCTCCCGTCCGGCGGCGTTGTCCGCGCCGAGGATCAGGCCGGCGAGGAGGTCGGCCTCGGCCTGGCGGGGAGGCGGCAACGGGCCGGCCGCCGCGAGGGCCTGCGCCGCGCCCTTGGGGTCCTTACGTTGGGCGTGGGCGAGCGCGAGATTGCGGGCGTAGGCGTAGGCGAGGGGCGTGCCCCGGGCCCGTTCGGCCAGTTCGCGCAGGGCCTCGAGGGTGCGGTCCTCGACCTTGCCGGCGAGGATCGTGGCCCGGTAGCCGAGGAGCTCGATCCGTTGACGCTGCTCTTCGGAGACCGCGGTGCGGGCGATGGCTTCCTGGCTGAGCGTCGCGTTGAGGTTGTCGCCCTGCGCCGCGGCGATCATCCAGCGGAGGGCGTGGCCCCAGGCCGCTTCCTGGGGCGGCAGGCCGGCGAGGTCGAGTTCGGCCGACAGCTTGCGGGCGCCCTCGGCGTCGTTCTCGAGGAGGGCGAGCAGGCCTTCGCGCAAGGTCTTGCGGGCGGACTTCGGGAGGAATCTCAGCGCCGCCTTCGTCTCGGGCAGGCGGACGCGTTCGAGGGTGGCGGCGGTCAGGCCGAGTCCGGCGAGTTCCCGGGATTTCTCATCCAATCGCGGATCGGCGAGCAGCTGGGCGTAGAAGCCCGCGGCGGTCGAGGAGAGTCCCGCCGCCAAGGCCTGGTCGGCCAGGCCGAACAGCGCGCGGCCGTCCGGCCGGGCGGCGGCCCCGACGGGCGCGGCGGCGGTGAGGAGGTCGGGCGGGAGTTCCTGCGACACCGACCGGCCCGGCGCGAAGACGCCGAGGGCGAGGAGGGTGGCCAAGGTGAACCGCAGCATCGCCCGGACTATGGTCGGGGCGGGCCGGCGGGCAAGAGGCGAGTGCCGGCTCAGGCCTTGTCGAGGCCGAAGGCCGTGTGCACGGCGCGGACGGCGGCGTCGGCCTTGGCGGGCTCGAGCGCGACGGAGATCTTGATCTCGGACGTCGTGATGAGCTCGCTGTTGACGCCGACGGAGGCGAGGGCCTTGAAGAGGGTGCCGGCGACGCCGGGGTGGGAGATCATCCCGACGCCCACGATGGAGAGCTTCGAGATCTCGCCGGCGGAGCGGACGGAGCCCGAGCCGAGCTTCCGGAGGGTCTGGCCGACGACGGCCTCGACCCGGGAGAACTGGTCGGTGGTCACCGAGAAGGTCAGGTTGGCTTTGCCGTCCTTGCCCAGGTTCTTGATGATCATGTCGACGCTGAGGCCGGCTTCGCCGAGGTCGTCGAAGAGGGCGGAGAGCGCCTGCGGGTTGTCCGGCAGGTCGCTGACCGTGACGCGGGTCTGCAGGCGGTCGAGGGCGACGCCGGCGATGGCCGCGTCTTCAAGGGTCTTGTCGATGGCTTTCACGATGGTACCGGGTTGGTCGTTGAAGGAGGAACGGACCTCGAAGGGCACGTTGTATTTCTGCGCGAACTCGACGGAGCGCGACTGCATCACCTTCGAGCCGCTGGAGGCGAGCTCGAGCATCTCTTCGTAGGAGATCTCCGGCAGCTTGCTCGCGTTGAGCACGATGCGGGGGTCGGCGGTGTAGACGCCGTCGACGTCGGTGAAGATCTGGCAGAGGTCGGCCTTGATGGAGGCGGCCACGGCGATGGCGGTGAGGTCGGAGCCGCCGCGGCCGAGCGTGGTGACTTCGCCCTGCTCGGTGCAGCCCTGGAAGCCGGCGACCACGACGACCTTGCCTTCGTCGAGGCGGGCGAGCAGGTCGCCGCCGGTGATGCGGGTGATGCGGGCGCGGGTGTGGACGTCGTCCGTGAAGATGCCGGCCTGGGCCCCGGTGCGGGAGACGGCGGGGACGCCGATGGCGTGGAGGGCCATGACCGTGAGGGCGATGGTCTCCTGTTCGCCGACGGCCATGAGGACGTCCATCTCGCGCTCGTCGGGGAGCTTGGAAAGGGCCTTGGCGCGGGCGATGAGGTCGTTGGTCACGCCGCTGCGGGCGGACACCACGACGACCATGCGGTTGCCCTTGGACCACTGTTCCTTGATCTTGGCCGCGACGTTCTGGATGCGGTCGACGTTGCCGACGGAAGTGCCGCCGTATTTCTGGACGATGAGGGCCACCGGAGGGTCAGGATTCGGGGGAGAAGATGCGGAGCACGACCGGCTCCTCGAGCACCGTCTTGAGGCGGCGCAATTCTGTCAAGACCGCGGACATCCGGCGTTCGCTGACCGGATACGTCGAGAGGGTGACCGTGCCGCGGCCCTGGTTCGGGTGCTCATATTGGATGACGCGGGCGATGGACACCTTGTGCTTCGAGAAGACGCGGTAGATGCCTTCGGACACGCCGGCCTTGTCGAGCAACGAGAGGCGGAGGTAGAAGGGCGAGACGATCTCGTCGATCGAGGCCATGCGCAGGGCGCGGCCGGCCTTCTCGCGGGCGGAGAGGGCGTCGGGCGAGAGGGCCTGCGGGATCGCGCCGGTGAGGGCGGCGATGGCGTCGACGATGTCGCCGATGACGGCGGAAGCGGTGGCGTCGCCGCCGGCGCCGCGGCCGGTGAGCGTGGTGGCGCCGACGACGTCGCCGCGGAGGGTGATGCCGTTGTTGACGCCGGAGACGCGCGCGAGGATGTCGCGGTTCGGGACGAGCGAGGGGTAGACGCCGACGGTCATCCAGTCGGCCTTGAAGTCGCGGCGGATGACGGCGAGGTGCTTGAGCGCGAAGCCGAAGCGGCGCGCGAAGTCGATGTCGGCCGGGCCGATCTTACGGATGCCTTCGACGAGCGTGCGGGCGGGCGGGGCCCACTTGCCGTGAGCGAGCCAGGCGAGGATCGAGGCCTTGTGGAAGGCGTCGATGCCGTCGACGTCGAGCGTCGGGTCGGCCTCGGCGTAGCCGAGCTCCTGGGCCTCCTTGAGGGCGTCGGCGAAGGACAGGCCGTCCTCGCCCATGCGGGTCAGGATGTGGTTGCAGGTGCCGTTGAGGATGCCGACGATGAGCTCGAAGCGGTTGGCGACGAGGCCTTCGCGGATGGCCTTGATGATCGGGATGCCGCCGGCGACGCTGGCTTCGAAGAGGAACTGGCCGCCGTGGGCGCGGACGGCCCGGAAGATCTCCGGTCCGTGCTCGCAGAGCAGGGCCTTGTTGGCGGAGACGACGACCTTGCCGAGGCGCAGGGCGCGGAGGGTGAGTTCGCGGGCGCGGGTCGTGCCGCCGATGAGCTCGCAGACCACGTGGACCTTCGGGTCGTCGATGATCTCGTGGGGGTTCGTGGTGACCTTGGCGGCCGGGATCCGGACGGCGCGCTTCTTCTTGAGGTCGCGGACGGACGCCTTGCGGAGGTCGAGCTTCACGCCGAGCCGCGATTCGAGGTCGGCCTGCTTGTCGTGCAGGTGCTTCCAGACGCCTTGGCCGACGGTGCCGAAGCCGAGGATGCCGATGCCGATGGTGCGAGGGGCGGTCATTGCGAAAAGGTCAGGCCTGCTTGACGAAGCGGTTCTCGGTGCCGGCGAGGAGGCGGCCGATGTTGGAACGGTGCGTCCAGACGTTGAAGAGGGCGATGGCCGCCGCGAACCAGAACTCCGGCTGACGGAAGGTCAGGTTCGTCCAGAGCGGCAGCAGCCAGCAGGAGAGCGGCAGCGAGACGCCGAGGGCGATCGACGCGAGCGAGACGTAGCGGGAAAGCGTGAACACGAGGCCCCAGATGGCCGCGCCGATGAGGATCGGGACCGGGAGCAGCACGAGCAGGCCGCCGATGGTGGAGGCGACGCCCTTGCCGCCCTGGAACTTCAAGAAGCAGGAGAAGCAGTGGCCGAGCAGCGTGCCGACGAAGCCCGCGACGCAGACCGTGAAGTGGAGGTCGGCCGCCGCCGGCGTCTCGTCGACACGCAGCAGCAGGTGCGGCAGGCCGGCGCCGACGAAGCCCTTGAGGGCGTCGAGGGCGAAGACCAGGTTGCCCGGCCCCTTGCCGAGCACGCGCTTGACGTTGGTGGCGCCGGGGTTGCCGGAGCCCGCCTTCAGGATGTCGACGCCGTGCTTCTTCGCCACGAGCACGGCGAAGTTGACGGAACCGATGAGGTATCCGAGCAGGGCGAAGATCCCGATGGCCGCGAACATCGCTTAGGCTTCGATCAGCTTCGCGCTGACGATCGCCGGGTTGCGGAGGATCTCCGCGAGGGCGGCGTCACCGGGCGCGGTGTCGAGCTGGTAGACGGCGAGGGCGTTGGCGCCGCCGCTGCGGCTGAGGGCCATGTTGGCGATGTTCACGCGCTCCTTGGCGAGCAGGGTGCCGAGCGCGCCGATGATGCCGGGCTGGTCCTGGTTCTCGATCAGGAGCAGCTTGCCTTCGGGGATGAACTCGAGGGTGCGGCCGTTGACGGAGACGATGCGGGGCGACTGGGCCTTGCCGAGGACGGTGCCGGCGACGGAGACGGTCTTGCCGCCCGCGAGCACGGCCTCGACGAGGATGAGCTCCTTGTAGTCGGCCTCGGCGGAGGAGCGGACGGACTGGACCTCGACGCCGAGGGCCTTGAGCTTGCCCGGGGCGTTGACGTCGGTGACGCCTTCCACGATGCCGCGGAGGTAGCCGCGCTGGATGGCGCGGGCGATGGCGTGGGCGCCCTGGTCGGAGCCGGTGCCGAAGGTCGTCAGGCGGAGGGCTTCGATGCGGCCGGGGGCGGCCAGCTGGCGGGCGACGGCGCCGAGCTTCTGGGCGAGCGCGAGGAAGGGCTTGATCGCGGCGAGGGTCTGCGAGTCGACGGAGGGCAGGTTGACCGCGTTGGCGGGCGAGCCGCCGCCGAGGACGGTGATGGCCGCTTCAGCGACTTCGACGCCGACGTTCTCCTGGGCTTCGGCCGTGGACGCGCCGAGGTGCGGGGAGAGGTGGGCCTTCGGGAGGGAGCGGAGCGGGTGGTCCTTGGCGAGGGGTTCCTCGACGAACACGTCGAAGCCGCAGCCGCCGCACTTGCCGGACTTCAGGGCTTCGGTGAGCGCGGCCTCGTCGACGATGCCGCCGCGGGCGCAGTTCACGATCTTCACGCCCTTCTTCATCTTGGCGAAGGCGGCCTCATCGACCATGCCTTCCGTCGCGCCCTGCTTGCCCTTCTCGATGAGGGGCATGTGGACGGTGATGTAGTCGGAAAGGGCGAAGACTTCGTCGAGGGTGGCGATCGAGACGCCAAGCGCCTTGGCGCGGGCTTCGGTCAGGTACGGGTCGTAGGCGAGCACCTTCATGCCGAAGGCGAGGGCGCGCTTGGAGACTTCGGCGCCGATGCGGCCGAGGCCGAGGACTCCCAGGGTCTTGCCGAAGAGCTCGGAGCCGGAGAGGGTCTTGCGGTCCCACTTGCCTTCGCGCATGGACTGGACGGCTTCCGGCACCGGGCGGGCGAGGGAGAGGAGGTGGGTGAAGGTGAGCTCGGCGGTCGCGATGGTGTTGCCCGAGGGGGTGTTCATCACGATGACCCCCCGCTCGGTGGCGGCGTCGACGTCGATGTTGTCGACCCCCACGCCGGCGCGACCGACGCAGACGAGGCGCTGGGCGGCGGCGAGGACTTCGCGGGTGATCTGGGTCTCGGAACGGACCAGGATGGCGTCCACGTCCGTGACCAGTTCCAGGATCTTCTCCGGGGTGGAGCCGTAGGCTTCGACGACCTCATAGCCGGGCTGGGCTTTGAGGAGGGCGACTCCGGTGGGCGAGATCTTGTCGGCGACGAGTACCTTGGGCATGGCGTTGGCGTGTAAAAGTTTGCATCGAGTCATAAATGCCCGCCCAAGGCAAAGGCAAGCACCTACCCCGGTTCGTCCGTCATAGCCGGCTCAGAGCCGGCGATGGGCGTAATCCGCCAATTCGTAACATTCCGGGCTCATTTCTTCCAGAAAACGGCAGGGATCCAGCGGACGGTAGCCATCGCCGGAAGTGGCGAACCGGGGGGCGAACAGGAAGAGCATGTTCTCGGCGCGCGTGCAGGCCACGTAGAAGAGGCGGCGTTCCTCCTCGACGTCACCCTCGTCGATGGCGCGGGTGAGGGGGAGCAGGCCGTCGGCGCAGCCGAGCAGGAAGACGATCGGGAACTCGAGGCCCTTGGACTGGTGGATGGTCGTGAGGCGGAGCATGTCCTCCTCCGGTTCGGCCTTCTTGTCGGAGGATTCCCCGTTGAGGAGGGCCACCTGGGCGACGAGGTCGCCGACGTCCTCGAACTTCGAGGCGAAGCCGATGAGGCCTTGGAGGTCCTGCTCGCGGTCCCGCCAGTCGGGGAAGATCGTCTTCAGGAAGCCGCCGTACCATCCCTCGATGCAGACGCGGACCGTCTCGGCGGGCGTCCGGGCGACCTTGACGGCGTGCGCGTCCGCGGCCGCGGCGAAGAGGTCCGGCGCCGGCGCGGATGGACCGGGCTTGGCTTTGGCGGCCTCGAGGCCTTCGAGCATGTCCTCGAGCGTGATGGTCAGGTCGTTGTAGTCGTCCTTGGCGGATTCGGGCACGCGCCGGAGCACGGCGTCGGCGCGGAGCGCGCGGACGAGGCCGCGGCCCTGGACCGCGTCGGTCTCGCGCGCGGCCTTGCTGATCTTCTCCGCGGCGACCGGCCCGACCTTCGGCAGCAGGCAGAGCAGGCGGGAGAGGGCGACCTGGTCGAGCGGGTTGTGCACGAAGCGCAGATGGGCGAGGACGTCCTTCACGTGCGCGAGGTCGAAGAACTTGTGGCCGCTGGTGATGACGAACGGCACGCCCATGGCGTTGAGCTCCATCTGCAGCTCGAGCGACTGGTAGTGGGCGCGGTAGAGGATGTGCATGTCCTTCAGCGCGTGGCCTTCGTGGTGCAGCTGCATGAGCTTGCGGACCACGAGCTTCGCCTGCTGGGAGGTGTCGCCGACGGTGAAGACGGTGGGCGGAGGGCCGCTCGGGCGGACGGCCTGGAGGCGGCGGTCGAAGCCCTCGACGCGCGGCCGGTGGCGGAGGATCTCGTTGGCGAAGGCCAGGATCTCCGGCGTGGAGCGGTAGTTGGTGTCGATCGTGTGGATCAGCGTGCCCGGGTGGCGCTTCGGGAAGGCGACGATGTTCTCCCAGTCGGCCCCGCGCCAGGTGTAGATGCACTGGGCGTCGTCGCCGACGGCCATGATCTGGTGCTCGCTGGCGAGCAGGTCGATGATGCGGCTCTGCAGGCGGTTGGTGTCCTGGAACTCGTCTACTAGGACGTGCTTGAAGCGCTGGCGATAGTGGGCGAGGGCGGCCGGGTCGTGCTCCAGCACGTGGAGCCAGAGGCAGAGCAGGTCGTCGAAGTCGCAGAGGTTGCGCTCCTGCTTCGCCGCGGCGTAGGCGGAGCAGAACCGCAGCAGCTTCTCCGGCCCGCCCTTCATCCAGTCGAGGCGTTCGGTGAGGACTTCCTCGAGCGGCCGCAGCGTGTTGCGGGCGTGGGAGTAGGCGTCGAGGATGACGGCCGCCTTGGGGTTCGTCTTGTCCTTGATGAAGGCGCCGTCGATCGACTTCACGATCTCCGAGAAGAGCTGCTCCGACTCCTTCTGGTCGAGGATGGTGAAGTCGGGCGAGCGGGCGGCCACGGCGGCGTTGCGGCGGAGGATGCGCTGGCCGATCGAGTGGAAGGTGCCGCCCCAGAACTGTCCGCGCGGGACGCCCGTGAGGTCCTCGACGCGCTCCAGCATCTCCTTCGCGGACTTGTTCGTGAACGTCAGCAGGAGGATGTCCCAGGGCCTGGCGCCTTGGTGCAGCAGCCAGGCCACGCGGTAGGTGAGGGTGCGGGTCTTGCCCGAGCCGGCGCCGGCGAGCACCAGCGCGGGGCCGCGCGGCGAGGTCACCGCGGCGAACTGCTCGTCATTGAGCTCGGCGCGGAAGTCGACGGGGGGCAGGCCTTCCACGGGTCAACGGGCGGGTCGCTGGCGGCGATCCATCAGGCTGAACTTGGTGACCTGTTCGTCGGCGCGGTAGGAGGAGCGGACCAGGGGGCCGGACTCGACGTGCTTCACGCCGGCCTCGAGGGCGAAGGCCTTCCATTCGGCGAATTCCTCGGGCGTGACCCAGCGGTCGATGGGGGCGTGCTCCTTGCTCGGCGAGAGGTACTGGCCGATGGTCAGGATGTCGACGTCGGCGGCGGCGATGTCGCGGATCAGCTGGGCGACCTCCTCCTTGCGTTCGCCGATGCCGAGCATGATGCCGGTCTTGGTGATGAAGTCGCGGGACTTGGCGTGCTTGAGCACCCAGAAGGAGCGGTCGTAGCGGGCGGTCTTGCGGACCGGGCGCTGGAGGCGTTCGACCGTCTCGAGGTTGTGGTTGAGGATGTCGGGCCGGGCGTCGAGCAGGGTGTCGAGGTGCTCCTGTTCGCCGCGGAAGTCGGCCGGGAGGACCTCGATGGTCGTGTTCGGGCAGCGGTGGCGGGTCGCGCGGATGGTCGCGGCCCAGACGGCGGCGCCGCCGTCCTTGAGGTCGTCGCGGGCCACGGAGGTGATGACCACGTGCTTGAGCTTCATCAGGGCGATGGATTCGGCCACGCGGGCCGGTTCGCCGAGGTCGAGTTCGCTGGGGCGGCCGGAAAGGACGGCGCAGAAGGTGCAGGAGCGGGTGCAGACGTTCCCGAGGATCATCACCGTGGCGCTGCCGCGGGACCAGCATTCGCCCATGTTGGGGCACTGGGCGGACTGGCAGACCGTGTGGAGCTTGTGCTCGTCGACGTTCTTCTTGGTCTCCAGGAAATCGGGACCGCTGGGAAGCTTGGCGCGGAGCCAGTCGGGTTTGCGGGCGGACTCGAGCATGGAAGCGGGAACATTGCCTTCTTCCGGCGATTTTCAACCTAACAAAGAAGAAGGGGTGCTTTCCTCTCGGAAAGCACCCCTTTTGCTATGCTGCAATCTCCCGGTGCTGAAACGGTTCCAGGCCGGGGAATGGTTCGGTCCAGGGAAGGCCGGGCGGTCCGAAGACCACCCGGCCCGGGTCCTTAGAAGA
The DNA here is from genome assembly GCA_016871725.1 of Verrucomicrobiota bacterium. Taxonomy (GTDB): domain Bacteria; phylum Verrucomicrobiota; class Verrucomicrobiia; order Opitutales; family UBA953; genus UBA953. Next base: position 6,253 of record VHCL01000027.1, on the reverse strand, counting down.
CGGCCTTGAGCGAGACGCCGAAGAACAGCTGGTCGTCTTCGGAACCAAGACCGGTGTTGGCGGTGTTGGTTTCGGTGCGACCGGCGCCCGAGATGTTGTAGGCGACGTAAGGCGTCAGGGTCGCGGACTTCGAGAGGGCGATCGGCAGGGAGGCGTTGAGACCCACGTGCGTCCAGACGCTTTCGCCGCCGATGTTGTAACCGTTGCCGTCGAACGCGGTGTAGTAGCCGCCGAAGCTGTAGCCGGCGACCGCCTTGAGCACCAGGGAGGTCGAGTCGCTCAGGGCGAAGGTCTTGTCCACGCCGATCTCGCCGTAGGAGGCGTCGATGTAGAGGTCGTAGGCGTAGGTCGCGGTGACGTTCACCGGACCGACCGCCTTGGCGGCGCTCACGTAGAACTCCTGGGCGAAGGTCTGGCCGAAACCGTTGCCGGCGTAACCGTCGAAGAAGAAGAAGTACGTGTAACCGGCGGTCAGCGTGGCGAAACCGGCGTCGTAGGCGATGTTGGCGCCGAGGTCGAGCTCCTGGTAGGAGGAGCGACGATCGTTGCTCGAGGTGTAGTAGGCCAGGGCGTTGACCGTGGTCGTGTCGGACAGCTTCTTGGAAGCGCCGATGTTGTACCAGGCGTTCTGGTTGGAGAACCAGAGGCCGCGGTAGTAGTACTCGCTGTCGTAGCCGGCCGTGAGGTCGTAGGCGACCGGAGCGGGGGCGGCGGCGGTCTGGGCGAGACCGGACGCGGCGAGGAGGGTGGTGAGGGTGAGGGCGGTGATGTGCTTCATGGCACCACCCCTGATGCATCCCCCGTGCCAAAGCCTTTTGGCAGGCCAATGGCACAGGAAATTGACCGAAACAGGTCGTTTTTCGGCAATTCGACCGCAGCGTGTGCTTTTTTGAGCGAAACGGGCTGTCGGAAACTAGCCTTAGGCCGACCGATAGACCGCCAGATGCGCTTCCGCGGCCTTCGCCCAGCTGAAATCCTGCTTCATCGCCTGTTTGCGGAGCGCTTTGAAGGCCTGCGGCCGCGCGTACAGCGCGAGCGCCCGTTCGAGCGCCCAGGCGATGCCGCCCTGATCGGCGTGTTCGAAGACGATGCCGGTGCCGTGATCCCGTCCGTCCCAGCCGGTGACGGTGTCGGCGAGGCCGCCGGTCGCGCGCACGATCGGCAGCGTGCCGTACGCCATCGAGTACATCTGGTTGAGGCCGCACGGTTCGAAGCGGCTCGGCATGAGGAAGAAATCGCTACCGGCTTCGATGCGATGCGAGAGGCCGTTGTCGTAGCCGATGCGCACGGCGCAGTGGCGCGGGAAATCCGCCGCGAGCCGGCGATACTCGTTCTCGAGCGCGGCGTCGCCGCTGCCGAGCAGCACGAAGCGCAGCTTCTGCTCGCGGAGGAAGCGCGGCAGCACGCCGGCGGCGAGGTCGAGCCCCTTCTGGTCCCAGAGGCGCGAGATCACGCCGACGAGGGGCAGGTCGTCGTCGGTCGGCAGGCCGAGCTCGCGCAGGAGCGCGGTCTTGCATTCGTCCTTGCCGGCCGGCTTCGCCGCGGAGAACGCCTTGGCGATATGCTTGTCGGTCGCCGGATCCCACTCGTCGCGGTCGACGCCGTTCAGGATGCCGGTGAGGGCGCCCGCGCGGCGGCGCACCACTTCGTCGAGCCCGTAGCCGAACGCCGGCGTGAGGATCTCCTTGGCGTAGGTCGGGCTGACGGTGATGACCTTGCCGGCGTGCAGGATGCCGCCCTTGAGGAAATTCACGCCGCCGAGGCACTCGAGCTCCTGCGGGTGCCAGAGGAACTCCGGCAGGCCGAGGTAGGCCATGAGCCGGCGCGGCTGGAGGCCTTGGTGCTGGAGGTTATGGATCGAGAGGACCGAGCGGGCGCCGCCGAGGGCGGTGGGCTTGAGCGTGGTGTTGAGCAGGACGGGCACGAGGCCCGCCGTCCAGTCGTGGCAATGGATGACGTCCGGGATCCAGCTGGTCGCGAGGCACGCGTCCAGGCCGGCCCGGCCGAAGAACGCCGCGCGTTCGCCGGCGTCCTCGCGCGCCGGGTAGATCTCCCGGGCGCCGTAGAAATCCTCGTGCTCGATGAACCATGTTTCGAAGCCCGGCGACACCGGCAGCGTCCGCACGCGGCAGGCCGCCCGGCGGGGGTCGCCGCCGACGCCGACCTTGAGCGATTCGACGAGGGTGCCCATCTGCTCGCGTCCCGGGACCGAGCCGTACAGCGGCGTGACCGCCCGCACCTCATGTCCGAGCGCGGCCAAGGCCTTGCCCAGCGCGGCGGTGGCGTCGCCGAGGCCGCCGGCCTTGGACCAAGGCGCGAGTTCAGGGGTCACGAAAAGGATCTTCATGCTTCGGAAGAGGGAAGGCGGGTCCGGCCGAGCCGGTTGAGGAGGGGGACGAACGCCACGAGCAGCGCCAGCGCGCCGACCATGGCGACGTTGCCGGCGAGGTCGTGCACGGAGCCGAGGGCCGAGAAGCCGGGCTGGCCGTGCTCGATCCCCGCGAGGTCGCGGTCGAGGGATCTCGAACCGTGCTCCAAGGCGTGGAAGGTGAGGAAGGCGTTGCGTCCGATGTTGAGCAGGATGGCGGTGAAGCCGGCCAGCGCGATCAGCGCCATGCGCCGCAGGAGGGCGCCGGGGAAGCCGCCGTCGAGGAAGACCGCGCCGAGGAAGGCGCCGGCGAACACGCAGGCGGAGAGGGAGCGGATGCCGGAGCAGGCTTCGGCCACGCCGACGGCGTCGCCGTTGGGAAAGACGATGGTGTTGCCGTTCACGCGGATGACGTGGCCGCTCGCGCGGAGGAGGCCGGAGACGATCTCGGTGACGTTCGTCAGCAGCGCGCCTTTGATCTGGTTGTCGACCAGGTAGAGGAACGGGCCGGAGATCAGCCACACGCCCGCCGGGAAGACGAGCAGGCCCACGGCCCGCCAGCGGGTGACGGCGGTCGCGGGGGCGTCCTGCGGCCCGCGGACGGAAAGGTAGCCGAACGTGAGCGCCGCGCCGGCGAGGCCGAAGGCGATCGCGAGGGTCGGGCCGACGCCGGTGCCGAAGACGGCCCGGGCCGCCGCGCCGAGGCCGAAGCACGCGACGGCCAAGAAGGCGAGGACCTGCGCGGAGACCAGGGCGACGCGCCCGGCCGGCGCGGCCACGTCCGCGCGTCCGCCGGTCAGCAGCGCGCGCAGTTCGTCCCAGCGGTCCCAGAGCACGTAGGCCGAGAAGAAGGGCACGAGGTAGCCGAACGTGTAGTCGTCCTTGGTGCTCCAGATGGCCCACTGGTCCCAGGTCGCGAAGGCGGCCATGCCGACGAGGAGCAGGCCGAGCCCGCGCGTCGTGCCGTCGAGCGTCGCCGCCGGCTTGGCCTGTGCGTCCGCGGACATCAGAACCGGGGCACCGCGGCCAGCAGGGTCTTCGTATAGGCTTCCTGCGGGTCGCCGAGGATCTGGGCGGGCGTGCCTTGCTCGACGATCCGGCCTCGGGACATCACGAGGATGTGGTCGCTGACGTGTTCGACGACGGCGAGGTCGTGGGCGATGAAGAGGTAGGTGAGGCCGAACTGCTCCTGCAGGTCCTGGAGCAGGTTCACGACCTCGGCCTGGACGGAGACGTCGAGGGCCGAGACGGGCTCGTCGCAGATGATCAGTTCGGGCTGGACGGCGAGGGCGCGGGCGATGCCGATGCGCTGGCGCTGGCCGCCGGAGAACTCGTGCGGATGGCGGCGGAGGTGTTCGGCGGGCAGCTGGACGCTGCGCAGGAGCTCGGCGCAGCGGGCCTCGCGGTCGGCGCGGCTCATCGCGGGGAAATGGATCTCGAGCGGCTCGGAGAGGATGCTGAGGATGTCGGCCCGCGGGTTGAGCGAGTTGTACGGGTCCTGGAAGATCATCTGGATCTTCTTGCGCCACGGGAGGAAGGCGGCGTTCGACAGCGCGCCGATGTCCTGGCCCTGGTAACGGATGCTCCCCGCGGTGAGCGGCGCGAGCTTCACGATGGCGCGGCCGGTCGTGGTCTTGCCGGAGCCGGATTCGCCGACGAGGCCGACCGTCTTGCCTTTCGGGACGACGAACGAGATGTCGTCCACGGCCTTCTTCGGGGCGGCCTTCTGGAAGAACCAGGCGGCCCGGCCGGGGTAGTGGACGGAGAGTCCTTTGATTTCGAGCAGGGGGTCGCTCATCGGGAGACCTTGAGTTCCTCGGAAAGGGTGGTGAGGCGTCGGCGGCGCTGGCCGAGCCGCGGGATGCAGGCGATCAGCGCCTTGGTGTAGGGGTGGGTCTGCTCGCGCATGACCCGGGCGACGGGACCGCTCTCGACGATGCGGCCTTTCCACATCACCTGCACCTTGTCGGCGAAATTCGCGACGATGCCGAAGTTGTGCGTGATCAGGATGATGCTCATGCCGCGCTCGCGGCGCAGGCGGGCGAGGAGGTCCATGATCTCCTTCTGGATGGTGACGTCGAGCGCGGTGGTCGGCTCGTCGGCGACGAGGATCTTCGGGTCGCAGGCCAGGGCCATGGCGATCATCGCGCGTTGCTGCATGCCGCCGGAGAGCTCGTGCGGGTATTGGTCCGCCACGCGGGCCGGCTCGTTGATGTGGACTTCCGCGAGCGCGCGGACGACCTCGGCGCGGACGTCCTTGGTCTCCGGCCGGTGCAGCGCGATGGCCTCGCCGATCTGGAACCCGATCGTGTAGACGGGGTTCAGGGAGCTGCCGGGTTCCTGGAAGATGTAGGCGATGGCGCCGCCCCGGACTTTGGCCAGGCGGTCTTCGGGCAGTCCGAGGAGCTCGACGCCTTGCAGCCGGACGGAGCCGCCGAGCGCGCAGCCGGGGGCGGGGGGCAGGAGACGCGTGAGCGCCAGGGCGGTGACGGACTTGCCGGAGCCCGATTCGCCGACGACCGCCAGCACCTCGCCGGCGGCGAGTTCGTAGCTCACGCCTTGGGCGACGACGGTCTCGCGGTCACCGTTGCGGAAGGTGACGCTGAGGTCCTGGACTTTCAGGAGAGGCTCGGCGGACATGGGGCGGAGGTTAGGTCGGGGGCGGAGGGAGGGGAAGGAAGAACGGCGGTCATTCGGTCCGCCAACGGTCTTCGATCGTGGTCTTGGGCGCGCCACGCTTCTTCCCGTCCCGGAAGTCCTTGAGGTCGGCCTCGCGCTGGGCCGGGTCGAGCCAGAGCAGTCCGTACTGGCCGGGGTCCTCGGCGGCGCGCACGTCGAAGCCCGCGGGGAACTTGACCCAGTTCCAATGGGCGATGCGGTAGCCCGGCACCTTGAACCCGGGGATGAAGTCGGCGAGGTCGTGGATGCGTCGCTGCATGGCGAAGGAGAGCCGCACCATCTCGTCCTCCTCGGTGGCGTCGCGGAACCGGTCGATCAGCTTCGAGAGTTCGGGGTCGTCGACGCCGGTGATGTTGTTCGTCTGGCGTTTCGGCACCTTGCGGCCGCCGGCCAGGATTTCCACGGCGTTCTCGGAGTGGTGCGATTCCCAGAGCTGGGGGATCCGGCTCGAGACGGACCAGGCCCAGAAGACGATGTCATGGTTCTTCTCCATGACCTTGCGGTACATCGTCGTGTGCTCGAGCGTCTCGGGGCGGAGCTCGACGCCGCAGCGGCGGGCCGACTCCACGAGCGTCGCGAGGTATTTGCGCCGGTCGGACGTATCGAACGTGAGCCGGAAGGAGAGACGCGCGCCGGCGGCGTCGCGCAGGATGCCGTCGGCCCCTTCCGTGGTGAAGCCGGCCTTCGCGAAGGCGGCGCGGGCGAGTTCCGGCGAATAGCGGCGGGCGCGGATGCCGGGGTCGGTGAACTTGCCCAGGCCTTCGCTGAACTGCTGCAGGCGGTCGTAGTCGCCGCGGTAGAAGCCGTCGATGACGCGCTGGAAGTCGGTGGCGTGCTGCAGGCCGATGCGCACGTCGACGTCGGCGAGCAACGGCCGCTGGGTGTTGACGTAGAGCCCGTAGGGCGGCCGGGGGATGTCGTTGAAGAACTGGGCCTTGGTGAGGTAGCCGTCCTGATAGGCCCGCTTCTCGTTGGTGCCGTACCAATAGCGCGGCATCATGATCGGCATGAAGTCGATCTCGCCGGCGAGCATCGACGAATAGGCGCTGTCGAGGTCGCGGATGACGCCGTACTGGATGGCGTCGGGGTTGTAGCGGTGCCGGTAATACTTACGCCGGTCGCCCCACCAGTCGGTCACGCGGGTGAGCGTGAGGGATTTCTCGCGCCGGAAGTCCTCCGGCTTCACGTAGTAAGGTCCGGTCGTCG
>VHCL01000026.1 GCA_016871725.1 Verrucomicrobiota bacterium | reverse complement strand
GGCCAACGGACACCTGGCCGCGAACTGCACCGCCTGCCACCGCATCGACTCGGAAGAAGGCAGCGAAGTCGGCCCGATCCTCCGGCTCGTCGGTTCCCAACGCACGAAGGCGGAAATCGCCGAGTCTCTGGTCGAACCCTCGGCCAAGATCGTCCCTGGTTTCGGGGTCGAGACCATCGTCCTCAAGGACGGGTCCGCCTTGGCCGGCAGCGTCCTCAAGGAGAGCGCCAAGGGGTTGGAAGTCAGGACGTCCGATGGCAAGGTCCTGAAGCTCCCGGTGAGCTCGGTCGCGTCCCGCACCCCGCCGGTCTCCGTCATGCCCCCGATGCTCGGCATCCTGACGCCGGCGGAGATCAGGGACGTCGTCGCCTATCTTTCCGGACTGAAGCCCAAAGCCTCGAAATCCAAGCCGTCCAAGCCTCAGAAATAGCGGATGCGGAGTTGAGTCCGAGGGCGGTCCGCCGTCATCATCTGACGCATGCTGCTTCGCCTGCTGCTGCTGATCCCCCTTATCGCCGACGCGCAGGATGCGTTCCTCGCCGACTGGCAGAAACAGTATGACGCCTGGTATTGGAAGTCGCCGCGCGCCAAGGTGGAGGCGCCGCGATGGTCTCCCGACGAGCGCACGCTGGCCTACGGATGGCTTGGCAAGGCCGGCATGGAGTGGCGGCTCGTGGACTGCCAGTCCGGCGCGATCCGTCCGGCGTTCTCGCCCGACGCCCTGCGGAAAGCCTTCGCCGACCTGAGCGGGATCACGACCGACCCTCGTAACTGGCCCTTCAGGCGCGTCATCCCAGCCGATGACGGACGCCTCCGACTGGAAGGTGACAAGGAAGCCTGGTGGCTGGGCTTGGATGGCAAGCTTGTCCTCGCGGCAGGCGGCACGACCGACCAGAACGTCCCCAGGCTCGACGGCGGAAGCCGCATGCTCAACGCCGGCAAGGAGGGCGATCGCTCCCCTTTTGGTCCGCAGGTCGTCGAAATCCGGGACGGGGATATCTTCCTGTCGGCCGGAGACGGTCAGCCGGCGCGCAAGCTGATCCTTCGGGTCGCCGGGTCGAAACATGCCTTCACCGGGCCGGTCTCCTGGTCGCCGGACGGGAAGCATTTCGCGGCCTGGCGGGAGATGACGCAGCCCGTCCGCCAATACAAGGTCGTCGATTCGGTCAAAGGCGTCACCCGGGAGATCAGTTATGAAAAGCCCGGCGACCCACGGACTGAACGTGAAGCCTGGGTCTTCCGGGCGGACGGCAAAGGCGCCTCCGGCTGCCCGGCCGACCTCACCGGCAAGACCTACTCCACCGACCGGCTCGATTGGTCGGCCGACGGCAAGACCCTGCGCACCGAATATGTCCGGCGCGGCTTCACCGGCCACGGCATCGTGGCGTATGACGTGACCACCGGAGTCTGGAGGAAACTGCTGGCCGAAGAAGACGCCAAGTTCGTCTACACCTTCAACGCCCGCTACCGGCATGACCTGACGGACGACCTGACCATCTGGGCTTCCGAGCGCACCGGCTGGAACCATCTGTATGCCGTCGACCTTCGGACCGGGGGCGTGCTGCGCCCCGTCACCGCCGGCAACTGGGTCATGAAGCAGGTGCTCCACCTTGACCGCGCGCACGGCCAGCTCCTCTTCATCGCCGTCGGCCGCGTCGCCGGCGAGAATCCGTACCACCATCACGTCTGCAAGGCGGGCGCGAAAGGGGAAGGCGTCGTGGACCTGACGCCCGGCGACGCGCATCACGAGGTCCTCTTCTCGCCCGGGCGCCGCACGTTGATCGACACCGCTTCCCGCGTGGATCGTCCGCCCGTGTTCACCCTGCGGAGCGCGGCCGACGGCCGGCAGCTCGCCCTGCTCGGAACGACGGACGACGCCGAACTCAAGAAGGCGGGCTGGCAGCCGAGCAGGCCTTTCGTCGCCAAGGACCGCGATGGCAAGTTCGACGTCTGGGGCGTGGTGACGCGCCCCCACCCGTTCGATCCGAAGAAGAAATATCCCGTCATCGAGAACATCTACGCCGGCCCGCATGGATCCTTCGCGCCCCGCATCTTCAACTGGTGGCACCGCAACCACCGGGAACTGTCGATGCTCGGCTTCTACGTCGTGCAGCTCGACGGGCGCGGGACGAACCATCGCGGCAAGGAGTTCCATCAGCAGAGCTGGCGCAACCTCAAGGACGGCGGCTTCCCCGACCGCATCGCCTGGATGCGGGCCTTGGCCAAGACCGAGCCGAACATGGATCTCGACCGCGTGGGCATCTTCGGCGGTTCCGCCGGCGGCCAGAACACCGCGCACGCCCTCCTGCTGCACGGCGGCTTCTACAAAGCCGGGGCGGCCGACTGCGGCTGCTACGACAACCGGGTCGACAAACTTTGGTGGAACGAGCAATGGCTCGGCTGGCCCGTCGGCCCTTGGTACGAGGAGAATTCCTGCGCCCGTTACGCGGCCGACCTGCGCGGCCGGCTGTTCCTCTCGGTCGGCGAAGCCGACACCAACGTCGACGTGAAGTGCAGCTACGATTTCCGCGACGCCCTGCTCAAGGCCGGCAAGAAGGACCAGATCGAGTTCCACGTCGTGCCCGGGGCGAACCACGGCGCGGGCGAGTCGAACGACATGCGCGAGAAGCGCGCCCGCTTCTTCCAGTCCGCCCTGGGCGGACCGCTGCCCTTATGACCGAGAACCCCGGCGCCTCCGGCCTGATCGAGCTGCGGCTCGGCCACGTCGGCCAGCTCTTCAACACCATGGACCCGTCGCCGTTCCACGAACGCGACCTGGACCATGACGCCGAGGAATTCATCCTCAGCTGGGCCCGGGAGCACGAGCACGACGCCGTGCTGCGGCTCCGCGTCGTCCTCCGGCAGCCGGCGGACGAACACACCGCGGGACAAGTGCGCGAATCCGTCCGGCATTACTTCGCGTACCGGGCGCGCATGGCTCGTCGGGAACTGCGCGACCTCTTCCGGGAAGGCCGGACCTCCTTGGCCATCGGGGCCCTGTTCCTCGCCGCGACCCTCGTCCTCCGGGGCCTGATCCCGGCAGGCGGCTGGACGGACATCGTCCGGGAAGGCCTGACCATCTGCGGCTGGGTCGGGCTCTGGAAGCCCATCGACATCCATCTCTACCGCTGGTGGCCGCTGAAGGCCCATGGCGACCTCCTGGCACGCCTCGGGGACGGTGAGGTCGAAGTCGTGTTCGAGGCCTGATGGCGTGCCGGCGCCCGGCTTATGGACGGGGTAAGCGGGGCCGAAATAACGAATTTTTTACGAAGAGGCATTGACTGGGGGGGTACCCTGCCCCAATCCCAACCTTTCGCATGCAGAATTTCGCGAGCCAGAGCCTGGACCAGACCAAGGCCCTCCTCAAACTCAACTTCAATTCCCTTGCTCCCGACGGCACTGTCGTGCCCGTCGAGGGCGAGGTCTCCCGCGCCGACGAACCCGGCCACGCCGCCCTGGCCTTCGGGGAGTACTTCCGGGCCACCGGGGAGCTCACCTTGGACCGTCAGAACATCGCCGAGATCGTCGCCCGGACGATCACCGCGCAGGTCCGCATCAGCCAGGGCTCCGACAACGGCATGGCCTTCGCCTGCCTCGGCCTCCTCGCCTTCGGCCCGACCCGCGAACGCAACCCCGTCTGGGAGCTCCTCGACGAGGCCACGCGCGCCCTGATCGACGAACGCCTCGCCGTGGAGCACGACCACCACGACCACGTGCAGGCCTTTGACATCGCCAAGGCCGTCTGCCGCTTCTCCTTCGGCCTGACCAAGAAGGACGAGACCGGGCCGCTCGTCGACCGCTTCATGGAGCGCATCGCCGCGGCTTCCACCGGCGGCTTCCATGACGAGGCCTCCAAGGCCGCGAACCCCGACCACTTCGGCGGAGCTTTCGACCTCTACGGCGTCGTCTCCCTGATCTTCATCCGCCAGTCGCTCCAGCTCCACGCCAACATCCAGGTGCGCGACGCCAAGCTGCCCAAGCTGCGCGGCCTGGCCGAGAAGTACCTGCGCGTCATCATGGACACCGTGCGCGAGGACGGCCTCGGCTGGAGCTACGGCCGCGGCATCGGCGCCTACGGCCAGATGCATTGCATCACCCTGCTCCTGCAGGCCCTGCGCGACCGGTGGGTCCCCGTCGACAAGGAACCGCTCGCGCGCGACCTCGTCCGCCGCCTCTACGCCCATTTCTTCACGACCTTCTTCGACGCCGAGCACGGCGTCATCGTCATCCGCGACGGCGAACGCGACACCATCCCGGGCCACACGACCCGCATGGCGAACTTCGACGCCGCCCGTTACCTCTCGCAGTGGTCGCGGCTCGCCAAGACCATCGGCGGTTCGATGGACGTCGTGAAGCCGGCCAGCCGCCTGCCGGTCTGCCGGTTCTTCTCCTTCGACAAGTCCCCGCGCAAGGAGCAGGGCCTGCTCTCCTACCAGGACCCCGCCTCGGGCCTGCACGTGATCCTGCCGCTGGTCTCCGCCGGCTCGCATCGTTTCTCCGACTCCCTGGCCTTCCCGCACATGCCGGGCGTCTTCGACTGGCCGGCGAACCAGACGACCACCCCGTTCATCCCGGAGTTCACCATCGGCGGCAAGGTCTTCACGCCTTCCTTCTACGGCAAGAACGCCCAGGTGGCCATGGGCACAAAGGCCGGCACCTACCACTTCCGCTACGAACAGCCCGACCTCATCGACCGCGACGAGAAGCTCTCCGCCAACGTCGCCTCGCTCAAGGTCGACTGGGAGTTCAACGGCGGCCGCATCGTGGGACGCTTCACGCTCACCGCCAAGGCGGCCGTCGTGCTCGAGGACTTCCGCCTGGTGCTCCCGATCGCCACGACGCACTCGCGCATGACCCCGGGCAACGCCCTCGTGCTCGGCGCCGAATCGCATCGCTGCGAGGTCCTCAAGGACGACTTCCACGCCGCCTGGGCCGAGACCAAGGTCGTCAGCGACAACCCCAAGCACCGCACCTGCTGGGGCAAGGTCCACTTCTACCAGACCTTGCAGCGCGACAAGTCGATGCCCCTGCGCGCAGGCATGGCCTACGCCTTCGAGATCGCCTACCAGCCCCACATCGTCCGGGCCGGCGACGCGGTCTGAGGGCGGTTTCCCCGCCACGGCAGCCTTCGGGGTTGTCCTGCCCCCTCCCCCTGCCCTAAGTCCCTAGGGTATCCCTTCATGCCCAGTCCGTTCTACATCACCACGGCCATCGACTACGCCAACGGCTCGCCGCACCTCGGTCATGCCTACGAGAAGGTCCTCTCCGACGTGATCTCCCGGCACATGCGCATGAGCGGGCGCCAGGTGCACTTCCTGACCGGACTCGACGAGCATGGCCAGAAGGTCCAGCAGACCGCGCTCAAGCGCGGCGTCGAACCCCAGGCGCTCGTCGACGAGATCGCCGCCGTCTTCCAGGGGATGCTGGGCGACCTCGGCATCTCGCACGACGACTACATCCGCACGACCGAACCCCGCCACAAGAAGGTCGTCCAGCGCTTCCTGCAGCAGCTCTTCGACCAAGGCCTGATCTACAAGGGCCAGAAGACCGACTGGTATTCGACGCGCCAGGAACAGTTCCTCACGGACAAGGACCGGGCCCCGGACGGCTCGTGGCCCGAGATCTACGGCGAGGTCACCCAGACCACCGAGGAGAACTACTACTTCAAGCTCACCCGGTTCCAGCCGTGGCTGATCGAGCACCTCCGGGCGCACCCTGACTTCATCACGCCCCGCTTCCGCCAGAACCAGGTCCTCGAGTTCCTGAAGGAGCCGATGAACGACCTGTGCATCTCGCGCCCGAAGACCCGCCTCACCTGGGGCATCGAGCTGCCGTTCGACCCGGCCTTCGTGACCTACGTCTGGTTCGACGCCCTCACCAATTATTACTCCGCCGTCGCGGACAAAGGCCTGTGGCCCGCCGACGTCCACGTCATCGGCAAGGACATCCTCTCGCCGCCGCACGCGGTCTACTGGCCCTGCATGCTCAAGGCCCTCGGCCTCGAGCCGCCCCGTCAGCTGCTCGTCCACGGCTGGTGGACGGTCAACAACCAGAAGGCCTCGAAGTCCGCCGGCAACGCCGCCGACACCCTCGGGTTCGTCGCCTCGCACGGGGCCGACGCCTTCCGCTTCTACCTCTGCCGCGAGATGGTCGTCGGACAGGACGCCGACTTCTCGACGCTGACCTTCGAGAACCGCTACAAGGCCGACCTCGGCAACAACCTCGGCAACCTCGTCAACCGCCTGCTCAACATGGTGGGACGTAATTACGCCGGCGCGATCCCGGCCGCGGCCGCCGACGAGGAGCTCGAGCAGAACCTCCGCCGCCTCTGGGACGAGAGCGCGCAGAAGTACGCGGAGGCCTTCGCCGCATACCAGGTGAGCCACGCGCTCGAGGCGCTCTGGGTCTTCGTCAGCGCCATGAACGCCTACATCGAGGCGCGCGCGCCGTGGAAGCTGGCCAAGTCGGCCGACTCCGCCGACCGCGCCCGGCTCGACTCCTGCCTCGCGCACGTCGCGGAAGGCCTGCGCCTCGTCGGCACCTTGCTCACCCCGGTGATGCCGGCGACCTGCGAGAAACTGCTCACGAACATCGGGCGGCCGGCGGCCACGACCTTCGCCGGCCAGCTGAGCTGGTCCGCGGTCTGCACGGGCTCGAAAGTAGCCGAAAAATGCATCCTTTTCCCGCCGGTCGAACTACCCAAGGTAACTCCGCCCGCCTGATTGGACATCGGCGGAGGATAGACTAACCTTACGGACATGGAACCCGTGAAGCTACTCGATGAGGCCGACCTGCTGGCCAAGGCCGAGACGCAAGCCGCCGGAACGGGTCTCATCTCCTACGAGTTCGTGGTCCCTGAGCTCGACCCCTTGGCGGTGCTGGAGACGCTCGATGAGCCGGCCCCGCGGGGTTACTTCGAGAACCCCTCGCGCCGTCGCGCCCATGCCGCCGGCGCTCCGGTCCGTCAGTGGCGCGGCCGGGGAGAGCGTCGTTTCGCCGACGCCGACGATTGGCTGAAGGCCACCGACGCCCAGCTGACCTGCGTGGGAGCGCGTCCGCGGATCATCGCCACCTTCCCCTTCTACCCCGGGACGGAGCTCGAAGGCGCCGAAGCCCGGCTGTTCCTGCCGGGCTGGCAGGTCGTCAGCGAGGACGGCGTGACCACGGTCACGCTCGTCGAGCCCGCGGGCCCCGGCTGCGCGGCCCGGCTGGCCGTGCGCGCCGACGGCTTCCGGCGCTTCAGCTACCGCTCCACGCCGCCATCCCCGCGCGCGCCCGTCCCCACGGTGCTGTCGGAAGTCGGGGGCGCCTGGTTCCCGTCGGCCGTCCTGCGCGCGACCGAACTCATAAAGGAGGGCTCCTTCGAGAAGATCGTCCTGTCGCGCGCCTTCGACTGGCGTCGCAACGAACCCTTCAGCGCCTACGCCACGCTGCATCGCCTGCGCCGCGGCAACCCGCAGTGCCACACCTTCCTCGTCGACGAGGACGAAGGCTGCCTCGTCGGCGCCACGCCCGAGACGTTGCTCTCCCTGTTCGACGGCGCCGTCCGTTCCGAATCCGTGGCCGGCACGACCCGGCGCGGCGAATCGGCGTCCGAGGACGCCTCCCTCGCCGAAGCCTTGCTTACGAGCGACAAGGACCGCCGCGAGCACACCGCGGTCACGGCCTCCATCCTCCGCCGGCTGCGCATGGTCGGCGTCCTCGCCGCGACGTCGCGCCACGCCGAACTCCTCCGCCTCGGCAACGTCATGCACCTCCGGACGCCGATCGAAGGCACCATGCCCGCCGACCGGCGCTTCCTCGAGGTGGCCGGCGAGCTCCACCCGACTCCGGCCGTCGGCGGCAAGCCCCGCGCCCTCGCGCTGCCCTTCATCCCCGGCTTCGAACCCCACCAACGCGGACTCTACACCGGCGCGGTCGGTTGGGTCCGCGCGGACGGGCAGTCCGGCAAGCTCTTCGTCGCGCTCCGCTGCGCCCGCCTGAAAGGCGCCTCCGCGCGCGCCTTCGCGGGCGCCGGCATCGTCGCCGGTTCCGACCCGGGCGCCGAGGCGACCGAGACGGAGATGAAGCTGCGGACGATACTCGAGGCCCTGATCTGAGGATGAAGGTCGTCCTGCAACGTGTCCTGCGCGCGGCCGTCAGCGTCGACGGCGTCGTCCGCGGAGCGATCGGCCCCGGCTATCTCCTGCTCGTCGGCCTGGCTGCCGGGGACGACGAGACGACCGTGCGCCGCCTCGCGGCGGACGTGGCGAAGGTCCGCCTGATGCCGGACGGCCAAGGCAAGCTGGGCGTCAACCTGCGCGACGCAGGCGCCGAAGCGCTGGCGGTCAGCCAGTTCACCCTCCTGGCGGATTTCTCCAAGGGCAACCGTCCGTCGTTCAACGGCGCCGCCCGGCCGGAGGTCGCGCGGCCGCTGTTCGACCTATTCGTCGCCGAGCTGAGCACCCACCTCGGTCGGCCCGTGCCGACGGGCGTCTTCGGCGCCGACATGCGCGTCGAACTGGTCAACGACGGGCCCGTGACGGTCGTCCTGGAGTAGTTTAGGCTTAACCTCCGGACGGGTTCGCCCTACCCCTCTGGCTTCCATGCTCTCCGTCCGCATCATCCCCTGTCTCGACGTCCATGGCGGCCGCGTGGTCAAGGGCGTGAAGTTCGAGGAGCTGCGCGACGCCGGCGACCCCGTCGCCGTGGCCGCGGCCTACGAGAAGCAAGGCGCGGACGAACTCGTCTTCCTCGACATCACCGCCTCGAGCGACGAGCGCCGGACGATGGTGGACGTGGTCGAACGCACCGCCGACCAGGTCTTCATGCCGCTCACCGTCGGCGGCGGCCTCCGCTCCGTGGAAGACATCCGGACGATGCTCAACGCCGGCGCCGACAAGGTCTCGCTCAACACCTCGGCCATCAAGGATCCCGCCCTGGTCAAGGAAGCCGCCCGCAAGTTCGGCAGCCAGTGCATCGTCGTCGCGATCGACGCCAAGAACGTCGGCCCCGGCAAGTGGGAGGTCTTCACGCACGGCGGCCGTCATCCGACCGGACTCGACGCCGTCGCCTGGGCGAGACAGGCCCACGCCCTCGGGGCCGGGGAGATCCTCCTCACCAGCATGGATCGCGACGGCACCGCCGCCGGCTACGACATCCCGCTGAACCACGCCGTCTCCTCCGCCGTGGAAGTGCCCGTCATCGCCTCGGGCGGCGCGGGCAACCTCGACCACATGGCCGACGTCCTGCGGCGAGGCGGCGCCAGCGCGGTGCTCGCCGCGAGCATCTTCCACTTCGGCACCTACACCGTCCGTCAGGCCAAGGAGCACCTACGGGCCGCGGGTCTCCCGGTCCGGCTCTAGGCTCCCGCCGGCGGGACCGCCTTCGGCATCACCAGGATCTTGTCCAGGCGATGGCCGTCCATGTCGACGACCTCGAAGATGTGACCGAGGGCCTCGACGCGGTCGCCCTCGTTCGGGATGCGGCCGAGCGAACGCATGACGAAGCCGGAGAGCGCCGTGAAGCGGCCGGTCCCTTCGCCCGGGAAACGGCCGATGATGCCGGTGGCCTCGCGGAAATCGTCGAGGGTGACGATCGCGTCGACGACCCAGCTGCCGTCCTCGCGGCGGCGGATCGGCTTCGGCTGCGCGACCGGCGAACCTTCGTTGGGCAGCTCGCCGACGACCGACTCGAGCACGTCGTTCAGGGAGACCACGCCGCGGACGCGGCCGAACTCGTCGGTGACGAGCGCGATGTGGATCTTGTCCTTGCGGAACTTCTCGAGCAGCTGCGTGCCGGTGGCCTGCGGCGGCACGGTCGGGGGTTCGGTCAGGAGATCCTTGATGGAGGCGGTGCCGGCCAGGGAAAGGTTGGCCCAGAGGCGCTTGACGGAGACCACGCCGAGCGGCCGGTCGGGCGAACCCCGGAAGACCGGGAACCAGGTATGCCCGGAGGCGACCACCTTGCGCCAGTTGACCTCGTCCGAGTCGTCCAGATTGAGCCAGACGACGCGGTTGCTGGGCGTCATCAGACGCTCGGCGGTGATGAGGTCGAGCGACAAGGCGCCGTGGACCATGCGGTGCTCCGCCGCATGCAGTACGCCCGAGGCCATGCCTTGGTCGACCATCATGCGGAGCTCATCCTCCGACATCGTGTCCTCCGGGGCGCGCTTGCGGCCGAGCAGGCGCAGGATGATGTCGGCGAAGAAGCCCAGGGTGCTCACCAGCGGCGAGGCCAGCCAGGACACCAGGATCATCGGCCGGGAAAGCAGGACCGCGAGGCCCTCGGGATCGGACAAGCCCAGGCGCTTCGGCACGATCTCCGCGCAGACGATCGTGAGGGAGCCGATGACGAAAGAGACGCCCATCCGGGAGAGGTTCGCGGCGTTGTCGTGCAGCCAGGCGACGGAGCTGGCCTGGAGGTACGGCTCCAAGGCGGCGGCGAGCGGGGCGCCCCCGAAGGTGGCGGCGATGATGCTGCCGAAGGTCAGGCCGACCTGGACGGTCGACAGGAACTTGGAGGGGTTCGCCAGCAGTTCCAAGGCGGCCTTGGCCCCCTTGCTGCCGTCCTCCGCCAAGCGGGTCAGGCGCCGGCGGTTGGACGAGACCAGCGCCATTTCCGAGAGCTCGAAAACACCGATGGTCGCCCAGCAGGCCAATATGACGAATAATTCCACGGGACAGCCCTACCGACCCGCCCATGGGCAGTCAAATCCGCTTGTTCACCCCCACCCGAGGCGTAGGTTTGACCGTCCATGGCGACTCATTTCGAGGCAATCATCGTCGGCAGCGGCATCGGCGGGCTGAGTTTCGCGCTCAATCTGGCCGAACGCGGGCACGCCGTCGCCATCGTGACCAAGAAGACCAGTTCCGAGTCGAACACCAACTGGGCGCAAGGCGGCATCGCCTGCGTGACGGACCAGACCGACGATTTCGCCAGCCACGTCCAGGACACGCTCACCGCCGGCGACGGCCTCTGCGACCTCGCGGCGGTGCGGCACATCATCGAAGCCGGCCCGGCCCGCGTCGCGGAGCTCATCGCCTGGGGCGTGCAGTTCGAGAACGGCGCCGACGGCCGGCCCGACCTCGGCCGCGAGGGCGGCCACTCCCGGCGGCGCATCCTCCACGCCCGTGACATGACCGGCCGGGCCATCGAGTCGGCCCTCCTCCGCGCCATCGCCCGCTCTCCCAAGGTGAGGATGCTGGAACACCATCTCGCCATCGACCTGATCACCCGCGCCAAGCTGGGACGATGCCCGCTGGGCGCCGCCGAAGACCGCGTGCTCGGCCTGCATGTGCTCAACACCCGGGCCGGCCGGGTCGAGACCCTCTCCGCCGCCACGGTGGTCCTGGCGACGGGCGGCACCGGCCAGGTCTACCAGTTCACGACCAATCCGGACATCGCCACCGGCGACGGCATCGCGATGGCCTACCGCGCGGGCGCCGAGGTCCGCGACATGGAGATGGTGCAGTTCCATCCGACGGCCCTGAAGGCGCCCGACGGCGGCCGCGCCCTCATCTCGGAGGCCGTGCGCGGCGAAGGCGCGATCCTCCGCGACCTGAACCGCCGGGCTTTCATGAAGGATTTCCATCCCCTCGGCGACCTCGCTCCCCGCGACATCGTCGCCCGGGCGATCGACTCGGTGATGAAGAAGGACGGCGCGCCCCACGTGCTGCTCGACGCGACCCAGGTCGCCCAAGGCCATCTGCCGGAGCGCTTCCCGCACATCTACGAGACCTGCCGGAAGGCCGGCTTCGACCTGGCCACCGAGCCCGTGCCCGTGGTGCCCGCGGCCCATTACCTCTGCGGCGGCGTCGCCACCGACCTCCGAGGCCAGACCACCCTCGCCGGACTCTTCGCCGTCGGCGAAGTCGCCTGCACGGGTCTCCACGGCGCCAACCGGCTGGCCTCCAACTCGCTGCTCGAGGCCGTGGTGCTGGCCCACGACGGCGCGGCCGCGGCCCATGAGGAGATCCTCCGGACCACGCCGCCGGCCGACGCCCTGCCCGCCTGGATCGATGGTTCGGCCGGCGACCCCGACGAACGCGTGGTGCTGACGCACAAC
This sequence comes from Verrucomicrobiota bacterium, assembly GCA_016871725.1. GTDB lineage: Bacteria > Verrucomicrobiota > Verrucomicrobiia > Opitutales > UBA953 > UBA953. The sequence continues at coordinate 7,261 of VHCL01000026.1, read as the reverse complement.
TGGGACGAGCTCCGCCGCACGATGTGGGACTACGTCGGCATCGTCCGCTCGACGAAGCGCCTGCAACGCGCCCGGACGCGCATCGGGACCTTGTCCGACGAGGTGCGCGAGTACTACTGGAATTTCCGCGTCGAACCTCGCCTGCTCGAACTGCGCAACCTCATCCAGGTCGCGGAGCTGATCATCGACTGCGCCCTGCAGCGCCGGGAGAGCCGCGGCCTGCACTTCACCCTCGATCACCCGGCGAAGCTGGCCGAAGCCCGGCACACTTCCGTCCGTCGTCCCCTCGGCCGCGCATGAGGATCGCCGTCGTCGGCACCGGAGCCCTCGGCGGGTGGTACGCCGGCCTGCTGGCCGAGGCCGGCCATCAGGTCCATTGCCTCGCGCGGAGCGACCACGCGACCATCGTCCGGGACGGGCTGACCTTGCGGCATGAAGGCACGCAGCGCGTCGTCCGCGTCGCTTCCGCCACGCCGGACGCCGCCGCGATCGGCGCGTGCGACCTCGTCGTGGTGACGCTGAAGTCGACGTCCAACGCCGCCTTGCCGGAACTGCTCGGTCCGCTGCTGGGTCCGGCGACCGTCGTCGTGACGCTGCAGAACGGCATGGGCAACGTCGAAGCCCTCGCGCGCCTGCTGCCCGCCGACCGCATCGTGGCGGGCCTGTGCTTCGTGTGCATCAACCGGCTGGCTCCGGCCGTCATCGGGACAACGCTCGCGGGGTACGTCCGGATGGCCGCGGCGGCGGGACCAGCCAACCCGGCCGTCGCGACGTGCGTCGCGGCCTTCGCCGCCGCGGGCGTGGACTGCCGCGCCGAGGCTTCGCTCGAGGCCGTGCTCTGGAAGAAGCTCTGCTGGAACATCCCGTTCAACGGGCTCGCCATCGCCGGCGGCGGCGTCACGACCGACCGTATCCTCGCCGACCCGACGCTGAACGACCGCGCCTATCGGCTGATGAAGGAGGTCCAGGCGGCGGCCGTCGCCCGCGGCCACGGCTTCGACGACGCGCATATCAAGCGCCAGTTCGTGGTCACGGTGGGCATGGGGCCTTACCGTCCGTCGAGCCTGATCGATTTCCAGGAAGGGCGGGACGTCGAAGTCGAAGGCATCTGGGGCGAACCCTTGCGGCGCGGCCTGACGGCCGGCGTGGCGATGCCCGAGACGCAGCGGCTCGTCGCCGACATCAAGGCGCGGCTGTCGGCCCGCGGTTGATCGTCCCAAGCCGCCCGCGGACCTCATCGGCGACTCGCTCCGGACTCAGGAAGTGGGCGGGGACCGCTTCGATGATCGTGAAGGTCCGCAGCACGAGGCCGTCCTTGCGTTCCAAGGTCAGGCGCAGCGAGACCTTCGCTCCGTCCGCCCCGGTCGCCGGCGACCGGAAGTCCCACGCCGGCCGCAGCCAGGCGTCGGCCGCGGCGGATTCCGGGGCGGCGACGTACCCGCGGGCGGTCAGGACCCGCACGGCGGTGTCGTGGATGACGGCGTCGTAGGCCGGCAGGCCGTGGGCGGCCGCGCCCGAGGCCTCCTGCACGTAGACCTGGCGGATCTCCCCGTCCTGCGGCCCGGCGCCGACGCAGCCGGCCAGGCCGAGCGCCAGCCCGCCCAGCAAGCTCCCGACGACGGTCCAAGCATGGTGCATAAGTTGTTTATTACCCGTTCTCGCCCCGCGTCCAGCAGGGACATGATAGGACGGGTTGACCTTTGCCTGCCGCGGAGGTCCCCTCTCCCCATGGCCCGCGTCCAAGCCGTCACGTTCGACCTCGCCGGTACCCTGCTGTTCCCCCGCCCCTCGGTGGGCGCGGTCTATGCGGCCTGCGCGAAGAAGCATGGCGTCGAGGTCGCCGCCGCCGTCCTCGACGCCGCCTTCCCGCTCGCTTTCAAGGGCGGCCCCAAGCCCGCCAAGCCCGAGGTCTTCTGGCGGGAAGTCGTCCTGCGTTGCTTCGGACCGGCCCTCCCCTCCGCCAAGGCAGAGCCGGTCTTCCGCGCCTGCTGGGAAGCCTTCGCCGAACCGTCGGCCTGGCGCCTGGAGCCGGGCACGGTGCAGGCGATCTCGGCGATCCGCTTCCTCGGCGTGAAGGTCGGCGTGCTCTCGAACGCCGACGCGCGCATGCGCACGGTCCTCGAAGGACACGGGCTCATGAAGCATCTCGACGGCGTCTTCCTCTCGGAGGAGACGGGGTACGCGAAACCCGACGCGCGGGCGTTCGGGCAGGCCGCGCGCGCCCTCGGCGGGGCGGTCTCGGGGCTGGTGCACTTCGGCGACAGCCCGACCGAGGACGGCGAAGGCGCCCGGGACGCCGGGGCGACCGGGGTCGTCGTGGGCGGGGCCCACGCGCCGGAACGCTGCCTGCGCAACGAGCGGATCACGGAGGCCCCTTACGCGGTGCGGGCCTTGCTCACCGAAGGCAAGCTCAAGGGCAGGTTCTCGCGCACCGTCCAGAACCTGCTCGCGAACCTGCGCGGCCTGCCGGAAGACCGCGGCCGCTCCAGCGACCGCCCGCTCAAGACGATCGACGACGCGGTGCAGGACGCCTTCAAGAAGCTGCGGCTGGACAAGCCCGTGCCCGAGACGGCCATCGTCGCGCACTGGCTGGAGCTGCTGCCGCTGAAACTGGCCAAGCGCTCCGCCCCGCTGCGCGTGATCGAAGGCGGCAAGCTCGTCGTCCAGTGCGAGAACTCCGTGGTGAAGTCGGAGATCCGCTTCCACGAACGCGCCATGCTGGCGAAGATCCGCCTCCTCCGCGGCTGCCAGGAGGTCCGCGCGATCAGCTTCGTCAACGCCTGATCAGTTCGACTTCGGCTCGAAGGGACGCTGGAACACGTCCTTGAAGTCGTAAACGTCCTTGAAGTCCTCGAGGTCGTCCTCCTCGGAACGCCCGAACAGTCCGGTCTCGATGATGTTGAAGACCACGTGGCCGACGTCGACGGACTTGCGGAGCCCCCAGTTGTGGAGCAAGGGATAGGACATCGGTCCGTAGGTCTCGAGCACGTGCTGACGGAACCCCTCGAGGAGCTGCGGGCCCGAGACATGCCGGTTCACGATGCTCTTCCCCTTCTTGGGTTCCCCGTGGACGAGCTTCTGGGCGTGGTCGAGGCCGAGGCGGACCACGTCGTAGGCCTGCGGCTGATAACGGGTGTCCTTGAGGCGGATGAGCCGGACGGCTTCGTCGAAATCCATGGTCAGAGTCTCGCGAGTTCGGCGAGCAGCCGGGCGTTCTGGGCTTCCGTGCCGACGGTCAGGCGGAGCCAGCCCGTCATGCCGTAGCCGCGGAGCGGGCGCACGATCACGCCGGCCCGCTGCAGGACGGTGAAGGCCTCCTCGGCGCGGGGGACCTGGGCCGCGAGGAAGTTGGCCTTGCCGTCGATGAACGCGAAGCCGAGACGAGCGAGGCCGGCGGAGAGCTGGGCCAGACCGGCGGCGTTGACCTCCCGGGTGCGGCGCACGAAGGCGTCGTCATCGAGGGCGGCCTCGGCCGCGGCGAGCGCCGGCAGGTTCACGTTGAAGGGCTGGCGGAGGCGGTTGAGGAGGCCGCAGACCTCGGCCGAGCCCATCAGGTAGCCGACGCGCAGGCCGGCGAGACCGTAGGCCTTGGAGAAGGTGCGCGACAGGACGACCTTGCGGCCGCTTTTCATCAGCGGCCGGAGATCGGCCGAAGACTCGAGGTATTCCGCGTAGGCTTCGTCGAGGCAGAAGATGACGTCCTCCGGCAGCGAAGCGGCGAAGGCCAGGATCTCCGCCGGATCATCCGTGCCGCCGGTGGGATTGTTGGGACTGGCCAGGAAGACGAGGCGGGTCTTCGACGTGACCGCGGCGCGCATGGCCTTCAGGTCGTGACGATAGCCGGGCATGGGCACCTCCACCGGGGTGGCGCCGAAGAGCATCGTGGCGAGCTTGTAGACGATGAACGCCTGCGAGCCGAAGACCACTTCGTCGCCCGCACGGAGGAAGGCCTGGGCGAGCAGGATCATCACCTCGTTGGAACCGTTGCCGATGACGAAGTTGCCGGGCTCCAGGGCCCACTTCTTCGCGAGCTTCTCGCGCAGGAAGGTGCACCCTCCGTCGGGATAGAGGTGGCACTGGTCCAGGGCCTTGCGGGCGGCGGCCAGTCCCAGCGGCGAAGGCCCGAGCGGATTCTCGTTGGAAGCCAGTTTGATCACGGCCGAGGGGTCCAAGCCGAACTCGCGGGCGACGACTTCGATGGGCCGGCCGGCCTCATAGACAGGCTGCGTCAGCACGGGGCGATTGGCGAGGTCGGCGTAGGTGGCCATGCGAAGGACACTCATGAGGGAGATTGTCGGCAAGGCAAGCGTCCGCATGCCGCCTCCCCGCTTGCCAGCGAAGGCAGGGACGGGTAGACGGACGCGCATGAAGATCATCGTCACCGGCGCCTCGGGGTTCCTCGGCCGTGAGGTCTGCCTCGCCGCCCAGCGGCGCGGCCATACGGTGCTCGCCTTGGGCGGCACCCGCGCGCCGGTCGTCCCGGACGTCGCGCAGGCCCGTCCGTTCGATCTCTGCGCGGAGGCGGCGCTGGAGGCCATCGTGCTCGAGGAATTCCCGCACGCCGTCGTGCACTGCGCCGCCTTCCCGACGATCGAAGCCTGCCTGGCCGACCCCGCGCGGGCGCGGACGCTCAACGCCGAAGTGCCGAAGAAGCTGGCGCAGCTCTGCTTCCATCTCGGCGCCAAGCTCGTCCACCTTTCCACCGACACGGTCTTCGACGGCGTCGCCGGCGGCTACCAGCCCACCGACCAGCCGCGGCCGCTCAACCTGTACGGCGAGACCAAGGCCGCCGCGGAGGTCGAAGTCCTGCGCTACGGCCGCGAGCACGCCGCGGTCCTGCGTACGTCGCCGATCATCGGCAACTCCGTCGGCGGCGACCGCGGTCTCCATGAACGGCTGTTCGTGTCCTGGAAGGAAGGCCGGACCACCTCGCTTTTCACCGACGAGATCCGCCAGCCCGTGGAAGTCTCGAACCTCGCCGACGTCACGATCGAACTCTGCGAGCGCAGCAACCTTTCCGGCCTCTTCCACTGGGCCGGCACCGAAGCCATGAGCCGGCATGAGATCGGCGTCCGCATCGCGCGCCACTTCGGCCTCGACCCGGACGCGCTCATCCGGCCGATCGCCCGGGCCGAGGTCCCGTCGGCCGCCGCGCGCCCGCGCGACCTCAGCCTGCGGCTCCACCCGCTCGCGGGCAAGCTGCGCACCCCGGCCCAGTCGTTCGAGGAGCAGCTGGCGCAACTCCGCGTGCCGCGGGGAAGCGAGGCCTGGTACGAACAGGTGACCGGCCGAAAGGTCGTGCGTCGGCTCGAAAAAGGCCTAGACTTCTGAGCATGGACGTCCTGCCCCGCCAAGCCGCCGACGCCGTCGCGAACATGGCGGCCGACCAGATGCTGCTGGAACACTACCCCGCTCCGGACCGCGTCCGTTTCCGTCCCTTCGCCTGGACCCGGCCGAGCTTCACCTTCGGCGTCTCGCAGTCCTGGGCCAAGTACCGCGCGCAGGTGCCCGCCGAGTTCCCCTTGGTCCGGCGCTGCACCGGCGGCGGCCTGGTCTCGCATCTCGACGACTGGACCTTCGCGCTCGTCATCCCTCCCGCCCATCCGCTCTTCCAGGCCGACGCCATGGCGACCTACGCCGCGGTCCATGAGGCGCTGCTGGCGGCCCTGGTCGCCCAAGGCCAGCCGGTGAAGCTAGCGCCCGTGCCGGCGGGTCTGCGCCCATTCCAGGCCCCCGACGCGTGCGCGCAGCGCGCCGAGCCCAACGACCTCATCCGGACGGACGACGCCCGCAAGGTCGCGGGCGCCGCGCAGAAGCGCAACCGGCACGGCCTGCTCATCGAAGGCTACGTCTGGAAACCGTTCCTGCCCGGATGCGACTGGCTGCGTTTCGAGCAGGATTTCGCCGCCCAGCTCGGCCGCGTCCTCGGGAGTCCGCCGGTCGCCGTCGCCGAACCGATCTACGACCAGTTCGACCACGAGGGTACCTGGGCCAAGTTCGCCTCGAAGGAGTGGAACGAGCGGCTCTAAGCGAACAGGTCTAGTTCCGGGCCGGCTTCCTTGCTCGTCGGCTTGGCCCCGGGCGCCTTCTTGGGCGCGACGGGGGCGGAGGAGACCTGCGCCGGCGCCGCCGAAGCCTTGGCGGGCAGGCCGGACCCTGCTTCCAGGCCGCCGAGGATCTCGCGGGCGCGCTGGACCACGGCCGGGGGCATGCCGGCCAGACGGGCGACCTGGATGCCGTAAGAACGGTCGGCGGAACCCGGCACGACGCGGCGTACGAAGAGGATCTCGTCCTGCCATTCCTTGACCTCGACGGACCAGTTACGCAGGCGAGGCCGGGCCTCGGCGAGCTTGGTGAGCTCGTGATAATGGGTGGCGAAGAGCGTGCGGGGACCGGCGGGGCCTTCGCCATGAAGATGTTCGGCGACGGCCCAGGCGATGCTGATGCCGTCGTAGGTGCTCGTGCCGCGACCGATCTCGTCGAGGACCACGAGCGAACGCGGCGTCGCGTTGTTGAGGATGTTGGCCGTCTCGTTCATCTCGACCATGAACGTCGAGTTGCCGCGGGAAAGCTCGTCGGACGCGCCGACGCGGCAGAAGATGCGGTCGACGAGGCCGATGCGGGCCCGCGCGGCCGGCACCCAGCAGCCGAGGTGCGCGAGCAGAGCGATGAGCGCGACCTGCCGGATGTAGGTCGATTTGCCCGCCATGTTCGGGCCGGTGAGCAAGGCGATCTGCTCGCCCGAACCGGCGAGGCGGGTGTCGTTCGGCACGAAGGAACCGGCGCCGGGCCGGGCCTGCAGCATCCGCTCGACCACGGGATGGCGGCCCTGCTCGATCTCCAGCAGGTCCGAATCGTCGACGACCGGCTGGCACCAGCGGGCTTCGCGGGCCAGGTCGGCCCAACCGCGCAGGACGTCCGCTTCCGCGACGACGAGCGCGGTGGCGAGCAAGGATTCGGTGCGGGCGACGATGTCCGCGAGCAGGGCTTGGAAAAGTTCGGTCTCCCGGGCCAGGGCCTGCTCGTCGGCCCGGAGCACCTCGCGTTCCTTGGCGCGGAGCTCCTCGGTGGTGAAGCGTTCGGCGTTCACCATCGTCTGCTTGCGGATGTAGTCGGCGGGGACCGACGCGAGATTGGCCTTGGTGACCTCGATGGCGTAACCGAAGGCGCCGTTGTAGCGGACCTTCAGCGACTTGATGCCGGTGCGGTTCTGCTCGTTGCGCTCGAAGTCGGCGATCCAGCCCTTGCTGTCCGAGGCGAG
>VHCL01000025.1 GCA_016871725.1 Verrucomicrobiota bacterium | reverse complement strand
CAAGCTGTCCGACGGCCTGCGGATGTCGCTCTTCGCCGAGAACCCGCTCCTCGAGAAGCCCGTCCACATGAACTGGGACACCGCCGGCCGCCTCTGGGTCGCGACCTCCAACACCTACCCGCAGGTCAACCCGGAAGACCTCGCCGCGCAGATGGCCGGCAACTCCTCGAAGTTCGGTCCGTCCACCGGCAACGACAAGGTCATCCTGCTCGAGGACACCGACCGCGACGGCGTCGCCGACGTGTCCCGCATCGTCGCCGACCGCCTGCTCATCCCTTCCGGCGTCGCGCCGGACAACTTCGGCGGCGTCTTCGTCGGCGCCAGCACCGAACTCCTCCACCTCACCCGGCCCAACGCCGACGGCGTGCTCGCCGACCGACGCATCGTCCTGAGCGGCTTCGGCACCGAAGACACCCACCATATCATCCACACGCTCCACTGGGGCATCGACGGCCGGCTGTATTTCCACCAGACGATCTACATCCACTCCCACCTCGAGACCCCGTGGGGCCTCGTGCGCGCGAACTCGGGCGTGGCCTTCGCGTACGACCCGAACACCGAACGACTCGAAGTCCACTCCAAGGGCCTCGTCAACGCCTGGGGCCAGCAGGAAGACCTCGCCGGCCAGACCTTCCTGACCTCCGGCGCCGACGGCACCGGCGTGCACTGGGCCTTCCCGGGCGCGACCTTCCCGCCCTCCGAAGGCGCCCGCCGCCTCGTCGGCAGCATCAGCCCGGGCTCCTACCCGAAGTTCAGCGGCCTCGAGCTCATGCAGAGCCCGCTGTTCGGCGCCGACTGGCAGGGCAACGCCATCACCTGCGACTTCCGCGCCCATCGCATCGTCCGCTTCGGCTTCAACGACTTCAGCACCGAGGCCGCGCCGAAGTCCGGCTACGTGACCAAGGAACTCCCGGACGTCGTCCGTACCAGCGACGTGGCCTTCCGCCCCATCACCCTGAAGATGGGGCCCGACGGCGCGCTCTACGTCGCCGACTGGACCAATCCGATCATCAACCACGGCGAGGTCGACTTCCGCGATCCGCGCCGCGACAAGATCAGCGGGCGCATCTGGCGCATCCTGCCGGAGAACGCCCGGCCTCTCGCCTGGCAGCCGTTGCTCGGCCAGCCGGTCTCCGCTCTGCTCGCCAAGCTGACCTCGCCCAACCGCTGGGACTTCGAACAGGCCCGCCGCGAACTCGCCAAGGTCCCTGTCGCCGAATTGCAGGCGGCCCTCAAGGCCTGGGCCAAGGATGACGTGACGCGTCGTCATGCCGCATGGCTGCTCAGCGGCCGTACCAACGATACCGCCCATCTCGCCGAACTCCTCCGCAGCCAGGATCCGGCCAGCCTCCAGGTCGGCTTACGCGAACTCGGCAAATCCCTCGGCGCCCGCGGCGCGACGGACATCGCCCTCATCACGCCATTCCTCACCCACGCCAATCCCCGCGTCCGCCTGGAAGCGCACCGCGCCCTTGCCCGCGTCCGTTCGCCGGAGAGCGCCCGCGCCGTGCTGGCCAACCTGCCCAAGGATCCGGCCGACAACTTCCTCGATTTCGCTGCCTGGACCAGCATCAACGAACTCGCGCGTCCATGGCTCGAGGATGTCGCCGCCCAGCCCGCCAAGGTGGTCGGCCGCGAAGCCGAGCTCGACGCCATCGTGAAGGCGATCGACCCGGGCATCGCGACGCCCTACGTCCAGCGCCTCTTCGCGGGTCGCAAGATCGACGCCGCCGGCACCGGCCCCTGGATCGAGCTCGTCGGCAAGGCGGGCACCGCGCAGGAAGCCACGCTGCTCTTCCGCGCGCTCATGGACGACGCCTCGCTGCAGCCCGCCACCCGCCGCCGGCTGGCCCTCGCCCTCGTCGACGCCGCCAACCGGAATGTGCTGCCCGCCGGAGACCTCAGCGCCCTCGGCGGCCTGCTCCGCTACGAGACCGAACGCAGCCTGCTCGTCGCCGCCGTCCGCCTCGCCGGCCAGTGGAAGCTCGTGCAGTTCGTGCCGCAGCTCGGCGATTTCGCGGGCCGCGAGAAGGATGTCGAACTCCGCCGCACCGCCGTCGCCGCCCTCCGGACGATCGGCCAGCAGGCCTCGGTGCAGGCTCTCCGCAGCCTAACCGCCGCCCAACGCCCCTCCGCCGTCCGCCGCGACGCCCTGCCCGCCCTCGCCGTCCATGCTCCCGGCGAGGCCTTGAAGGCGATCCCGTCCGTCTTCGCCCAGCTCAAGTCCAAGCAGGAGGCCGCCGCTCTCTGGACGAGCCTGTTCCAGCTCGGCGCCTTCGCCCAACGCCTCACCAAGGAATTCCCCCAGGGCCTCAGCGCCGAACACTACGCCGCCGCCCTGCAATCCGCCCGCTCGCTCGGGCGCAGCGGCGTACCCTTGGTCAAGGTCATCGAGCCGCTCGCCGGCGCGCAGTCCGGCCCCCGGGACTACGCCGCCGAGATCGAAGGCATCATCCGGACGATCAAGCTCGGCGCGGATCCCGCCGACGGCGAGCTCCACTACCGCAAGAACGGCTGCGCGGTCTGCCACGCCATCGGCGGCGCCGGCGGCAAGCTCGGCCCTGACCTGAGCAGCCTCGGCGCAAGCGCCCCGCTCGACTACATCGTCGAAAGCGTGCTCAACCCCGCGGCGAAGGTGAAGGAAGGCTACCACGGCTTCTCCTTCAAGATGAAGGACGGCAGCCAGATGGTCGGCATCCCCGCCCGCGAGACCGCCACCGAGCTCTTCATCCGCCCGGGACCAGGCGTCGAGCTCCCGCTGCTCAAGGCCAACATCGTCAGCCGCGATAACATCGGCAGCATCATGCCCGCCGGCCTGGCCGACGGACTCACCGGCGTGCCGCGGCGCAACCTCTTCGCGTTCCTCGGCGAGATCGGCAAGCCCGGCCCCTTCGACGCCAGCAAGGGCAACGTCGCCCGCCTCTGGGTCTTCGACGACCAGCCGCCCGGCGCCCTCGCGAAGTCCGCCGCGCCCACCCCGGTCTACACGCTGGTCAACGGTCAGCTGCCCAAGGAGTTCAACCCTGGCCGACTCTACGCGACCGCCCGCTTCACCGCGGCCGCCGCGACCGCCAAGCCGCTCGTCCTCTCGGGCGTCAAGGCCGCCTGGCTCGACGGCAAGGCCCTCGAACTGAAGGCCGGCGCCTACGCCGCCCCGATCCCCGCGGGCGATCACTCGCTCACGGTCGAGGTCGACGGCAACGCGCCTTACTTCAAGGCGCAGTGCGACGACGCCAGCTTCCTCGGCGACTGATGACACGCCTCGCGGCCAGCCTGCTCGCCGGCCTGCTCGCCGGCTGCGGTTCGCCGTCCTCCGCGCCGGCGCCGAGCCCGGAGGCCTTGCGCCAGCAGGCGACGACGTCTCGCGCCGCCGGCCGGACCGACGAGGCCGCCGGCCTGCTCGTCGCGGCCATCCAGGCCCAACCTGCCGGCACCCGCGACCAGCGGGCCGCCGCGGCGGACCTGCGACGCGAACTCGCCAGCCTGCGGATCTCGGCCGATGACCTCGCCGGCGCCGAGAGGCTCTATCGCGAAGCCCTCGCCTTGCTCGAGGATGCGCCGCGTGGCGCCGACGCCGCCGTCATCAACCTCCGCACGCAGCTGGCCGGCCTCTGCTACCGCCAGTCCCGCCTCGACGAAGCCGCCGCCTTCTGCCGCTCGGTGCTCTCCTTGGAGGTCGGCACCCTCGGCGAGACCCACCCCGACGCGCTCGGCACCATGAGCATCCTCGGGGGACTGGAACTCAAGCGTGGCAAACCCGCCGAGGCCGAAGCCCTCTTCCGTCGGCAGCTCGCGGGAGTCCGGAAGCTGCACGGCGCCGAGAAGCGGGAGACCAGCTCCGTCCTCGACAACCTGGCCGACGCCCTCGAGCAGCAGGGGCGGAGCGCCGAGGCCGCCCGGCTGCGAGGCGAAGCCGCCCGGATCCGCCGGAAGCTGTGCGACGAGTGCTGAAATCCGGCCACCCCTTGCGCCAGCGCCACCCCGGGGCATAACACGGGGGAACTCCCCAACGCCGATTGGGAATTATTTACGTTTGCGCCCTCCCCCTTGACAGCCACCCCTTGACACCCGTGGCCCGCATTTCCCGCAGATCGATCGATGAGCTCCGCCAACGGGCCGACATCGTCGCGCTCGCCGGCGACTACACCCAGATGAAGCAGCGCGGGCGGGACTGGTGGGGCCTCAGCCCCTTCAAGTCCGAGAAGAGCCCTTCCTTCAAGGTCAACCCGGAGACCGGCCTCTGGTATTGCTTCTCCACCCAGCAGGGGGGCGACGCCTTCAAGCTGGTCATGAACCGCGAAGGCCTCGACTTCCCGGAATCCGTCGAGCGCGTCGCAAACCGCTTCGGCTTCAAGCTCGAGTACGAGAGCGGCGGCGACGGCAAGAACGAGAAGTCCTTCCGCGGCCAGCTGCTCGAGATCCACGACCTCGTCGCCGACTACTGGCGCCGCTGCTTCCTCGAAGACCCGGTCCACGGCCAGTGGATCCGCGACTACTGGACGCAGAAGCGCCGGTTCTCGCTCGAGGTCGCCGACGACTTCGGCATCGGCTTCGCGCCGGTCGACGACTCGAAGCTCATCCCGGGCCTGCTCGCCAAAGGCTACGCCAAGGAGGCCCTCGCGCAGACCGGCCTCTTCTTCGGCGTCGACCGCGTGCCCGACCCCCTCCGCTGGCGCTGCCGCTTCCGCGGCCGCCTGATCATCCCGATCCGCGACATCCAGGGCCGCGTCATCGCCTTCACCGCCCGCCAGCTCGACATCACCCCGGCGGACGACCCGTCCCGCGAGGCCAAGTACGTCAACTCGCCCGAGACCGAGCTGTTCAAGAAGTCCCGCACCGTGTTCAACCTCGACCGGGCGCGCATGACCCGCAAGGACGCCGACCCGTTCGTGCTCGTCGAGGGCCAGCTGGACGCCATCCGCTGCCACTCGGCCGGCATCCCCGGCGCGATCGCCGCCCAGGGCACCGCGGTCACGGAGGAACACCTCCAGCAGCTCCGCCGCTTCAGCCAGCGCCTGCTCGTCTTCCTCGACGCCGACGCCGCCGGCCAGAAGGCCGCGCTGCGCCTGCTGCCCATCGGCCTGCGCGAGGGCCTCGACATCCGCTTCCTTTCCCTCCCCGGCGGCAAGGACCCGGACGAATACTTCTCGACGCAGTCCGCCGCCGGGTGGGCCGGACTGGTCGCCGGCGCGCGCAGCGCGATGCAGTTCTGCGTCCAGTCGCTGGTGCCCGAAGGCTCGGTCAACCTGCCCCTGACCAGCCGCCTCAGCCTCCTGGAATCGCTCTTCCCCATCGTCGAGCAGGCCGGCGCCGAGGAGATCGTCCGCGAAGCCCTCAACGAGGCCGCCCGCCATGCCGGCATCGGCATCCGTGAGATGCACATGGCCTACGAGCGCCACCGCGTCCAGTCCCAGGCGCAGCGTCCCGCCGTACAGCTCGGCGCCCCGGACGAAGCGCCGCCCCCGGTTGTCAAGGGGGGGGGCTTGACAACGCCGGAGGAGGATCTGATACTCTTCCTCCTGCGGCATGACGCCTACTTCGTTCCCATCGCCCAGTCGCTCCCGCTCGAGTGGATCGACCAGTCCGGCCGGGGCGGCCAGCTCCTGATGGCCCTGCTCAACGAGGCCGCCCACGGCCATTTCGCCGGCCTGCGCGAGGCCGTCAACGCGCTCGACGACGCCCTCCGCACGGAAGCCGCCCGCCTCTCGGCCGAGAGCTACGCCGGCCGCGAGGACGAGAAGGACATCCTGCCCCGCGCCAACACGATCCTGAAGTCCTTCCACGGCCGCCACGTCCAGTCCCTGATTCGCGGTCTCGACGCCCGCATCGCCGCCACGCCCCGCGACGACGTCGCCACCCTCAACCGGCTCCAGTCGGAGAAGATCGCCCTGCGCAGATCGCACGCGACCCCGCCGACCCTCACTGCCGCCTGATTTCCTCCAGATGACCGACAAGAAGCACAAGAAGACCACCGACAAGCCGGCCAAAGCCTCCAAGCAGGCGAAGCCCGCCGTCAAAGCCGCCGCGAAGGCGCCGGCCAAGCCGGCCGTGAAGGCCGTCCCCGCGAAGGCCGCCGCCAAGCCGACGACGACGAAGCCCGCGAACGCGAAGGCCCCGGCGCCCAAGGTCGTCGCCAAACCCGCCCCCAAGGTGGTCGCGCCCAAGCCGGCGGTCGCCCCCAAGCCGGCCCCCAACGCCCGGCCAGTCACGCCGGCGGTCGGCCCGGCGATCAACGAGAAGGTCCAGCTGCTCGTCAGCCTTTCCAAGAAGAACGGCTTCGTGACCGTCCAGAACATCAACGAGGTCATCCCCGACAGCGCGACCGACCCGGAGCTGATCGAGAACATCATGAACATCCTCGACAACCTGGACATCAAGCTCCTGGACGAGGACGAGGTCGAGACCTACCGCAAGAAGGTGGAGGACTCCGAGGAGGAAGCCGCCCGCACGGTCCCCGCCGACGCCCCTTACGACCCCTTCAACGTCTACCTGAAGCAGATGGGCCATAAGCCGCTGCTCAGCCGCGAGCAGGAGGTCGAGATCTCGAAGCGCATCGAGGACGCCGAACTCAAGGCCCAGGACTTCCTCTTCTCCTGCTGGCTCACCCTGCCCTACCAGCTCGACCTCGCCCTCAAGGTCCTCCGCAAGGAGGAACGCTTCGACAAGGTCGTCATCGACAAGAAGGTCGAGTCCCGCGACGCCTATTACAAGATGCTCCCCAAGGCCACGGAGGAGTGCACCAAGCTCAAGGCCAAGCTCGACAAGGCCTGGCAGAAATACCTCGACGAGGCCGACGCCGGCAAGAAGGCCAAGTCCCGCGAGGCCTACCGCAAGCTCGAGCTCACCGCGAAGGAAGGCTGCAAGGACATCCTCCGGAAGTTCTGCTTCAAGATGAAGCTGTTCGAGGAGTGGCTCGAGCTGCCCGACATCAAGGGCGACATCGAGGACTCGCGCAACCTCGTCGAGCCGACCGTCGTCGTCCGCGGCCCGGTCCGCGCGAAGAAGGCGGTCAAGCAGGAGATCTCCGCCTCCCGCACGCGCGAGATCGAGCTCCGCTGGCGCCTCAGCCCGGCCGAGCTGATCCACCTGGCCCGCAACGTCCGCAAGCACCTCGAGGAGGCCCAGCGGGCCAAGACCGAGATGGTCGAGCATAACCTCCGCCTGGTGATCTCGATCGCCAAGAAGTACCAGAACCGCGGCCTGCTCTTCACCGACCTCATCCAGGAAGGCAACATGGGCCTCGTGAAGGCGGTCGAGAAGTTCGAGTACCGCCGCGGCTACAAGTTCTCCACCTACGCCACCTGGTGGATCCGCCAGGCGATCACGCGCTCCATCGCCGACCAGGCCCGCACCATCCGCATCCCGGTCCACATGATCGAGACGCTCAACAAGGTGATGCAGGTCCAGAAGCAGCTCACCCAGGAGCTCGGCCACGAGCCCACCGCCGAGGAGGTCGCCAACGAGATGAACATGGCGATCGACCGCGTGCAGCAGATCATGAAGATGGCCCAGCAGCCGATCTCGCTGCAGTCCCCGGTCGGCGACGGCGAGGACACCTCGCTCGGCGACTTCATCGAGGACAAGTCCGCCGAGAACCCTTCCGACACGGCGTCCACCCGCCTGCTCCGCGAGAAGATCGACTTCGTCCTGCGCTCCCTCGCCGAACGCGAGAAGGAGGTCCTCATCCTCCGCTTCGGCCTCCTCGACGGCGTCCAGCGCACGCTCGAGGAAGTCGGCCGCCACTTCAAGGTCACCCGCGAACGCATCCGCCAGATCGAGGCCAAGGCCCTCCGCAAGATGCGCCACCCGACGCGCATGCGCCAGCTGCAGGGCATGTTCGAAGGCGAGCTCGACACGTCCGGCCCCGGCTTCGACCAGTTCATCTCCGAGGACGAGAAGGCCGAACAGACCCCGGGCCCGCTGTCGCCCGGCGGCCTGCCCGGCGGCCTCCCGCCCAACTCCGCCCTCGCCGCCTTCATCGGCAAGCCCCCGGAAGGTCCCGGCGCCCCGTCCCGCGAGTGAGCCGCCTCGGCCCAGCCTGTCTGCTGCTCGCGCTGCTGACCGGCTGCGCCGCGTCCAAGTCCGCGAAGCCCGCCGAGGAGCCGAACCCGTTCGCGCTCCCCGCCGGCGCGCCGCGCAACGCCCGCGTCGGCTTCGTGCAAGGCTACCCGCTCCGGAGCACGTCGGTGCCGCTGCTCCTCATTCCCGGCACGATCGTGCGCGAAGGCCTGCAGGTCATCGCGCGCGATCCGCAGCTGAATCCTTCCGCCGTCCTCGAGGTCACCTCCGTCCGCGGCCGGCTCGCCGTCGCCCGGATCGTCCGCGGCCAGCCGCAGCCGAAGGACGAGGTGGTGCTGCCCGACCCGGAGCTCGCCGAACAGGCCCGGACGCTGGCCCCCTGAGGGCGGTTCTTGACCTCGGCGGGGCGGATGCCCACGGTGCCTCCTCCATGGCAAAGACCCAGGCAGGCATCGTCGGACTCCCCAACGTGGGCAAGTCGACCCTCTTCAACGCCCTCACGCGCTCGCGCAAGGCCGAGGCGGCGAACTACCCCTTCTGCACGATCGAGCCCAACGTCGGCGTCGTGCTCGTGCCCGACGAACGGCTGCAGAAGCTGCAGGCGATCGCCGGCACGAAGGTCGTCATCCCCGCCACCATCGACATCGTCGACATCGCGGGCCTCGTCGCCGGCGCCTCCAAGGGCGAAGGCAAGGGCAACGACTTCCTGTCCAACATCCGCGAGTGCGACGCGATCGTCCACGTGGTGCGCTGCTTCGACAACGACGACATCGTGCACAGCATGGGCAAGGTCGACCCGGTCCGCGACATCGGCGTGATCGAGACCGAACTCATCCTCGCCGACATCCAGTCGGCCGAGCAGCAGCTCGAGCGCAACCAGAAGAAGGTCCGCAGCCAGGACAAGGACGCCATCGCCAACGTCGAGCTGCTCACCCGCCTGGTGAAGCACCTCAACGAGAACCAGCCGGCCTCGTCGATGGAAGTGAGCGACGACGAACGCGTCCGCCTGAAGGCCTACAACCTGCTCTCCTCCAAGAAGGTCCTCTTCGCCTGCAATGTCGCCGAGGGCGACCTCGCCGATCCTTCGAAGAATCCGCACGTCGCCGCCGTCGCCGCCCTCATCGGCCAGCGCCACGGCTGCGAGCACGTCGTCATCTGCGCGCAGGTCGAAGCCGAGCTGTGCGACCTTTCGCCCGCGGAGGCCACGGAGTTCCTCCAGTCCCTCGGCGTCACCGACTCCGGCGTCTCCTCCCTGATCCGCGGCGCCTACCACCTCCTCGGCCTGGCGACCTACTTCACCGCCGGCGAGAAGGAAGTCCGCGCCTGGACCTTCCGCAGCGGCATGACCGCCCCGCAGTGCGCCGGCGTCATCCACACCGACTTCGAGAAGGGCTTCGTGAAGGCCGAAGTGGTCTCCTACGAGGACCTCGTCAAGAACGGCTCCGTCGCGGCCGCCCGCGACGCCGGCCGCTACCGCCTCGAGGGCAAGTCCTACCTGTTCAAGGACGGCGACGTGGCCCTGTTCCGCTTCACGGACTGAGGTCCTCCCCCTAATACCCCCAAAAAGGACGCATAAATGCGTCCTTTCTTTTTGCCATGGTCCGTCGTCCGGGCAACCATCGGGCATCCTCCCTGTCTCACTCCCGATGCCCCGCACCCTCCCCCTGCTGGCCCTGCTGCTGGCCCCCCTCCTCGGCGCCGCCGAGACCCGCCCCAACATCGTCGTCGTGATCGGGGAAGACATGGGACCGGACATCGGCGCCTACGGCTGCAAGGACGCGATCACGCCGAACATGGACCGGCTCGCCCGGGAAGGCGCCCGCTTCACCCGGGCCTTCACCCATACGGGCGTCTGCGCCCCCTCCCGCAGCGGGATGATCACGGGCCAGTATCCCCTGAAATACGGCGCCCAGAACATGCGCTCGGTGGTCGTGAACCCGCCGGCGCCCTTCACCGAACGGCTCCAGGCCGCCGGCTACCACGTGATGTGGCCGGGCAAGACCGACTTCCAAGGCGTGTCGGAGAAGAACCTCGCGAACGACCGCAAGAACTGGGTCAACCCGGCCAACCGTCCGGCCGGCGAACTCACCCCCAAGCCGAAGGAGCCTTTCTTCGCCTACTTCAACGACACGGTCAGCCACGAGAGCCAGGTCCGCGCCGATGACCAGACCCACGCGAAGAACACCGCCGCGCTGAAGCCGTCCGACCGCCGCGACCCCGCCAAGGTCGAACTGCCGCCCTTCTACCCGGACACCCCGGCCGTCCGCCGCGAGGTCGCCCACTACCACGAGCTCGTCACGGCGGTCGACTACTCGCTCGGCCGCGTGCTCGACTGGCTGAAGGCCCACGACCTGGAGAAGAACACCATCGTCATCCTCACCGGCGACCACGGCCGCGGGATGCCGCGCTTCAAGCGTTCGGTCAAGGACACGGGCACGCGCGTGCCGCTCATCGTGCGTTGGCCCGGCCAGATCGCCCCGGGCACCGTGCGCGAGGATTTCGCCAGCTGGATCGATTTCGCCCCGACGGCCCTGACCCTCGCCGGCGTCCCCGTCCCGGCCGAATACGACGGCCATTGCTTCCTGCCGACGGCCGCCAACCCGCCGAAATATGTCTATTCGTTCCGCGACTTCATGGACGAGAGCTTCGACAAGGTCCGCTCGGTGCGCGACGCCCGCTTCCGCTACGTGCGCAACCAGGCCCCCGGCGTCGACGAGGCCGGCAAGGTGGCTTACCAGGAAGTCGGCCAGACGATGCAGGAAATCCGTCGCGTCCAGGCCGAAGGCAAGCTCACGCCCTTGCAGTCCCTCTATTTCAACGCCCAGCGCCCGACCGAAGAGCTCTTCGACACCCAGAGCGACCCGTGGGAGGTGAACAACCTCGCCGGCGATCCCGCCCATGCGGCCAAGCTCGCCGAGCTCCGCGCCGAATGCGACGCCTGGCTCGCCCGCTGCGGACCGCTGGCCGACCTGCACGCGGACGAACTCGTGAAGCGCGGCGTGATCCAGCCCCGCGACGAGAAATATGAGCTCCGTCGTCAGACGGGCTCGACCGCCGGCGACGCGGCCGTCGCCGCGAAGAAAAAAGGCAAGAAAGCCGCCAACAAATAACATCCTCACCCAAATCTCATGCGCCTCCTCCTCCTCCTCTCCGCCTCGCTGCTCGCCTTCGGTTGCAAACCCGCCCCGCAGGTCGCCCGCTACGAAGTGAAATCCGACGCCGTACCGGCCCCCGCCGCCGCCCCGGCCGCGCCCGTCGCCGCGCAGCCCGCCCCTTCCCCCGCCGTCGCCGCCCCGATGGTCGCGCCCGCTTCGATGAAGGCCGAAGCCGCCTCCTTCGACGCCCCCAAGTGGGGCAAACTTCCCGCCGGCTGGTCCGTCGGACCTGAGAACGGCATGCGCAAGGCCACTTGGATCGTCGCCGGTCCTGACGGCTCCAAGGCCGAGGTCGCCGTGACGGTCTTCCCCGGCAACGTCGGCGGCCTCACCGCCAACGTGAACCGCTGGCGCGGCCAGATCGGCCTGCCTCCGGCGAACGGCGACGAGATCGCCGCCTCCGCCAAGCCCGCCAAGGTCGGCGGCATCGAGAGCCAGCGTTTCGTGATGAATTCGACCGACGGCAAGAAAGGCCTCGATGCGGTGATGACCCCGCACAAGGGCGCCACCTGGTTCTTCAAGATGAGCGGTGACGCCGCCGCCGTCGCCGCGAACGGCGCCGCCCTCGTCGCCTTCCTCGCCGAATCCCAGCTTCCGTGAGCGATTCCGAATTCGCAAAGCAGGCCGACACCGGCCGCCGCGTGCTCGACACGCTGGCGTCGCTGAAGCTGACGGTCTTCCTCCTGGTGCTGTCGATGCTGCTGGTGCTGCTCGGGACGCTCGAACAGGTCCATTGGGGCGTCTGGCATGTCCAGAAGGTCTACTTCTCCTCGTGGTATTGCTTCTACCCGATGGATGACACCGCCCCGCTGCAGATCCCGCTCCCGGGCGGGTTCCTCATCGGCGCCCTCCTGGTCGTCAACCTGGCCTTCGCGCACTTCCGTCACTTCAAGGCCACGGCTTCCAAGGTGGGTATCAGCCTGATCCACGCCGGCCTGCTCCTCCTGCTCATCGGCGGCTTCATCACCGCGGTCTACCAGGAAGAGTCCGCGATGATCGTGCCCGAAGGCGAGAGCCGCGATTTCTCGGAAGCCTTCCGCGAGTTCGAATTCGCCCTCGTCGAGAAAGGCCCCCGGGCCGACCAGGTCGTGGTCGTGCCCGACACGATCTTCCGCGCCATCGCCGCCAAGCAGGCGCCCGACACCGTCGCCCTCCCGGGCTCGCCGTTCACGCTGAAGGTGCTCGCCTACCACCCCAACGCGATGCTGCGCGCCAAGTCGCAGATGCCCGACGGCCTGCCGGTCAAAGCCACCCAAGGCATCGGGGCCCGCACCGAGCTGGCTTACAAGCCGGAGCCTGAAAGCTATGACGACAACAAGCCCAACGCCCCGACGGCGATCGTCGAGCTCCTCAAGGGCGCCCAGTCCGTCGGTGTCTGGATCGTGAACCTCAACCTCACCGAGAATTTCGACGCCCAGACCTTCGACGACAGCGGCAAGACCTACCAGCTCTCCCTGCGCCGCGTGCGTCATTACGTGCCGTTCACCCTGCGCCTGGACAAGTTCACCCACGAGAAATACCCGGGAACGAACACGCCGCGCCGCTTCGCCAGCGACGTGACGATCAAGGAAGGCGCCTCCTCCTTCGCCTATAACATCTCGATGAACCAGCCGCTCCGTCACGCCGGCCTGACGTTCTTCCAGTCCAGCTTCGGCAGCACGAAGGACGGCAAGGACCTCAGCGTCCTGCAGGTCGTCCGTAATCCCGGCTGGCTCATCCCCTACGTCTCCGTGCTGGTCATGTCCGTCGGACTCATCTGGCACTTCGGCTTCTCCCTCCTGAGCTTCCTCCGCGGCCGCGCCGCCAAGGCTGCGGCGATGCTCGTGCTCGGCTTCCTCTCGGCCACGACCCAGGCCGCCGACGCCGGCTGGAACACCCGCGAGCTGGGCGAGATCCCCGTGCAGAGCGGCGGACGCATCGTGCCGATCGAGACCCTCGCCACCGGCTCGCTCCTGCAGATGCGCGCCCGGACCTCCGTCGCGCTCACCAAACTCGAGCGCGTGGCCTTCGGCCAGCGCCCCTCCACCTGGACCGCCGAAGAACGCGCCGCCATCGCCAAGGAACTGCCGGCCCTTGACGCGAACCTGCAGGCCATGCTCGAGAAGCGTCCCGTCCGCCTCACCGGCGGCGCGGTGTCCGCCATCGACTGGCTCATCGAGGTCTCCTTCCGCGCTCCCGTCGCCCGTCACCTGCCGACCTTCCGCGTCGAGCACCCGAACGTGCTCAAGCGCGTCGGCGGCGATCCGGAGAAGAGCCTCTACGTGAGCTGGGACGGCATCCTTAAGAACAGCGCCGAACTCAGCCAGGCCGCCGAGAAGGCCCGCAAGCGGGCCCAGGCCGACCGCGACTCGGAAGACCGCGCCTTGCTCAACCTCGAAGGCGCCGCGCGGCAATACGCGGCCCTCAGCATGACCTTCATCCCGGGCGACCTGCCGGCGGACGTCCCGGCCCGCCGTGAATACGGCGCCTGGATCAGCGCCCTCAACCGCGCCCTGAGCGAGATGAACGCCAGCCGGGCCAACGGCGGCTCCGGCCAGGCCTTCGACCCGGAACTGCAGAAGACCGTCCGCACGTTCGTCGAACGTTACCAGGAATTCGAACGCGAAGGCGCCATCGGCCTGATGCCGCCCAAGGACCCGGCTTCCGTCGAACGCTGGGACAACCTCGGCGGCTCGCTCCTCGGCATCATCAAGGACCAGAAGACCCACCGCGCGGGCCTCGCCGAGGACGGCCTGATCACCCGCTACGCGGACTTCTCCATGGCCTGGCGCGAAGGCAAGGACGACGACTGCGCCCGGCTGGTCTCCGCCATCTCAGCCTCGCTCAAGGGCCCTTGGACGACCAAGGCCGAATCCGAAGCCGCCTTCGGCCGCATGCAGCCCTTCTACTGGCTGCTCATCGCCTACGCGGTCACGGTGCTCATGGTGTTCGCCTCCTGGCTGACGTCCTCCGAAGGTCTCCGCGCCTGGGCCTACCGGCTGCTCGTGCTCTGCTTCGTGCTGCACACGCTCGCCCTCGGCTACCGCATGTGGCTGCACGGCCGCCCGCCGGTCACCAACCTCTACTCGTCGGGCATCTTCGTCGCCTGGGGCGCCGTCGGCCTCGGCATCCTGCTCGAACGCGTCTGGAAGAACGGCATCGGCGCCGCCGCGACCGGCCTCACGGGCTTCGTCTCGCTGATCGTCGCCCATAACCTCGGCCTCTCCGGCGAAGACAACCTCGAGAGCGTCCGCGCGGTGCTCGATTCGAACTTCTGGCTGGCGACGCACGTGACGATCGTGACCCTGGGCTACTCGGCCACCTTCGTGGCCGGCCTTCTCGGCGCCCTGCACCTCGGCCTCCGCGCGTTCAAGGCCGACTATCATTGGGGCGACAGCGTGGCCCGCGCGGCCTACGGCATCCTCGCCTTCGCCGTGCTGGCGAGCTTCATCGGCACGATGCTCGGCGGCATCTGGGCCGACCAGAGCTGGGGCCGTTTCTGGGGCTGGGATCCCAAGGAGAACGGCGCCATCCTCATCGTCCTCTGGTGCGCCATCTGCCTGCACGCCCGCTGGGGCGGATTGGTCCGTCGCGAAGGGCTCATGCAGCTCCTCGTCTTCGGCAACATCGTGACGGCCTGGTCTTGGTTCGGCACCAACCTCCTCGGCGTCGGCCTCCACAGCTACGGCTTCACGGAGCAAGGATCGTTCTGGCTCTATTACGTGTTCGTCCCCTCGCAGCTCGCGCTGATCGCGCTCGGCTGGCTGCCGGACCGCGCGAAGTCCGCCCTCAAGAACGCATGACCGAAGGCGCCGGCCCGACCTGGTTCTGCATCAAGGCCAAGCCTCGTCAGGAGGCGGTGGCGGTGCAGAACCTGCGGGCCATCGGCATCGGCGAGCTGGTGTTTCCCCGCCTACGGCGCACCCGGCGCGGCCACGACAAGAACAAGGTCGTGGTCGAGCCGCTCTTCCCGGGCTACTTGTTCGCGCGCTTCGATCCGATGGAGTTCCAGTCGACGATCCGGAGCACCCGGGGCGTGCTCCACCTCGTCAGCCGCGAAGGCAAGCCGGTCGACGTCGAGCAGGCCGTCATCGACGAGCTCAACGCGCTCGGGCCCGAGGCCATCCTGTCGATGCTCGACGAAGAACTGAAGATCGGCGCGAAGGCCCGCGTGATCCGGGGCATCTTCGCCGGCTCCGAGGGCGAGATCCTCCGCCTCGAGTCGCCGCAGAAACGCATCGCCCTCCTGCTCTCGATCCTCGGCTCCGACCAACCCGTCGAACTCCCCCTCGACGACGTCGAAGCCCTCCCTGATGAATCCTAAATAATCTGGCCCTAGCCCTATCACCACCCCTAGCCCTATCCCTAGCCCTAGCCCTCTTTAGTCATGCTCCTCGACCAACTCTCCGCTTCCGCCGCCTACGAGACGCTGCACCCGCTCTTCCCGAAGGCGTTCGCTTACCTGCGCGCCTTCGATGTGAAGACGGAGGACGGGAAATATGAGCTCCAGGGACAGGACCTGGTCGCGATCGTCCAGCGCTACCGCACGGCCCCGTCCGCCGAGAAGCTCTGGGAAGCCCACCAGGTCTACGGCGACATCCAGGTGGTCTACCAAGGACTCGAGTACTGCGGCCACGCGGACCAACGGACGCTGGTCGTGACCAAGCCCTACGTCGCCGAGAAGGACGTCGAGAAATACGCCGCCCCGACCGGCCCCGCGGCGCTCCTGACCCTCGGCCGCGGCAACTTCGCGGTGTTCCATCCGCAGGACGGCCATCAGCCCGGCGTGCAGATCGACGCCCCGGCCGAGATCCTGAAGGTGGTCATCAAGTTCCGGCTGAAGGCCTGAGCGCCTTGCAACTTCGCCCGTTTGGCGGTGTCCTTCAAGGACCACCCCATGCGCCACCCCCTGCTCTCCCTCCTGGCCTTCGCTCTCACCTGCGCCCTCGGCTCCGCCCAGGACGTCACCCGCGTCGCCGACGTGATCTACGCCAAGCACGACGGCGTGGCGCTGACGATGGACGTCTTCACGCCGGCCAAGCCCAACGGTGCCGCGATCATCAAGATCATCAGCGGCGGCTGGAACTCCAATCACAACGGCATCAGTGACGGCGGCTGGCCGCAGCACGGCTTCACGACCTTCGTCGTCGTCCACGGCACGCAGCCGCGCTTCCACGTCGACGAGATCGTCGCCGACCTCCAGCGCTCGGTGCGGTTCGTGCGCGCCCACGCCGCCAAGTTCGGCATCGACCCGGACAAGATCGGCGTGACCGGCAGCAGCGCCGGCGGCCATCTCAGCCTGATGCTCGGCACCCGCGCGCTGCCCGCCAACCCGAAGTCCAAGGATCCGGTCGAGCGCGTGAGCTCGGCGGTCAACGCCGTCGCCTGCTACTACCCGCCCGTCGATTTCCTCGGCTGGGTCAAGGAAGGCGACAGCCAGGAAGGCATCGGACCGCTCACCACCCGCGCCCCCGCCTTCGGCCCGATCGTGACCACCGCCGAAGGCCGCGCCCGCGCCGGCCGCGAACTTTCGCCTCTCTACTGGATCAGCGCCCAGACGCCGCCGACGTTCATCGTCCAGGGCGACGCCGATCCGCTGGTTCCCGATTCGCAGGCTCGCCGCTACCACGCCCGCGCCCAGGAAGTCGGCGCGAAGAGCGAAGTCCTCATCCGCCTCGGCGCCGCCCACGGCGGCTGGGCGGAGATGGCCGACGACAACGTCCGCATGGCGGAATGGTTCGCCCTCCACCTGCTCGGCCGCCAGCCGGCCAAGCCCTTCACCTTCGACGTGCACTCCCTCCCCAGCACGCCGGCGCCCAAGAAGGCCAAGAAGTAAGGGGTCCGGCGATTTACGCTGGCAGGAAGACCGAGCCGTTTCCATAAAGACGGCATGGCTTCGCCTTGCCGACTCATCCTCGCCCTCGACGTAGAGACCAAGGAGGAAGCCTTGGCGCTCGCCCGCCCCCTCGCCGGCAACCTCGCCTGGGTGAAGCTCGGCCTCCAGCTGTTCACGCGCCATGGTCCGGGCATCGTCGACGAGTTCCACGCCCTCGGCTTCAAGGTCTTCCTCGACCTGAAGTTCCACGACATCCCCAACACCGTCGCCTCCGCGGTCAAGAGCCTCAAGGGGCGCCCCTGCTCGCTCCTGACGATCCACGCCTGCGGCGGCCCCGAGATGATCGCCCGCGCCGCCGACGCCGCCAAGTCCGCCCTGCCCGATTGCACGGTGCTCGGCGTGACGGTGCTCACCTCGATGGACCAGGCCCAGCTCGCCGCCACGGGCGTCGCGCGCTCGCCGGAAGAACAGGTCCGCCTGCTCGGTCGCATGGCCTTCGACGCCGGCATCGGCGGCCTCGTCTGCTCGCCCCTCGAACTGCCGGTCCTCCGGGCCGACCTCGGCGCGGGCCCGACCCTCGTGACCCCGGGCATCCGCTATCCTGACGCCGCCGGCGACGACCAGAACCGCATCATGACGCCAGCCCAGGCCGCCGCCGCCGGCGCCAGCTTCATCGTCGTGGGCCGGCCGATCCTCAAGGCCAAGGATCCGGCCGTCGAGACGCTCCGCATCCGCCGCGACATCGGCGAGACCGCATGAGCGCCGGCGACGACATCCTGATCCTCCTCGCCGCCGGTTCCGCCCGGCGCATGCAGTCCGTCGTCGACGACAAGATCACCGCGACCCTCGCCGGCAAACCGGTCTTCGTCCATTCGCTCCAGAGCTTCCTGAGCACGGGTCTGATCGGACGCGTGGTCATCACCTACCGCGACGACGCCCAGCTCGCCAAGCTGCGCGCCCTGCTCGCGTCGCACCTGAGCACGCCGACGCCGATCGACTTCGTCCCGGGCGGCGAATCGCGTCAGGATTCGGTGCTCGCCGCGCTCAACACCTGCGAAGGCCATGCCGGCCTGGTCCACGTCCACGACGGCGCCCGCCCGCTCGTCTCGGCCGAAGCCATCCGCAAGGTGCGCGCCAAGGCCTCCGAGACCGGCGCCGCCATCCTCGCCGGCCGCGCCGCGGACACCGTCAAGATCGCCAAGGCGGATTCGTCGTCCGTCGAGACTTCGCCCGATCGCGGGCTGGTCTGGACCGCCGAGACGCCCCAGGTCTTCCGCACGGCCATCGTGCTCAAGGCCTACCGCAAGGTCGCGGAACTCCAGCGCAAGGTGACCGACGACAGTTCCGCCGTGGAGTTCGTCGGCCAGGACGTCTCCTTGGTCGAGAACCCTTCGGTGAACCTGAAGCTGACGCGCCCAGCGGACTTCGTCCTGGCCGAGGCGATCCTCAAGTCGCGCTGAGCGCTCAATAGCCGGCCTGACGAAGCGCGGCGTCCAGCTTGACCTGGAAGTCGGTGATGTCCTGCGGCGTCGGGCGATAGCCCGGCGTGCGCGCGGCCATGCCCGGGCGCCCCTGATGGTCGATATACCAGTCGGCCTTCTCGCCGTCGGAGAAAGTGACGTGCCCGCTGATCATCGCGTGGGGCTGGGCGATCGTGTCGACCTCGACGGTGACGACGCCGGCGCCTTGGGCGGCCGGAGCCGAGGCAGGGGCGGCGGCCTCGGCGGGCGCGGCTTCCGCGGCCGGTTCTTCCGGCTTCTTCGGCTCCTCCTTCTCCACCAGGGCGAGGTTCAGGTCGTCGACGAGGAAACGGACGTCCATGTAGGTCATGGAGATCTCGAGCTGGGAGGAAAGGCGCTCCTGGATCTGCGAAAGCGTGGCGCCTTCGGCCACCCAGGCGGAGACCTTGGTGATCTGTTCGGGAGTCAGTTTGGCCATAGGGGCTCAAAGTGCGGGAACCGCCGGCGATTTTCAAGCGTCCCGTCGCTTAATCGTTTGAAAACGTCCCCCCTCCCTCCAACTTAGGCCCCATGCAGCCCGACCTCCGTTGGCAGAAGTGCGGCGAGTTCGCCGAAATCGTCTACGAGAAGGCCGACGGCATCGCGCGCGTGACGATCAACCGTCCGCACCGCCGCAACGCCTTCACGCCGGACACCGTCGCCGAACTCCTCAAGGCCTTCGCCGACGCCCGCGACGACGCCACCGTCGGCGTCGTGCTCCTGCGCGGCGCCAACCCCCAGCACGACGGCAAGTTCGCCTTCTGCGCAGGCGGCGACCAGAAGATCCGCGGCGACAAGAAGGGCGGCTACATGGGCAAGGACGGCGTACCCCGCCTGAACGTCCTCGACCTGCAGCGGCTCATCCGCTCGATGCCCAAGGTCGTCATCGCGCTGGTGGCCGGCTTCGCCATCGGCGGCGGCCACGTCCTGCACGTCATCTGCGACCTCACCATCGCCGCCGACAACGCTGTCTTCGGCCAGACCGGCCCCAAGGTCGGCAGCTTCGACGGCGGCTTCGGCGCGTCCTACCTCGCCCGCATCGTCGGCCAGAAGAAGGCCCGCGAAATCTGGTATCTCTGCCGCCAATACGACGCGAAGCAGGCCCTCGAGATGGGCCTCGTCAACACGGTCGTCCCCTACGGGCAGCTCGACGCCGAGGGCGTGAAGTGGGCCCAGGAGATCCTGACCAAGAGCCCGCTCGCCATCCGC
>VHCL01000024.1 GCA_016871725.1 Verrucomicrobiota bacterium | reverse complement strand
TTTCGCCGCGCCGAAAGGACCGACGCTCAACGTCGGCGACAAGGCGCCGACGAAACTGCCCTCCGGCTGGATCAAGGGCGACCGGGTCTCGGCCCTCGATCCGAAGAAGACCTACGTCGTCGAATTCTGGGCGACCTGGTGCCCGCCTTGCGTAGCCTCGATCCCGCACCTCGCCGAACTCCAGGCCAAGCTCAAGCCCGACGGCGTGCAGGTCATCAGCATCCACGTGAACAGCGGCGTCGAAGCCGCCGACGCCTTCGTGCGCAAGAACACGAAGCAGATGGATTACACCGTCGCCAAGGACACCAACGGCGCGATGGGCAAGGCCTGGATGGATGCCGCCGGTCAGAACGGCATCCCGTGCAGCTTCGTGGTCGCCGGCGGCAAGATCGCCTACATCGGCCACCCGGGCTCGCTGGATCCGGAAAAGATCCGCGGCTTCATCGCCGAGGCCAAGGCGGCCGAACCCGCCGCCCCGGCCAAGAAGTAAGTGGAGGCGGTTAGCGGTTAGGGAAACTGCCCCAAGGCAGGGTCGGGACCACGTCATGACCTAGCATGCATCCGCGTTCGCCCTCCGGCGAACGGGCTAGGTCAGCACGCAGCGCTGACCCTACCGCAGGCACCCGATCCAACCATCCGGTCTCCGGTTCCCCCTCGAGCGCCACCCCTCCCGCCGCCTGAGATGGGATGCGTCTGCCTGCCTCTTCCATTCAGCCCTCCATTCAGCCCTCAACTCAGTCCTCCATTCAACCCTCCCTCTCCCGTCCCAACCGCTATCCGCTAACCGCTTACCGCCCTTCCCTAACGCCATCCCCCTCTTGCCACCCCGTATCCCCCGCTTAAGTTACCCCCATGCGTCCCCTGCTCCTGTTGTTGCTCACGGCCACCCTCTCCGCCGCCGGCCTCAAAGTGGGCGACCCGGCCCCCGCCACCCGACCTGAGACGATGATCCAAGGCGAAGCGGTGAAAGATTTCCAGAAGGGCGAGGTCTACGTCTTCGAATGCTGGGCGAGCTGGTGCGGTCCGTGCGTCGCCGCCATTCCGCACCTGAACCAACTGCACAAGCAGATGGGCAAGAAGGGCGTCGTCATCACCGGCGTCAACGTCTGGGAAAGCGAACGCGACGCGGCCTCCGCCCAACGCGCGAAGGATTTCCTCAAGTCCCAGGGCGACAAGATGTCGTACCGCGTGGCCCTCGGCGGCAAGGCCTTCATCAAGGACTGGCTCGAAGCCGCCGAAGTGAACGGCATCCCGCATGCTTTCGTCGTCGCCGAAGGCAAGATCGCCTGGACCGGCCACCCCGCGCAGCTCACCGCCGAGATGCTCGGCGACATCCTCACGGGCACGCCCCTCTCGGCCGCCCCGCCGATCGCCGAGAAGATCCCGCAGCGCCGTCTGAGCAAGCCCGCCGTCCCCGCCGGCACCGCCCCCAACGATCCGGAGATGGCCGCGGCCCAGGCCAAGCTCGACGCGCTCTCCGAGGCCATGCGCGCCCGGGACTGGGACGCCGCCGAGAAAGCCCTGCCCGCCGCCGCCGGCGTGCTGCCCAAGCAGGAAGGCCAGGAACTCCGCGACTCCATCGAAGCCCAGATCGGCCTGGCCCGGGGCGACCCCACGAAGTTCTACGCCCAGCTCCAGAAGGTCGCCGACGAGGAGTTCGACGATCCGGAGTCCCTCAACGAGATCGCCTGGCGCCTGCTCACGATGAAGGCCTTCGAGGGCAAGCGCAACCTGCCCCTCGCCGAGAAGTGCGCGGTGCAGTCGGTGAAGCTCACGAAGGAGGAGCACCCCGACAAGCTCGACACGCTCGCCCGCCTCCGCTGGCTCCAAGGCAAGAAGGAGGAAGCCATCCGCCTGCAGATCAAGTCCGTCGACAAGGCCGAAGCCGGCCAGATGAAGGAAGCCCTGCAGAAGACCCTCGACGCGATGCTCAAGGGCGTCCTGCCCCCCGCCGACGACGAAGAAGAACCCGGCCGCTGAGGGTAGGGCTGACCGGCCCGGTCAGCCATGGTTGAGCGGGCCGCTCAACCCTACCTAATACCAATCCCGTAGCCCGAAGTTTGCATTATCCATTCAGCCCTCAATGCAGCCCTCCATTCAGTCCTCCATTCAGTCCTCTTCTCATATGCTCCCCCGCCGCGACTTCCTGAGATTCTCCGCCCTCGCCTCGCTCGGCGCGCTCGCCGGCTGCGCGACCACCCCGGCGGCCGCCCGCGTCCGGCCGATCACGCGCGGACCGAAGTTCCACTGGCGTGGGTACTACGACAAGTTCCTGTTCTCGGCAGACGATCGCTTCGTGCTCGCCAACGAGGTCGACTTCCAAGGCCGCTCGCCGACGAAGGCCGACTCGATCCGCGTGGGAATGGTCGACACGCAGGACGGTGACCGCTGGATCGACCTCGGCGGCTCCAACGCCTGGAACTGGCAGCAAGGCTGCATGCTCCAATGGGTGCCCGGCTCGGACCGGGACGTGGCCTGGAACGACCGCGAAGACGGCCGGTTCGTCACGCGCATCCTGGACGTGAAGTCCGGCCGCACGCGCACGCTGCCGCATCCGTTCTACACCTTCAGCCCCGACGGCCGGACGGCCTTCGCGCCTGATTTCGCCCGCCTCGACGTCACCCGTCCCGGCTACGGTTACGCCACCGGCGCCGAACGCGACATCTGGAAGCTCCAGCCGACGCCGGACGACGTCGGCATCTGGCGCATGGACATGGCCACGGGGAAGCAGCGACTGCTCTTCTCCCTCGCCGAAGCCGCGAAGATCCCCTTCACGGGTCCGTCGACCGCGGCGTTCAAGCCGGGAGCGGTCCATTGGTTCAACCACCTGCTTTGCAACACCGACGGCACCCGTCTCTTCTTCCTCCACCGCTGGCGCAACCCCGGCGAGAAGGCCAGCTTCCGCACGCGGGCGCTGACGATGTCCGTCGACGGCGGCCAGGTCCACGTGATGGACCCCAACGGCGGCACCTCGCACTTCGTCTGGCGCGACCCGCGGCACATCTTCGCCTGGGCCTGGCACCCGTCGCACGGCGAGCGCTTCTACGTCTATAAGGACCTCTCCGACGAGGTCACGGTCGTGGGCAAGGAGAAGATGCCGAACAACGGCCACAACACGTATCTGCCGAACACGAACGACGAGTGGGTGCTCAACGACACCTACCCGCAGGGCCCCGAGAAGCTGCAGCGACCTTACCTCTACCATATCCCGACGGATCGCCGGATCGAAGTGGGAGCCTTCCCTTCGCCCCCCGACATCGTCGGCAAGGAATGGCGCTGCGACACCCATCCGTCCGCCAGCCGCAGCGGCCGCCAGTTCTGCTTCGACTCGGCCCACGCCGGCGGCCGCCAGGTCTACGTGGCCGACATCGCCGGACTGCTGGGCTGAGCCGTCACGGGACCGTCACTCAATCGCGCTTCCCATCCGCGGTCGGCGCCTGCATAGTCGCCTGCGATGGCCACCCGCAGCGCCCTTGAGCGATCCCGCTCCGCCCTCCACCTCCGTCTCCTGGCCGCCCAGCGCCGCCTGACGGAGAAGCGCTCCGGCGCGGTCATCGTCCTCGGCGGCAACGACCGCCTCGCGGCTTCCGCGCTCGCCAACCAGCTCACGGAATGGTTCGACGCCCGTACGGTGCGCGTCTGCGCGCCGGACGCGGCCTCCGCCGCCGGCCGGCCGTTCCTCTGGCCCTACTGGCAGGACGTGCCGGCCAAAGGCCGCATCACGATCGTCGTCGGCGACTGGCTCACGCGCACGACGCTCGAAGCCGCCCGCGACGAACTTTCCGGCGACGCGCTGCGCGCCCGGCTGAAGTCCCTCCGGACCTTCGAGGAGATGCTCGCGGCCGACGGCACCACGGTCGTCAAGGTCTGGCTGGAGACTCCCGAGAAGACGCTCCGTCGCCGGCTGCGCGAAGCGGAGGACACCGACGCCGAAGGCTGGGTCGTCGACCCCGAAGACCTGCTGCTCGCCAAGAAGAGCAACCTCGCCCTGGCCCGCGGACTCCGCGCCCAAGGCAGCGGCAAGAATCTCCCCTGGAAAGTCGTCATCGGCGGCGCCGAGACCAAGCTCCGCGACCTGCACGCCGGCCTGGCCATCGCCGATCAGCTCAACCAGGCCTCCCGCCGGCGCGCCGCCGCCAAGGCCAAGAAGCCCGGCTCGCGCCCGCGCGGGCTCCTCGAGAGCGCCGCCCCGCACCCGACCCTCGACAAGAAGGCCTACTCGCAGCAGATGGCCAAGCTGCAGGTCCGCCTCGGCCGCCTGACGCGCCGCGCCCACGCGCAGGGGGTCTCGACGGTGGTCGTGCTCGAAGGTCCCGACGCCGCCGGCAAGGGCGGCGCGATCCGCCGCCTCTGCGGGCTGCTCGACGCGGCCCACTACCAGGTCTTCCCCACGCCCGCGCCGACGCCCGAGGAGAAGGCCCGGCACTATCTCTGGCGCTTCTGGAACAAGGTGCCCGCCCCCGGGCGCCTCGCTGTCTTCGACCGTTCCTGGTTCGGCCGCGTGATGGTCGAGCGCGTCGAGGGCTTCGCGACGGACGCCGAGTGGGCCCGCGCCTACGCTGAGATCAACGACTTCGAGGCCCGCCTCGCCGAGGCCGGCATGGTCGTCCTCAAGGTCTGGATCAACATCTCCAAGGAAGAGCAGCTGCGCCGCTTCCGCGCCCGCGAGGATTCGCCGCACAAGCGGCACAAGATGACCGCCGAGGATTACCGCAACCGGAAGCAGTGGGACGCGAACCTGCGCGCGGCCGAGGACATGATCGCCCGCACCGACACGCCGCACGCGCCGTGGGTGGTCGTGTCCGCCGACGACAAACGCTTCGCCCGCGTGGCCACCCTCAAGGCCGTCTGCCGCGCGCTTTCCGACCGTCTCGACTGAGCCACTCGCCGAGCCAGCGACGGTGGGGTCCGCTCAGCGCGGCGCCGTCCAATGTCGTCGCGTCGACCCACTCGAGCTCCGCGTCCTGCGCCCAGCGACGAAGGTCCGCGGCCGCGGGCTCGAAGGCGAAAAGCTTCTCCTCATAAGTGACCGTGCCGATGGTACGCCGGCGCACGAGCGCGGGCTCGCCGCCCGGCGCGAGGCCGAGGGACGGCAGGACCGGGATCTCCGCCATGCCGGCGAGCCGCTTGGCGGCGGCCGGATTGCGGCGCAGCAGGACCTTGCCGGCCCGCAGGACCAGCGCGCGGTCGACGGCGGCTTCCTTCCGCTCCTTGGCGACGAAGCGAGGCAACGTGGCGGCGTCGCCTTGCGCCTTGGCGTCGCACCAGGCGGCCAGCGGGCAGCGGGCGCAGTCCGGCACGCCCTTCCGGCAGACGGTGGCGCCGAGCTCCATCATCGCCTGGTTGAAGTCTCCGGGCTTCTTAGGATCGACGAGCTCGTCGGCCCGCGCGGCGAACAGCTTGGCGGCCGAGGAGGCGTCGCGCAGCTTGGCGCGCACGCCGTCGAGCCGCGCCAGCACGCGCACGACGTTGCCGTCGACGACCGCGACGGGCTCGTCGAAGGCGATGCTGGCGATGGCGGCGGCGGTGTACGGTCCGACGCCCTTGAACTCACGCCACTCGGCGGCGGTCCGCGGTGGCCGTGGCAAGGCGGCCACCTGACGCGCCAAGGCGAGCAGGTTACGGGCCCGCGAGTAATACCCCAGGCCGGCCCAGAGCGCCATGACCTCGGCTTCCTCCGCCCGGGCGAGCTCCGGGAAGTCGGGCCACCTCGCGGTCCAGCGTTCGAAATAAGGGATGACGGTCGCGATCTGGGTCTGCTGGCACATCAGCTCCGAGACCACGGTCCGGTACGCCGAGACCTCCTCGCGCCACGGCATGGGCCGACGATGCCGGGCGAACCAGGCCAGCAAGGCCCGGCGCATCGCGGGGATGCGGTCAGGACGGGCGGACGAGGCGGAAGGCATGGATGGGGCTGGATTCGGAGGCCAACTCAGGTAGACCTTGGGACTCATGGCACGAAAGGCAAAGCAGGACTCCGACGACGAGCCGAAGAAAGTGGCGATGCACACGCTGAAGCTCGACGCGGCCCAGGCCGCGAAGCTCCGCGCCATCCTGGTCGCCAAGGGCTGGGTCTCCTTCCCGGTCGACCACGCGGCCTTCGCCTTCAAGGGCGAGAACCTGAACGTCGTCCATTACAAGTCCGGCAAGTGCGTCATCTCGGGCAAGGGGACCGAGGACTTCGTGAAGTTCACCCTCGAGCCCGACGTGACGGGGCAGGCCGTCCTCGGCTACGAGGCCGAGAACAACCCGGAGTGGTTCGACGAACACGCCGGCCTCGACGAGTCCGGCAAGGGCGACCTCTTCGGTCCGGTGGTCTCGGCCTGCGTCATCGCGACCGGCGAGATGACCCGCGCGTGGCTCGAGCTGGGCATCAAGGATTCCAAGAAGCTCACCGACGCCAAGATCGCCGAACTCGACCGCGCCATCCGCTCCACCCCGGGGGTGGCGGTGAAGACGACGTTCATGCGCATGGCGAAGTACAACGAGCTCCACTCGCGCTTCGGCAAGAACCTCAACCGCCTGCTGGGCTGGATGCACGCGACGTCGTGCGAAGAAGCCCTCAAGGATTTCGAGCTGCGGCACCAGCGCCGCCCGAAGTGGGGCCTGCTCGACCAGTTCTCCGAAGAGCCGCTCGTCCAGAAGGAACTCGCCCGCAAGGGCGTCGAGTTCGACCTGCGCATGCGGACCAAGGCCGAATCGGACCCCGTCGTCGCGGCGGCCTCGATCGTCGCCCGCGCGGCCTTCGTCCGCGAACTCGACCGGCTCTCGCAGGACGGCGGCGTCCACCTGCCCAAGGGCTCCGGCTCCGAAGCCAAGAACGCGGGCATCGAGCTCGTCGGCCGCCTCGGCCCGGCGATCCTGGTCAACTTCGCGAAGCTCCACTTCCGGACGGCCTACGAGGTCCGTGGGCTCGAGCCGCCGGAAGCCAAACCGTTCGTGCGCCGCAAGAAGGCGGAATAAGCCGTGGCCTCGCTGGCTTCATTCGACCGCAGGAAAGGCGCCGACCGTCCCGGCATCGCCGGCGTCGACGAAGCCGGCCGCGGCTCGCTCTGCGGCCCGGTGGTCGCCGCGGCGGTGCTGCTCGACGCCGGTTTCTACGGCGAACCGGCCTGGCTGCGGAAGCTTGCCGGCGCCAACGATTCCAAGAAGCTGACGGCGGAGAAACGTTCCGGGCTCCGGGAGGTCATCTCCCAGATGGAGGCCGAAGGCAAACTGCGGACGGCCTGGGCGGCGGGCTCGGTCCTGGAGATCTCCGCCCACAACATCCTCGGCGCCACCCGCCTCGCGATGGCCCGCTGCATCGCCAAGCTGGCCGTGGGCCACATGGCCCCGCTCTTCGCCGCCGCCGGCACGGAGGGCGAGCTCTTCGGCCGGACCGACGCGCGCACCTTCCTGGTGCTCGTCGACGGCCTGCCTTTGCGCCCCTTCGCGTGGGCGCACGAGTCCGTCAAAGGTGGCGACGGCAAGAGCCTCGCCATCGCGCTGGCTTCCATCGTCGCGAAGGTCGAACGCGACCGGATGCTCGTCGAGATGGACGCCCGTTACCCGCAGTACGGCTTCGCGACGCACAAAGGCTACGGCACGCCGGAGCACGTGGAGGCCCTGCGCGCCCACGGCCCCTGCCCCGAGCACCGCGAACTCTTCGTCCGCACCATCCTCGCCGGCGACCCTCCCCCCGCCGAAGCGACCGACGGCGAGTTCAGTTTTGAATAGAGGCAAAAAAAGGGGGCGGCGGTTGGCGGCTAGCGGTTGGCGGTTAGACCAACACCCTGAGGCAGGGTCAGCGCTGGGTGCTGACCTAGTTGCATCGGGTAGGGTCGGGACCGCGTCACGACATCGCCTGCATCGAGGTAGGGCTGACCGGCCCGGTCAGCTTTTCGCCGCAGGGCGAACCTTGGCACGATTCATCGTGCCCTCCTGCCAGGGAGGGCGCGGCAAAGCCACGCCCCTACCCTCGTCCGCCCTACGGCGGACTATCTAGGTCAGCACGCAGTGCTGACCCTACCCGACAGAAACGGAGGCGATGTCATCGCATCCCTACCCCAGCCAATCATCCGTTCTCCGGTTTCCCGTTGCGCTCAAAACTCCCGCCACCTGAAGCGTGTCTCATCCATTCAGCCCTCCACTCAGACCTCAACGCAGTCCTCCACTCAGTCCTCTTGTTACCGCACAGGCCGAAGGCCGATTTGCACTTTTGCACCGCGGACGGCTCGGAGAGCCGTCCCTACCTTCAGTTACCCCTTCCCTCCGCCGCCGTGCTGTCCGCCCACATCTGCTGCGTGACCTTGAGGAGGACGAAGCCGCTCACGACGGTGACGGCGGTGAGCACCCAGGCCAGCGTCAGGCGCTGCGGGTCGCCCGCGGCGTAGAGGAAATTGCCGATGGCGAAGAGCGAACCCCAGATGAGCGCGCAGCCGGCGATCCAGCCGACGAACGCCGAGCCGACGCGGTTCTCCTGGGCGATCTCGTCGTCGCTGACGCCGGCTTCGGCGCGGATGTCCGTCCAACCCGGACCGGCGGGCTTCACCTTCCGGCAGAAGCTGACCAGCGTTGCTCGGTCCGTCTGCGGGCCGACGTAGGCGGTGACGAGCCAGGCGACGGTCGTGAGGCCGACCTGCCAGAGCGTCGTCGTGGCGAAATCCGCCTGCGGCAGGGCCAGCGGCACGCCCACGGCGGTCACCAGCGACATCACCATGGCGACGACCTCGCACCAGGCGGAGACCCGCCACCAGAACCAACGGGCAATATACAGCAGACCGGTGCCGGCGCCGATGGAGAGCAGGACCTGGAAAGCCTGCTGGGCCGAGGTCATGTATAGGCTGAGCGCCGCCGCCACGACGTACAGGAGCACGGTCGAGAGGCGGCCGACGTTCACGTAGTGGGCCTCGGAGGCGTCCGTCTTCATGAAGCGACGGTAGAAGTCGTGCACGAGATACGACGAACCCCAATTGAGGTGCGTCAGGATGGTGGAGGAATTGGCCGCGATGAGCCCGCCGATCATCAGGCCGACGAAGCCGACCGGGAGGAACATCAGCATCGCCGGGAAGGCGGAGTCATGGCCGATGAGCGCGGGATCAGCCGCCGGGAAGGCCGCCTTGATGGCCGCGAGATCCGGGTAGACGATCAGCGAGCACAGCGCGGTGATGATCCACGGCCACGGACGCAGCACGTAGTGGGCGATGTTGAAGAAGAGCGTGCCGCCGAGGGAATCCTTCTCGGACTTGGAAGCCAGCATGCGCTGGGCGATATACGAACCGCCGCCGGGCTCGGAGCCGGGATACCAGTTGGCCCACCAGCTGATGGCGATCGGCAGGATGAAGATCATCAGCGCCAGCTCGGGCATCGTGAAGTTCGGGAGGAGGTCCAGGATCGGCTGGCCGTTGCCGTCGGTCGCGGACATCGCCGGCACGCCGTCGGTGGTGACCACCTGCTGCGTCGAAAGCCTGGCGACGAGCGCCTTCAGGCCGGCCCAGCCGCCCGCGCCTTTGCCGACGAGACGCTCACCGACCTCGACGAGCGAGAACCAGGCGGCGGCGAAGACGGCGGTCATCTTGATGAAGAACTGCACCATGTCGATGACGAGCACGCCCCAGAGGCCGGAGTGGGCGGCGAACACGACGTTGAGCACGCCGCAGACGACGATGGTCTGCCACGCGGGCATGCCGAAGAGGATGTTGGCGATCTTGCACGCGGCGAGGGTCACCATGCCCATGATGAAGCAGTTGAAGAACAGCCCGAGGTAGATGGCGCGGAAGCCGCGTACGACCGAGGCCGCGGCGCCGGAGTAGCGGTGCTCGTAGAACTCGAGGTCGGTCATCACGCCCGAGCGACGCCAGAGGCGGGCGAAGAAGAAGACGGTGGCCACGCCGGTGAGCACGAAGGCCCACCACTGCCAGTTGCCGGCGACGCCGTATTTGCGCACCTGCTCGGTCACCCAGTTCGGGGTGTCGGACGAGAACGTCGTCGCGACCATCGAGAGGCCCGCGAGCCACCACGGCACCGAGCGACCGGAGGCGAAGAACTCGGCGGTGCTGCCGCCCGAACGCTTGGCGAGGAACAGCGCCGGGACGAAACAGATCAGGATCGAAGCCGCGACGATGACCCAATCAATCCAGGTGATATGCATGGCAGGGGTAAGGGGTTGCTTATTTCTCCTGCCGCCTGGCCTTCGTGGCAACCGTGTTCCCCTTCCCTATTTGAGCAGTTAGGAGCATTAGGGGCTAGGTAGGGACGTGATTGCCATCACGTCCGTTCGCGGACGGACATTGAATATCGTCGAGACTGGCTAAGACCCGACGACTCCCCGCCTCGGCTTCGAACGGATGCGGTGTCATCGCATCCCTACCCAGCCATTAATCCGGTCTCCCTTTGAGTTGACGCAATTGCCTCAAGATAGGGCTGACCGGCCCGGTCAGCCTTGGTTGAGCGGGCCGCTCAACCCTACCCAAAAAAAGGGCGCCGCACGGCGCCCTCTCACTTACCTCGGGCCCTCCGGCCCTCGTGTCCTCGGGTTACTTGGCCGGAATCTCGTTCAGCGTATACCAACCTTCGCTGTGCCACAGCGCGTCGCCGGACTTGGCCTTGATGTCGCCGAGCACGAGATGGTGGATGTGGCCGCGGACGAGGCCGTCGACGACGAGGCGCACCTTGAGGCCGTCGGCGGAGACGGTGGCGGACTTGACGGTCGGCGTGGCCTGATCGACCTCGGGGCTGCCGTAGCTCGACTGGTAGATGTAGGTGAAGGCATCCATCGTGTAGTTCTTCACGTCCGCGGCCGCGGCGGCGTCGACGGGCTGCGTGAAGGTGACCTCGAAGCCGTCGGCGCGGGCGGAGATGTCATGCATCTCGAACGGCACCTTGCCCTTGAAGCGCACGCGCTCGAAGGTGAAGGTCTTCGAGCCGCGCGAACCCCAGCCGCGGTTGGAGCCGCCGATGAAGAGCGTGCCGTCTTCCTGGTCCATGCGGACCGGGATCAGGCCGGCCTCGAAGCCGCCGAGGAAGTGGAACACGGCGCCCTGGTAGAGGCCGTTGACCTGCTCGAGGTTGACGCGCTGGACCTGGGAGGCGGTCTGCTCGCCGACGAGCATCTGGCCTTCCCACGGACCGAACTTGCCCTTGGTCATGTCGCAGGCGACGCCGGAAGGAGAGTTGCCGACCTTCCCATGCGGGAAGATGACGGCCGGCGGCACGAACTCGGGGAACTTCAGGCGCTCGGCGAGGATGCGCGAGCCGCTGGTAGGCTCGGGCGGCGCCGGGAAGTTCGCGAGGGCGGCGGACTTGTTGCCGGTGGGGTTGCCCTGGAACGAGCCGGGTCGCAGCCACTTGAGCGAGGACGAGCCGTTCCAGACGCCCTGATTGTCGGTGTAGAAGAAGTCCCCCTTGTCGTTGTGACCGATGCCGCCGGGAGAGCGGATACCGGACGCCACCGGGATGAACTCGCCGTCCGGGGTGATCTTGGCGGCCCAGCCGCGCCACGGGGAGTGGGCGTGGAAGGAACCCGTCAGGCAGAGCACCATCCAGACGTCGCCGTTCTTGTCCGGCTCCGAGCCGAAGGCGTATTCATGGTAGTCGCCGCTGATGCCCCACTTGGAGCAGATGGTGTCGAAGCTGTCCGCGCGGCCGTCGCCGTCCTTGTCCGTCAGGCGGGTGTGCTCGGGTCGCTGGGTGGCGTAGAGCGAGCCGTCCTTCCAGAACATGCCGAGCGGCTCGTGCAGGTTGGAGGCGAACTTGGTCCACTTGACCTTGGAGACGTCGGCCTCGTAGGCGCCTTCGGCGACCCAGACGTCGCCACGGCGCGTGCCGATGGCGACCTTCTTGCCCGGCAGGAGGGCGATCGAGGAGACTTCGCAGACCTCGCCGGCCGGCGTGGGGATCTCGACGCGTTCGTAGAACTCGGGCTGACGGGATTCGGCGGCGCGGACCGCGTCGACGGTCGCGAGCTTGCCGGAGTTGGGAGCCTTCGCCGGAGCGGCGGGCGCGGCGTGGGCGAGGCCGGCGGCGGCGAGAAGGAGGAAGAGGTTTTTCATATGAGAGGTTTCCGTTCGGGGATCAGCGGAAGGAGTAACCGAGCACGGCGGTCTCGCCGGGCCGGAGGGTGAGCGTGAGGGTCTTGGTCGCGGCGTCGGACTTGAGGGCCGGACCGGACACCACGCGGACGACCAGGCCGCCCGCGAGCTCGGCGGAGGCGTCGGAAGCGCCGGTGACCGCGAGGTCGCGGGCGAGCACGACGACGAGCGGCTTGTCGCCCGCGGCCTTGAGCGTGCGGGTCAGCGAAGGCTGGGCGCCGGCGGCCGGCGTCCAGGCGTCGGAGAGGCTGACGCCTTCGCCGGCGGAGCGGAAGGTCGGGTTGCCGGCCTTGTCGAGGTCGTAGCCCTTGAACTCGGCGGCGAGCTTCACGGGGGAGAACTTCCACTCTTTGTCGTCCTTGGTGCGGTCGAAGCGGACGACGGCCCCCTCACCCGAGGCAAGGGCGACGCCGGGGCCGTCGGAGAGCTTGATGACGTTGGTGCCCGCGGGCGGCTCGTTGCCTGCGCCACGGTCGGTCCAGTGATGGCCGCCGTCCATGAACTTGCCGGTCCAGATGAGTTCGGCGGCGAGGTTGTCGGCGCTGTAGGCGAGGTTGAGTCCGTTGGGGAAACCGATGCCGATCGCGCGCGGCGTGGTCTTGTCGATGAAGTTACGGTAGATCGCGGCGACGCCGTCCTTGGCTTCGATCGGGATGAAGACCTTTTCCTTCACGACCTTGGCCTTGGTCTTGGAGAGCCACTTGATCTCCTTGTCCTTCGGGCCCTTGTAGCCGAGGACGACGACCTCTTGGCCTGCGTATTCGACGTATTCGACGCGGATCGGCGTGAGGCCCTTCTTGAGGATGACGGGGACTTCCTTCACGCGCTTGCCGACGGGGCCGATGCCCTTGATCTCGGCGATGCGTTCGCCGCCGACGTACAGGGCGCCGAAGTCGTCGCAGTCGAAGGTGAAGTTGTACTTGCCGTCGACCGGGGCGTCGAACTGCGCGGTCCAGACCATCGCGAAGGCGTCCTTCTGGCCGGACTGGGCGACGTCGATGACGCCGACGTTGAAGTCCTCCATCAGCGCGGGCTTGAGCGTGGAGAAGTCCGGCAGGGTCTTCCACTCGCCCTTATACATCGTGCCGACGAGGTTCTTGAGCGCGGTCTTGGGCGGCGGGAACGGATGGGCCTTGAGCAGCTCGTCGGCGGTCCAAGGCGTGGTGCGGTTCGCCGTGGCGGCGCGGACGGACTTCACTTCGTCTACGGAGACGGGGCCGGCGCCACCGGCGAAGGCCTTGCGGACGTAGGTGAGGACGGCGGCGATCTTCTCGTCGCTGAGCACGGCGCCCTGGGGCGGCATGTCGATGGCGTAGGACTTGCCGGCGACTTCGACCGGACCGCTGAGGCCGTTGAGCACGATCTTGATGGAGCGCGCCGGGGCGCCCTTGGGCCATTCGCTGCCCACGAGGGGCGGCAGGCCGTTGAGTCCCTTGCCGTCGGGGCCGTGGCAGGCGCCGCAGAGGGAGTTATAGATCTGGGCGCCGTCTTCGGCGGCCGTCGCGAAGACGGCGGAAGCCAGGAGGGCGAGGAGCGACGAGGTGCGCATAAGGGGGTGCGCTCCATCAAGCCTCATATTTCCGACGGTGCAAGTCGGATAGGAACGGGAAAAGACGCTCGAACGGGAGGGCTGAGTGGAGGACTGCGTTGAGGACTGAATGGAGGGCTGAATGGATAATAGAGGCCGATGCATTCATTTTGGGGCGGCGGGATCTGCCTTGGGTAGGGATGCGATGACATCGCATCCGCCTGCCTCGTGGTAGGGGCAGCACCGCGTGCTGACCTAGCGGCATCGGGTAGGATTGAGCGGCCCGCTCAACCGCGGATGACCGAGCCGGTCAGCCCTACCTTAAGATCCCCCGACAAAAAGGCCGCCTGATCAGGCGGCATCTCTATGTCGTGACGCGGTCCCGACCCTACCCTCTTACCGCGCGCGATACAGACCCTGCGGGTCGTAGAGCCACCAGGCGTCGAACGGATTGGCGAGCGGCGGAAGTTCGAAATACGGACGGCCCTTCTCGTCGACCTTGGACGTGACGCCGGAGATCTCGGTGCGGGTCGGCGGCTGCGGCAGAGGCGAAGGCATGGCGGTCGGGGCGACCGGCGCGGGCAGGAGGTCGAGCACGGCGGTCTCTTCGATGCGCTCGACGACGTTGTCGACCCACTTGAGCTGCTTGGCCTTGTCGCCGAACGCCTGCCAATCGCCGGTGGAATCGTTGGCGTACATCTGCTTCACGAACTCCTCGAGCGAGAGGCCCATCTTCTTGGCGACCGGGGTGGCGAGGCGGTCGAACCACTGGTTGGTGAAGTCGATCTGCTCCTTGAGCACGGTCATGTTGCCGCGGACGACGTTCGAGGCCTGGTGGTGGAGGAGGATGGTGTTCGGGTAGCAGAACGACCGCTCGGCGAGCGTGCAGATGACGGCGGTCATCGAGGCGGCGAAGCCCTTCACGACGACGTAGACCGGCGCCTTGGAGGCGGCCATGGCCTTCTGGATCTGGTAGCCGGCGGCGACGGAACCGCCCGGGGAGTTGTCCACGACGATGAAGATGGGGAACTCCGACGACTGGTTGTTATAGAAGGCGATGCGCGTGCAGACGTAGTCGGCGAGCTGCTCGGTCACGGCGCCGTTGAAGGCGATGCGGCGGTCGCTGATGTACAGCACGCCGTCGACGAGCGGGTCCTTGAGGTACTTCGGCTTGGCCTTGCTGGCGATCTTGCGGGCCTCGTCCTCCTTCTGGAAGCGCTGGATCTCGTTGGAGAGCCGGGCGACGGTGTTGGCGGCCTCGAGCTGGAGCTGCTTGGCCTCGGCTTCGAGCTCGCGGATCTTGTTGGAGCGTTCGGCGAGGCGGGCGGTGGCCCGGGCGGACTCAAGCGCGGCCTGGCGCTCGAGCCTGGCGCGCTCGTCCTCGAGGGCGGCGGCTTCGGCGGAGGCCTTGGCGAGGCGGAGCGAACGCTCGGCGGTCAGGCGGGCGACCTCGGCCTGCAGCGGCGCGAGCTCTTCGGCGCGCTTGGCTTCGGCGAGGGCGAGCTCGGCGTCGATGCGGGCCTTCTGGGCGCGCATGGCTTCGGCTTCCTTCATCGCGGCCTTCTGCTGGGGGGTGGCTTCATCGCGCGGAGCGGCGGCGGTCGTCGGCGCCGCGGGAGCGGCCGGGGCGGCCTGCTGGGCGAAGGCGGGCGCGACCGCGAAGACGGCGAGCGCGAGGACGCGGAGGGAGGTGCGGAGATGCATGGGAGTTGGTTTTGGTTTTAAATCAGCGGAGGACGAATTCGACGGTGGGGTCATACATCCACCAGATGTCGCAGGGACCGAGCGGCGGCAGGGCCTGGCGGGCGCGGCCGTCGGTGGCCTTGCCGGCGTTGAAGCCGTCGGGATTGGGCTCGGCGACGACCGGCGGGACGGCGGCGGCGACGGTGAGCGAATCCTCGGACATGCGGTCCACGACGTCGGTCACCCACTTGCGGCGGCCGGCCTCGTCGCCGAGGATCTTCCAGTCGCCGGTGGACGTGCCCTTGTACATCTGCGCGACGAAGTCGTCGACGGTGGTGCCGATGCGCGCGGCGACCTTCTCGAAGATCCGCTCGCACCAGACCTTCGACCACTTGAGCTGTTCCTTGAGCTGGGTGACGTTACCGCTCAGGCCGACGGAGGCCTGGTGGTGCAGGACGATCGTGTTCGGGTAGACGAACGAGCGCTTGGCGAGGGTGGTGACGATCGCGGCCATCGAGGCGGCGTAACCCTTCACGACGACGTAGACCGGCGCCTTCGAGGCCTCCATGGCCTGGAGCATCATGTAGCCCGACATCACGGAACCGCCCGGCGAGCGGTCGATGACGATGAAGATCGGGGCTTCGCCATCGAGGGCGTTGTAGAAGGCGATGCGGCCGCAGACGAACTGGGCGAGCTTGTCGTCGACGCGTCCGTTGAACGGGATACGGCGGTCGGAGATGTGCAGGACGCCGTCGATGAGCGGGTCCTTCGGGTAGGCGACCTTGGCGCCGCTGGCGATGTCGGCGACCTTCTGCTGGAGGCGCGCGATGGTCGCCACGGACGAGACCTTGGCGTATTCGACGGAGACTTCGGCGGCGGCGAGGCGGGCCTGCACTTCGAGTTCGGCGCGGGCGCGGTCCTTGTCGGCCGACGCGACGGCGGCCTGGGCGGCGGCGAGGGCGGCCTCGAGCTTGAGCTTGGACTGCTCGGCTTCGATCGGCGCGGCGGCGGCCTCGGCGCGGGCGGCGCGCAGGGCGGCTTCGGCCTCGAGCTTACGAAGCTCGAGGGTCTGGTTGAGCGCGGCGAGCTTGCGCTGCGAGGCGGCCAGCTCAAGGCGGGCGCGGATGACGTCCGTCTCGATCTCGGCCTTGATGACTTCGGGGGTCTTCTTGACCGGGCTGAACTGCGCCATCAGGGGCGCGGCGAGAAAGAGGAAGACGTAGGCCAGGCGCGACATGGGGGTAGGGACTGTTTTGACAGATATATGGTTCCCTTGAAGTCCATTTTTAGCAAATCTGCCCGCATGGATGCCGACGCCCCCATCACCCTGCTCAACCGCCACACCGGCCGCATGGAGACCGAACAGGTCTACGGCGAGAAGTGGCTGCAGCGGATCTACGGCAACCCCCTCGGCAAGCTGACCCTCCATACGGTCGTCAAACGCGCCCTTTTCTCCAAGCTCTACGGCTGGGCCATGGATCGCCCGAGCAGCGCGCGTCGCGTCGAGCCCTTCGTGAAGGCCTTCGGCCTGGACCCGAGCGAGTTCGCCGACCCTGACCTGAAGTCCTACCGGACCTTCAACGACTTCTTCTACCGCAAGCTCAAGCCCTCGGCCCGCCCGCTCGACCCACGCCCCGAGATGGCCGTGCTGCCGGCGGACGGACGTCACCTCGGCTTCCCGGACGCCTCGCGCGTGAACGGCATCTTCGCCAAGGGCCAGACCTTCGACATCCCCGCGCTCGTCGCGGATCGCGCGCTCGGCGAACGCTACGCCCGCGGCACCGTCGTCTGCTCGCGCCTCTGCCCCGTCGACTACCATCGCTTCCACTTCCCCGTCGCCGGCGTCCCCGGCGAACCCGGGCTCGCCCAGGGCCAGCTCTACTCCGTCAACCCGATCGCCCTGCGTCGCAGCGCCGCCTATCTCTGGCAGAACAAGCGCCAGCGCGTGACCATCGACGCCGGACCGTTCGGACTCGTCACCATGGTCTCCGTCGGCGCGACGAACGTCGGCACCATCATCGAGACCTACAAGGCCGGCCAGGCCGTCGCCAAAGGCGACGAGAAGGGCTACTTCCGTTTCGGCGGATCGTTCGTCGCCACGATCTTCGAACCCGGACGCATCAAGCTCGAGGACGACCTTATCCACGCCGGCGAAACCGCCGTGGAAGTCTACGCCAAGGTCGGTTCGCCCCTGGGTCGCCTCGCCTAAGCGCTTGCCTCCGCCGTCCGACGCGCAAACCTCGTCTCACAGGTTTCGCTCGGGTGGTGGAATGGCAGACACACCAGATTTAGGTTCTGGCGCCGCAAGGTGTGCGGGTTCGACCCCCGCCCCGAGCACCCTGTTCGCGAGCGGCGACCGCTCGCGAAAGGTAGTAGCGGGTGGCGGTCAACGGTTGGGAACGCATGCGCGAAAGAGGACTGAGTCGATGACTGCATTGATGGCTGGATCGATGACAGATTGAACTCAAAGGGAGACCGGAAAC
Organism: Verrucomicrobiota bacterium; assembly: GCA_016871725.1. Taxonomy (GTDB): domain Bacteria; phylum Verrucomicrobiota; class Verrucomicrobiia; order Opitutales; family UBA953; genus UBA953. The sequence continues at coordinate 6,723 of VHCL01000024.1, read as the reverse complement.
CGGAATGTTTGCTGCGGGCCTTAGGCAGCACGAGTTGCTGCCCTTACCTCCTGAACTCAGGCCCTCAGGCCCTCGGGTCCTCGCGCCCTCCACTCTTGCCCCCTCGCCCCGCGTCCCTCACTCTTCCGGCATGCTCGCGTGGCTTCGTTCCCTCTTCGCCCCGAAGACGCCCGCCGTGGACCTGAGTCAGGCTCCGGCGGAGCCGACGCCGTCGGAGCGTGTCGCGTCCACCCGTCCGGCCAATCAGCAGGGCTGGATCGGGGTCGACCTGGACGGCACTTTGGCCGAGGCGACCGCCTGGCAGGGCATGGACCATATCGGCCCGCCCGTGCCGCTGATGATGCGGCGCGTCCGCCAATGGCTCGATAAGGGCCTCCGCGTGAAGATCATGACGGCGCGAGCCGGCGACCCCGTCGGCGTGGCCGCCACGCAGGCTTGGCTCAAGGCCAACGGCCTCCCCGAGCTGGAAGTGACCGACAAGAAGGACTTCGGGATGATCGAGCTCTGGGACGACCGCGCCATCCAGGTCGTGCAGAACCGCGGTATCTGCTTCCTGGGCACCTCCTATTTCGCCCGTCCCAAGGCTCCCATCCTGCCAGATGAGGTTGCCGAACGGACCTTCATCCTCGTAGGGTCGGAACCGAAGCCGCCCGTCCCGGGCCCCAAGCACAGCGCATGAAAGCCTCCCTCAAGCTCGAGTATTCCCTCCGCGTCCTTTCGCAGCTCGCCCGCCGCCACCGCGGCACGGCCGTCACGCGCATCGAAGAACTCGCCAAGCTCGAGGACATCCCGGCCAATTATCTCGTCCAGCTGCTCAACGAACTCCGCGAAGGCGGACTCGTCGTCTCGAAGCGCGGCAAGACCGGCGGCTACCGTCTGGCCAAGGACGCCGAAGACATCTCCCTGAAGCAGGTGCTCGCGGTGGTCGAACCCGACCTCGTGGACACCAAGATCACGCTCAAGGGCGCCTCCGGACCTCAGGTCGCCGCGCTCTGGCGCGAAGTCTCGAAGCGTTTCGACAAGTCCCTCGCCGGTTTCACCGTCGCCCAGCTCGCGCTGACCGAGTCCGGCAACGATTTCGAGATCTGAGGCCGCTCGGTCCTTAACTCCGGGCTTCCGACCGCCCGGCATCCCTTCATCCTCTGCGGGATGAAGCCGCTCATCCTCCTCGGAGCCTGCCTCGGGCTCGGCACGCTGTTCGTGATGGCCGAGATGGCCTTGGCGTCGGCCAACCGCGCCCGACTCGCCCGCCGCCAAGCCCAAGGCGACGCCGGCGCCGCGGCGGCCCTCCGCCTGCTGGACACGCCGGCGCTCTTCCTCTCGACCGTCCAGGTGGGCATCACGTTCACCGGCGTGGCGGCCGCCATCTTCGCCGGCAGCGAACTCAGCACCACGCTCGCCGCCGGCCTGGGCCGCAGCACGTTCCCCTGGGTCGCGGAGCACGCCCTGGTGCTCGCCGAGGGGCTGATCTCCTTCGCGATTGGATCGGTGACCATCGTCTTCGCCGAGATCCTGCCGAAGCGCATCGCGATGACCCACGCCGAGACGCTCGCCTCCTGGCTGGCCCGTCCGATGGCCTTCGTGGCCTGGCTCGCCTATCCGCTCGTCGGGACGCTGAGCTGGACGGCCGAGACGATGCTGAAGGCCATCGGCCTGAGCCGCCCCCGCGACAGCGAGGTCTCTGAAGACGAGCTGCGCCTCATGGTGGAGACCGGCCACGCGACCGGCCAGCTGCACGCCGCGGAGAAACGCATCATGCTCGGGGCGATGGACCTGGATCTGGTCACGGCGGCCCACATCATGACGCCGGCGCGCAAGATCGTGTGGATGGATCTCCGCCAGCCGGACGAAGAGAACTGGCGCCGGATCATCCGCTCGGGCCACACCTGGTTCCCCGCGCACCGCGGGACGACCGACGAACTGGCCGGCGTGGTCTCGATCAAACGCCTCTGGGCCAACCTCGCCCTGACCGGCAAGGCGGCGGTGAAGGACCAGCTCACGGAGGCGGCGAAGGTCAGCCCGCAGATGTCCGGCTCGGCGTTGCTCACTTTCTTCCAAGAGAAGGGCCAGCATGTCGCCATCGTCGCCGATGACTTCGGCCGCCCCCTCGGCATCGTCTCGATCAACGACATCCTCGAGCGTCTGGTGGGACGATTGCCGGCCGAACTGAAACATCGCGGCGCCGGCCCCTTGGTCCGCCGGACCGATGGCAGCTGGCTGGCCGACGGCGACCTCGCGCCCGAGGCATTGCGGAAGGAACTCGGCCTGACGCAGAAGCTGCCGCACGAGGGCGAACCCGGCTGCGGCACCTTGGCCGGCCTGGTCATGAAACAGCGCGGCGGCTTCCCCGCGGAAGGCGAAGTGATCGCCCTCGGCGAGATCGAAGCAGAGGTCGCCGACCTCGACGCCACCCGGATCGACAAACTGGTCATCCGTCGACGTCCGTGACAAGGCGTCCGGAGGGGACGAAACCTTCCGATCACCCCCGCCGCCGCAACTCGGCCGCGCCGACGGGGTTACCTCTTTGACCATGCGCCCCGTTCTACCCCTCCTCGGCCTGCTGCTCGTGGGCTGCCTCGCCTCGCTCTTCGCGGCGGACCGTCCGCCGAACATCATCTTCGTGCTGGCCGACGACCTCGGCTGGACCGACCTCGGCGCCTTCGGGAGCAAGTATTACGAGACGCCGAACATCGACCGCCTCGCCGCGCAGGGCATGCGCCTGACCAACCACCATCACTGCCAGAACTGCGCCCCGACCCGCTCGGCCCTGCTCTCCGGCCAATACGGCGCGCGCACCGGCACCTACACGGTCGGCTCGATCGACCGCTTCGACTGGCAAACCCGACCGCTGCGGCCGGTCGATAACGTGACGAAGCTCTCGCTCGAACGCGACACCTTCGCCGACCAGCTCAAGAAGGCCGGCTACGCGACCGCGATGTTCGGGAAGTGGCACCTCGGCGGCACGCCCGACTACCATCCGTCCAAGCGCGGCTTCGACGAGGCGATCGAATCCGAGGGCCGCCACTTCGATTTCGAGACCAAGCCGAAGACGGCATACCCGCAGGGCCAGTATCTCGCGGACTTCCTCACCGACAAAGCCGTCGATTTCATCCAGCGGAACCAGGCCAAGCCGTTCCTGCTCTACCTCCCGCATTTCGGCGTGCACTCGCCGTTCCAGGCCAAGCCGGAACTGATCGCGAAGTTCAAGGGCAAGCCCGGCGCCGGCGGGCACAACAGCCCGACCTATGCCGCGATGATCGCGAGCGTCGACGAGAGCGTGGGCCGCGTGATGGACAAGCTCGATCAGCTCGAACTCGCGAACGACACCGTAGTCATCTTCGCCAGCGACAACGGCGGCGTCGGCGGCTACGACCGGCCCGACGGGCTAATCCGCGAACCCGGCAAGGAAGCCAAGGTCAAGAAGCCGAAAACCGGCGACGACGAAGACGGCGGCGGCATCACCGACAACACCCCGCTGCGCAGCGGCAAGGGCAGCCTCTACGAAGGCGGCGTCCGCGTCCCCTTCATCGTCCGCTGGCCCGGTAAGGTCGCCGCCGGCTCCGCGCACGGCGCGCCCACGGCGCACGTCGACCTCTTCCCGACGCTCCTCGAACTCGCCGGCGCCGCGAAGCCGCGCCAGGTCCTCGACGGCGAAAGCCTCCTGCCGGTGATGCTGGGCAAGGCGCCTGCGCTGAAGCGTGACGCGATCTTCCAGCACTTCCCCGGCTACCTCGGATCCGGCCCCGGCCTCTGGCGCACGACGCCGGTCAGCCTCATCCACGCCGGCGACTGGAAGCTCATGGAATACCTCGAAGACGGACACCTCGAGCTCTACAACTTGAAAGACGACCTCGGTGAGACGAAGAACCTCGCGACGACGCAGCCTGACAAGGCCAAGGAACTACACGACCGCTTGGTCGCCTGGCGCAAGGAGACCGGCGCCCCGATGCCGACGCCCAACAAGAAAGCCGAAGCGGCCCCCGCCGGAAAAAAGAAGGGCAAAGGCAAGGGGAAGTAGGCAGACTAAGGTGTAGGCGTCTAGGACGATACCTCGAGGCTAGGTCAGCGCTGCGTGCTGACCTAGTTGCCTTGGATAGGGTCGGGACCGCGTCACGACATAGGATGCATCGATCGTTCGCCGAATGGCGAACCTGGGCAGGGGCACGATTCATCGTGCACTCCTCATTCGGAGGGCGCGGCGGAGCCACGCCCCTACCCTTCGGCCGCCCTGCGGCGGCCGTCCTAGGGCAGCACGCGGTGCTGCCCCTACCTCGAGACAGGCGGATGCGATGTCATCGCATCCCTACCCCGACGACTCTATGCAAATCATAGCCCGGACACTTTTGCACCTTTGCACAGGCCGCAGGCCGATTTGCACTTTTGCACCGAGGACAGCACGTGGTGCTGTCCCGCCCTCACGCACTCCATACTCGATACTCCATCCTCCCTACTCTATACCTCCTACCGTGGACCTCTTCTTCACCGCCGTCGCGGCGGTCATGCTCTATCTGCACAGCCTCCGGGATTTCGCCCGCGAAGTGACGACCCTCGGCGGCGAACGTCTCCGCCGCGGATTGCGGCAGGCCACGGAGAACCGCTTCGTCGGCGCGCTGACCGGCGCCGTCGGAGCCGCGTTGGTGCAATCCTCGTCGGTGGTGAACTTCGTGACGATGGGGCTGGCGGAGCAGAAGGTCATGCCGGTGCGTCAGGCTTGGACGGTCATGATCGGCGCCAACGTCGGCACGACGCTCACGGCCTGGCTCATCGCCTATAAATTCACCGGCTTGGGCCCGGTCCTCGTGACCGTCGGCGGCCTGTGGTCGCTGATGGGTCCGAAGTCGTGGCGCCCTTACGGACGACCGGTCTTCCACTTCGGGCTGATCTTCCTGGCGCTTGGGCTGATCAGCTCGACGCTCCTGCCGCTGGCCCAGACGCCCGAAATACTGGCCTGGCGCGATAAGCTGTCCACGCCCTTGCACGCGCTGATCTTCGGCGCGGCGCTGACGATGCTGGTGCAATCCTCGGCCGTGGTCGTGGGCCTGACCGTCCTCTCCGTCGCCGGCGGACTCCTCGACCCGACGCTCTCCATCTGGGTGGTCGTCGGCGCCAATCTCGGCACGGGCTGGGTCGCGTTCATCAACGCCTCGGCGCTCGGCCCCTTCGCCCGCCGGCTGGCCTCGTTCAACTGCTGCCTCGACCTCGCCGGTCTGGCGCTCTTCGTGACGGTGCTGCAGTTCGCCATCCGTCCCCTGCTCGCGATGATCGACGAACCCGGCCTGAAGGTCGCCTTCGTCCATTCGGCCTTCAACCTTTCCGCCGCGGCCATGGCGCTGACATTGCTCCCCTGGATCTGGAAATACCTCGAGAGGTATGTGCCGGGCGAGAAGGTAGCATAGGTATTGGCGGTTAGCGGTTGGCGGTTCGGACGATGCCCTTGAGGTAGGGTCACAGCACTACCTGCTGACCTAGCTGGCTGGGGTAGGGCTGACCGACCCGGTCAGCCGCGGTTGAGCGAGGGCGCTCAACCCTACCTCGAACAACCACGCATGTCGTTCGCCGCAGGGCGAACCCAAGGTAGGGGCACGATTCATCGTGCACTCCGCATCAGGAGGGCGCGGCGTAGCCACGCCCCACCCTTCGGCCACCCTGCGGCGGCCGCTAGGTCAGCACGCAGTGCTGACCCTACCCCGATGCAGGCGGATGCGATGTCATCGCATCCCTACCCGAGGCAGGGCCGCCACCTGGGGCTGCCACCCGCCACCCGAAGTTTGCATCCACTTTTGCACTTTTGCACAGGCCGCAGGCCGATTTGCACTTTTGCACTTTAGGACCGCACGCAGTGCTGCCCCTACCTAGCTACAGGCTATGTCGTGACGCGGTCCCGACCCTGCCTACTCAGCCCCGCGCTCACGCGCGCGCCGTCGCGTCCACCAACAACCACGCCCAGGTGGCCACGACGCCTTCCGGACGCGCGTTGATCCGGTCGTAATCGCGTAGCAACGCCTTCAGCTCGTTCGGCGAGAAGCGCGGGTCGCCGGTCACGCCGCTGCGATGCAGGTGACGGAAGAACTCGAGGGCGCTCGGGTAGAGCTCCTCTGACTCAAGCACGCCGTGCGCATGGACGTCGAACTTCGCGCCTTTGAGCAAGGCGAGCCACTGGGCTTCATCCCGCCAGCGCACCGGGCCTTCACCGACGAGGTCACGCAGTTCGTTCAGGCAAGGGTCGCACGGGACGCCAAGGAGGAGTCGTCCACCCGCCGGCAAGGCCGCCCGCCAGTGCCGCAGCACCGCGGCCGGATCGGCCGCCCAATGCAGGAGGCCGGTCGAAGCGAGCGCACCGGCTTTCTCGATCGGCCCGAAGGCGTTGTGGACCGACCAGTTGGCGGCGGGCACGGCCTGACGGCCGAGTTCGACCATCGCGGGCGAGCCATCCGTGGCGTCCACGTTGACGCCCTGCGCGAGCAACGCGGCGGTGAGGAAGCCGGTCCCGGCGCCGAGTTCGGTGACCCGCACGCCGCGCCGGAACGGCGCGAAGGCGGCCAACGCTTCGGCGAAACGCTTCTGCGGCGCGGCGTGCGCGCCGTAGCTCTCGGCTCGTTCGTCGAAGCGCATGGGGTCAGGGGGCGAGGAACTCGCGCAGGTCGTGCCCGAGTCCTTCCACAGTCTGGCAGCCGACGACGGCTTGGCAAACGCCCTCGGCGTTCAGGAGCTTATCCCGGTCCC
>VHCL01000023.1 GCA_016871725.1 Verrucomicrobiota bacterium | reverse complement strand
CCGGCTCGACCCCATGCTCGCCGCCATGCGCCGCGACAAGAAGGTCCGCGGCGGCAAGCTGCGCTTCGTCCTGCAGGACGGCGTCGGCGCGGCCAGCACGGCGGACGCCGTGCCCGAAGAGGCCGCGGTCCGCGCCTTGCTCGCCGGCGGCGCCGTCCGCTGAGGCCGTCCGCTTGACCCGGGCCGTCAGGGCCTATTGGATACGCCATGCCCCGCTTCCTCTGCGCCTGCCTGCTGGCAGCCTCCGTCATCCTACGTGCCGCGGAGACGCCGGAACCCGGCAAGACCTATTTCGGTCGTAATCAGTACGTGGAATACATCGCCGGCAGCCTGCCCTTCGTCCTGTCGGCCCCGCACGGCGGACGCGACAAGCCCGCCGAACTTCCGGACCGCGAGAAGGGCACCTTCGCTTTCGACACCAACACCCAGGAACTCGCCCGCGCCATCGACGACGAGTTCGTAGCCCGCACCGGACAGCACCCGCATGTGGTCATCTGCCGCGTCACGCGCCGCAAGATCGACTGCAACCGCGAGATCGTCGAAGGCGCGGCGGGGAACCCGCTGACCGAACAGTCCTGGAAGGACTTCCAAGGCTTCATCCGGACCGCCCAGCAGGCGGTCGTCGCGAAGCATGGCCAAGGCTTCTACATCGACCTGCACGGACATGGTCACGCCGATGCCCGCCTCGAGCTGGGCTATGGGCACGCTCGCGGGGAGTTCGGCCTGCCGGACGCCGAATTGGCCAGGCCGGAGTTCATCAGGAAAGGCACGCTGCAATCATTCGCGCTGAAGGACCCTGCGGCCTACCCCGCGCTCCTGCGCGGCCCGAAGAGTTTCGGCGCGCTGATGGAGCAGGCCGGGTTCCCGTCCACGCCGAGCCTCGGCAAGCCCGTCCCCGGCGAACCTTATTTCAACGGCGGCTACAACGTGCGAACCCACACCGCGCCCGGCACCGGCTTCGCCGGCCTGCAGATCGAGAGCAACTGGAAGGGCGTGCGCGACAACGACGCCAGCCGACGCAAGTTCGCGGCGGCGCTCGTCGAACAGCTCGCGACCTACCTCGACGCGCAGATGGGCCTCAAGCTGCCGCTGAAGCCCAAGGCCAGATAGGCCTTACGGCTGCGGACCGACGGCCGGCTTCGCCGCGCGCCAGTCGCGCTTGAGCAGGCGGTCGTCGTTCTTCTCGTTGGCCTCGCGGACGCGGTCCTTGAACGTGCCCTCGGCGGCCGGCTGGCCCGACAAGGCGGCCGCGGCCGGGGTCTTCTCGACGACGAAGGACTGGTCGCCGAGGGGGCCGGCGCAGCCGACGAGCAGGACGAAGGGGAGGAGGAGCGGGGTCTTCATGAGATCAGCGCGCGCGGACCTTGGCGTCGGCCTCGAGCCAGGCGCGGAGGGCGAGGGCCGAGCGGCGGGCGCGTTCGCGGGCGGCGGGCAGGTCGTCGGCGTCGACGACGTCGGCCCGGGCGAAGGAATAGAACTTCGCCTTGGGCTCGGTGCCGGAGGCGCGGACGGCGATCCGGCGGCCGTCGGCCAGCTCGGCGAGGATGAATTCCTCGGGCGGGACGCGCTCGCCTTCTGCGTCGAGCACCTTGTCGCGCTCGTAGTCGGTCACGCGGAGGACCTTGGCGCCGTCGATGACGGCGGGCGGCGACTGACGCCAGGAGGCCACGATGCGACGGATGCACGCGGCGCCCTCGGCGCCCTCGAACGAAAGGTTGAGCAGGTCCTCATGGTGCGCGCCGTGGCGGAGATGCAGCACGTCGAGGGCGTCGAGGAGCGTGCGGCCGCGCGAACGCAGCAGCGCGGCGAACTCGCAGAGCATGACCACCGTGGCGTTGGCGTCCTTGTCGCGGACGGCGTCGTCCGCGAGGTAGCCGTAGCTCTCCTCGGCGCCGAGCAGGAAGAGGGTCGAGTGGCGCAGCGTGAGGGGGGCGCGGCGGCGCAGGGCGAGCGCGGGGGCGTCAGGGCCGGCGCCTTCGGCGAGGCGACGGTGCCAGTTGTCGAGCTTGCGGGCGATCCACTTGAAGCCGACGAGCGTCTCGACGCAGCGGACCCCGTGGCGGGCGCAGATGGCGGCGACGAGCGGCGTGGTCACGAGGGACTTCACCACGGCGGCGGCGGGCGTGCCGGCCTCGGGAAGGACGCCGGCGTCCTTGAGGGAGGAGAGGCGGAACTCCGTCAGCAAGGCCGCCACCTCGTTGCCGTTGAGCAGGCGATGGCCGCCGGCGGGCAGCGGGCAGGCCACGCCGACGCGGTCGGAGTCGGGATCGGTCGCGAGGACGAGGTCGGCGCCGATCTCCGCGGCGAGCTTCAGCGCGAGGGCGAAGGTGCTCGCGTTCTCGGGATTCGGGGAGGCGACGGTCGGGAAACGCCCGTCGTGGTCGCGCTGCTCCTCGACGAGGTGCGGGTCGATCCCGACGCGGCGCAGGGCCGGCACGACCATGACGTCGCCCGTGCCGTGGACGTTCGTGTAGACGACCTTGGGCGCATGACGCGCGATGACCTCCGGGTCGAGCACCACGCCGGCGAGGCGGGCGAGGTAGGCGTCCTCCGCCGCGGCCGGGACCGTGAGCACGCGGGAGAGGTCCTTCTCGAGATAAGGCGCGACGTCGGCCGGCCCGAGCCGGCCGACCTGGGCGACGATGGCGGCGTCGTGCGGCGGCAGGACCTGGCCGCCGTCGCCGAGGCAGCACTTGAAGCCGTTGTCGTGGGAAGGATTGTGGCTGGCCGTGATGACGACCCCGGCGTGGGCGCCGAGATGCCGGACGGTGAAGCTCAGCTGCGGGGTCGACCGGGCGCCGGCGAAGAGGTAGGCCTCGCCGCCGAGCTCCGTCCAGGCCCCGGCGATCAGTTCGGCGAAGTGGCGGGAGAAATGGCGGACGTCGTGGGCGACCACGAGGCGGGCGCCGGGCTGCGTGGCCGAGACGTGCTTCCAGAGTCCCATGACGGCCCGGAGGACGTTGACGTCGTTGAGGCAGGCCGAACCGATCGCGGCGCGGACCGGGAGGCCTTGGGCGTCGACCTCGTTGGCGGCCGAGACCCGGCCGACCGTGCGGCCGCGCATCCCTCCGGTGCCGAAGGCGATGCCCTTGTAGAAGCGGTCCTCGAGCTCGGCCCAGGCCTCGCGTTCGCAGAGGTCGCGCAGGGAGGCCACGGCCTCGGCCGGCAGGGCTCCCGAACGCAGCCAATCCCCGGCGTTGGCGAGGCTCGCGGCGGAAAGCCGGCCCTTGCCCTGGGCGGTTTGGAGGAGCGAAAGGACGGCGGCGGAGGCGCTCATGTGTCCTTCATACTTACCCGCCCGCAGGCGGGGACAAGCCCGTAGGCGGGGGAGGCGGGGGTTGACACAACCGGTCCTTTCCCAAGGGTTGACCTCCCATGCCCGAAGACCGTTCCAGCAAGCAGCCCCCGGCCGGCGATGACCGCAACCTCGTGGTCGTCGACGAGGATTTCGTCAACGCGGACGCCGAGGACCGTCTCTGGCTCTTCTGGGAGCGCAACCAGGGCGCGATCGTCAAGACCACCGTCGCCGTCGTGGTCGGCATCCTCGGCTACCTCGCCTTCTTCTTCTGGAACGAAAGCCAGCGCGAAGCGCTCGGCGAAGAGTTCACCGCCTGCCAGGACGAAGCCGCCCGCCGCGCCTTCGCCGCCCGCCATCCCGGCGAACCCCTGGCCGCCGTCGCCCTGACCGACGTCGCCGACGACCTCAAGCGCGCCGGCAAGTTCGCCGACGCCGCCAAGGCCTACGACGAAGCCCGCCGCCTGGCCGGCCTCGCCGGCGACGCCCCGGCCGTCAGCGCCCTCGCGAACCGCGCCCGTCTTTACGCCGCCCTGTGCCGCCTGGAGACCGGTGACGCCGGCGCGACCAAGGCCCTCGCCGAGGTCGCCGACGACGTCGCCGCCGCCGAGACCCTCCGCGGCTTCGCCATGCTCACCTTGGCCAACGTCGCCGTCGCCAAGGGCGACACCGCCGAAGCCAGCAAGTGGCTCAACGCGATGGACAAGAAGCTCCGCGCCAACCACGTCTGGAAAGCCGACAAGGAGATGCTGGTCCGTTCGGAACCCTCGTTGATCGCGCCCCCCGCCCCGGCCGCCAAGTAAGGCGCCGGTCCGCCGGTCGCCGGCCGCGGCCGAGCCCCTATTAACCTTGCCAAAAAAGGCCGTTGGGCGTGTCTTCTGGACACCCGTCGGCACGGCGCCGACGACGCCGTCACCCTTCCCTCCGGAGCCCAACCCATGAACGAAGCCGCGCCCCTGCCGGAAGCCGCCGTCGTGGCGGAAAGGCTGACCAAGCGCTACGGCTCCCTTACGGCGGTCGAGGACCTGAGCTTCTCCGTCGCGCCGGGCGAGATCGTCGGCTTCCTCGGACCGAACGGCGCCGGCAAGTCCACCACCATGCGCATCCTCGCCGGCACGATGTCGGGGACCTCCGGCCGCGCTTCCATCTGGGGCGTGTCGGTCGCGCTCGACCCCGCGGGGGCGAAGCGCCACCTCGCGTACATGCCGGAGAACAACCCGCTGCCGGAGGACCTCCGCGTGGAGGAATACCTCACCCTGCGCGCGCGCCTCAAGGACGTCGCCCCGGACCGGGTCGCCGAGCGCGTCCGCCGCGTCATGGAGGACTGCGACCTCACGCGCCGCGCGTCGGGCCGCCTCATCGGCCAGCTCTCGAAAGGCTTCCGGCAGCGCGTCGGCATCGCCGACGCCCTGCTCGCGGAACCGCGCGTCGTGATCCTCGACGAACCCACGATCGGCCTGGACCCGCACCAGATCCTCGGCATCCGCGAACTGATCCGCTCCCTCCGCGGCAAGATGGCCGTGCTCATCTCGAGCCACATCCTGCACGAGGTCGAGCAGGTCTGCGACAAGGTCGTGATCATCAACCGCGGACGGCTGGTGGCCCAGGGCCGGACCGAGGACCTGCGACGCGAGCTCCGGCCGGAGACCGCCTTCACCGTGGTGACGCGCGCCGACGAGGCCGCGCTGCTCGCCGCCTGCCGCGCCGCGGAACCCGCGGCCGCCGTCGCCGCCGTCGCCGCCGACGGCGGCTGGAGCACCTTCCGCGTCACCCTGCCCGCGGGTTCGCCCGCGCGCGAGACGCTCGCCGGCGCGCTCGTCGGCGCCGGCCTCGCGCTGCGCGAGATCGCCGAAGAACGCTTCGGGCTCGAGGACATCTTCCTCGCCGCCACGCGCCGCGCCCCCGGGGAGGGCCGCCGCTCCTGATGCGCCACTTCCGCACGCTCCTCGCGCACGAGCTGCGCAGCGCCGCGCTCTCCTGGAACACGTGGGCGGCCGCGGGCCTCTTCCTCGCGCTGATGGGCGGCATCCATTACTTCGCGCTCGTCGACGCGGCGCGCGCGCCGGCCCCGCGGTCGCCGGTGGAGGCCACGCTCTGGTTCTTCTGGCTGCCCCTGCTCTGCGTGCTGCCGCTGCTGACCATGCGCACGTTCGCCGAGGAACGCCGCTCGGGGACGCTCGCCGCGCTGCTCACCACGCCCGCGAGCCCCGCCGCGGTGGTCTGGGCGAAGTTCCTGGCCGTCTGGATCGTCTGGGCGCTCTTCTGGCTGGCCTTCGCCGCCTTCCCCTTCCTCGCGGCGCAACGGCTGGACGGCGCGAACGCGCGCGCGCTGGGCGACGGCTCGGCGCTGTGGGGCGGCCTCTGCTTCATCGCCGTGAGCGGGCTCCTGCACGTCGCGATCGGCATCCTCTGCAGCTGCGTGACGCGCTCCGCCGCGTTGGCGGCGTTGCTCGCGTTCATCAGCCTGCTGGCGCTGACGGCCGCGGGCGGCGCGCTCGAGACGCTCCCGATCGAAAGCTGGGAATGGCTCGGCTGGCTGCGCGAGCCGGCGGCGCACCTCCGGACGTTCGGTCACCTGCAGGATTTCACCGACGGCGTCCTCGACGCCCGTCCGCTCGTCCTGTACGGCACCGGCACCCTGCTCTGCCTCGGCCTGGCGGTGCTCACCGTGGAGGGACAGGAATGACATGAGCTCCCCGCGCGACGACTTCGGCTCCGTCCGGCCCGTCCGCCGGCTGAACCGCCTCACGCAGGCGCTGCTGGCGGTCGCCCTCGCGGTCGCCGTGAACACCCTGGCGTCGCTGCCGGAGTTCCGCCTGCGCCGCGACATCTCCGCCGACCGCCGCCACTCCCTGGCGCCGGAGTCGGTCGAGACCGTGCGCGCCGCCGGCCGACGCAGCCCGGTCGGCGCGGGCCGCGCCCGCGGTTGGGTCCGCGCCGTGGTGCTGACGAGCGAGAAGGCCGACGAGGCGCGCTTCCTCCGCGCGCGCCTGAACAAGCTGCTAGACGCCTACGTCGTCGAGACCGGCCGCCAGGGCGGCCACTGGCTGGCCGTCGAGCAGGCCGGGGACGGGCGCAACGCGCCGCTGCTCTCCGAGCTCGCCGGCCGCCACGGCGCCCCGGACGCGTCGGTCGTGCTGGTGCTCGCCTGCGGCGGGCGGGCCAAATACCTCACCTACCGGGACCTCGTGACCAAGGAGGGCGCGTTCCGCGGCGAGGAGGCGGTGACCTCCGCGCTCATCGAGGTCACCGAAGACAAGCCGGCGGTCTGCTACGTGACCAAGGGCCACGGCGAACTCGGCGTCGAAGACGCGTCACCCGTGCGCGGGATGTCGCTGCTCTCCCGCCAGCTGCGCAACCGCAACTTCGAGGTGAGGACCGTCGACCTCGCCACGGTGGGCGAGGTCCCCCGTGACGCCTCGATGGTGCTGGTTCCCGGCCCGGTCACCCCCTTCTCCGCCGCCGAGAACGACCGCCTCCGCCGGTACCTCCAGGAACGCAACGGCCGCGTGCTGGTCCTGCTCGATCCGGGACGCGACCACGGCCTCGAGCCGGTGCTTTCCGAATGGGCGATCTTCACCCCCGACGCGGAGCTGCAGGAACCCGACCCCGCCCGTCGCACCACCGACGGGGACGTCGGCCTGCTCCGCCTCGAGGCGAAGGAACATCCGCTCACCAAGCCGCTCCGCGAACAGAACCTGCCGCTCGTCGCCGCCCGCCTCCGCCCGGCCCGCTTCGACGAGGGCAGCGCGCCGGACAGCACGCTCGGGGTCTGGCAGCTCGTCTTCTCCTCCGACGCCGCCTGGGGCGAGACGGACCCCGCCCGCCGGCCGCTCCGCTACGACCCGGAACGCGACCAGCCGGGCCCGGTCTGCGTCGTCGCCGCGGCCGAACGCGCGACCGGCATCCGCCAAGGCGTCGGCGGCGCCGGCGGACGGCTGGTCGTCGTCGGTTCCTCCGAGATCGCGGCGAACAGCCGGCTCGACCGCGGCGGCAACCGCGCGTTCCTGACGCAGGCGGCCGCGTGGCTCAGCGACCGGGAACGCGCCGTGTCGCTGCCCGCCCGCACCGGGGGCGAGCATCAGCTGACGGCGACCGCGGCGGACTTCTGGGCGCTGGCCCTGCGTTTCGCCCTCATTCCGCTCGGCGTGCTCGCAGTCGGGCTTGCGGTTTCCGTGTGGCGCCGCAGGAGTTGACGTGCCCATGCGGATCTCCCGCACCACCGTCGTCCTCCTCGTCGCCAACCTGCTCGCCTTCGGGCTGGTCTGGCGCGCCATGTCCGGCCAGACCCCGGCGGCGGCGAGCCAGACGCAGCTGTTCCCCGCGGACCCCGCGCGCATCGCCCTCGCCGAAGGCCCCGCCCGGATCCTGCTGGAGAGACGCCCCGCGGGCTGGCGCGTGCTCGAACCGTTCGACTGGCCGGCCAACGTCTGGTCCGTGCAAAGGCTCATCGACGAGCTCCGCTTCATCAGCCCGGAGAGCGGCTTCGACGTCGCCGAGGTGACGGCCAACGGCGCGGGCCTGAAGGACTACGGGCTCGAACCCGCGCGCTGGACCATCAAGGTCACCGGTGACGCGGGCGCCGCCGTCGAGGTGAAGGTCGGCGTCCAGCCCTCGACCCGCCGCCACTTCCTGCTCACCGAGGACGGCCGCCGCATCGTGCCGCTGCCGGACGCGATGGCCGCGGCCTTGGGCGCGAGCGCCGAAAGCTACCGCGTCGACCGCATCTTCGAGATCGCCGACTTCGAGGCCCGCGCGGTCTCGGTGCGCCAGCGCGAGAAGGACGCCGAGACCGTGACGTCGCTCGTCGCCGAAGCCCGCCCGCGCGTCGGCCGGCGCGTCCTGCTCCCCGAATGGCGCTTCGAAGCCCCTTACGACGCCCCGGCCGACCCTGACGCGACCGGCCGCGCCGTGGCCGCGCTCGCCAACCTGCGCGTCGCCAAGTTCGCCGACCTCGCCGAAGAGGCGACCGGCCTGGGCGCGCCCGCCCTGCGCCTCGCGCTCGAAGGCAACGGGCGCCGGCAGGTCCTGCTCGTGGGCCGCACCGCGCCGGGCCAGCCGCAGCTGCTGTGCGCGAAACTGGAGGACAACGCCGCCGTCTTCCTGATCGAGGCCCGCGAACTGCGCGAATGGATGACGCCCCGCGCGGCCTTCGCCGACACGCGTCCCGCCGACTTCGATCCGGCCCTCGTGACGGGCTTCACCGTCGCCGCCGGCGGTCGCAGCATCACGCTGCACCGGCTCGACGGCCTCGGCGACGACGCGCGCTGGGAGATCCCCGTCGCGCCGGGCTCCACGGCCACCAAGCGCCGCGAAGCGGACGGGCGCCTCGTGGGCCGCTTCCTCGCCGGCCTCGCCCAGCTGCGGGCCGCCCGCCGCGCCCCCGCCGCGCCGGGCGGACTGACCCTGCCAGCCGTCCGCGAACCCGCCGACGGCGCGCCGGCCCAGACCGTCGAGCTCGAGTTCGGCGCGGAGCGCCTCGTGCTCGGCTTCGCCGACGACCCCGACCACGGGGCCGGCACGCGGCTCGTGCACGCCAAGGGCGCGCCGCTCGCGACGGTCTGCGACGTCTCCTTCCTCGACGGCGGCCACCAGAACGTCGAGCCGTCCGCCTGGCGGCGGCGCATCGTGGCGGCCTTGCCGCAAGGCGCGCGCGTCAGCGGACTGCGCCTCACCGCCCGCGCCGACGGCAAGGTCGTCGGCGAGGCCCGCCTCGGACCGGACGGCAACTGGGCCGGCACCGGCCGGCTCGATCCCACCAGCGCCCGCCGGCTCGCGCTGGGGCTCGCCGAGGTCCGCGCGACCGCCTTCCCCGGCCGCGACGTGGGCGCCGGCGGCTGGAGCTACGAACTGCGGGTGACGGACCAGGCGGCGACCGGCGCCGGCGCCGCGAGCGAGACGATCCGGACCTACCTCTGCTCCGCCCCGCTCCACGACCGTTCGCTGCTCCTGCGCGACGAGACGGATGACGACGACTTCATCCTGGAACCGACGCTCGCCGCCCTCCTCGCTCCGCTGCTGACCGAAGCCGGGAGATGAAAGCGCGGCCCGGCAGCTCTCCTTGGCGTCGCTTCCTGCGCGGGCTGACGAACACCTGCCTGCTGCTCCTGCTCCCGGTCCAGCTCGGCCTGGCCTGGCTCGCCGACCATGACGGCCCCGTGCGGCTGCCGGACTTCGTCGCCGAAGCCGTCACCGGGAAGCTCGCCGCCCAAGGGGTCGATTTCCGCGCCCGCTCCCTGTGGGTCCTGCCCGACCTCACGCTCGCGGCGGACGACGTCACGGTCGCCTTCGACGGCCTGACCGGCGACGTCTTGGCCGCCGCCCGCGCGGAGCTCGCGCTGCATCCCGGCCGGCTGCTCGCCGGCGAGTTCGCGCCCACGCGCCTGCGGCTGAGCGGCGGGCGCGTCTGGTGCCCGGCCTCCGTCGCGCAGGACGGCCGGCGTCGCCGCCTCGTCGACGAGCTCACGCTCGACGTCGCCCGGGAAGGCCGCTGGCTCAGCCTGCGCATCGCGCAGGCGCGGGCGGGACGGATCACCTGCCATGTCAGCGGCGAGCTCCCCGCCGGGCTCCTGCGCGGAGCGCCGGCGAAGGCGGAGCCCGCGCCGCTGCCGCGCCGGCTCGCCGGCGTCCTGGGCGTGCTCGACGACGCGCTCGCCGCCGCGGAAGACGCGGGCGGCGCGACGGTGACGATCCGTTGCTCCGGGCGCAACGACGGCACGGCCGAACTCGCCGCGCAGGCCCTGCTCGGCGACGAGAGCGGCGAGCAGCTCGGCCGCATCCTGCTCCGCGGCCTGCGCCTGAACGCCGAAGCCCGGTTCGGCGCCGACGGCGCGCCCGGCGACTGGCGGCTCGCCGGCGAAGCGGAGACGGCCGCCTGGCGCGACGCGGGGTCGCTCACGACCGGCCGCCTGAGCCTGCGCGCCCGGGGCGCCGGACTCGACGGAGCGGCCGCGGCGGAAGCCGAGCTGACCGACGTCCGTTACGGGGAAATCCTCTTCCGTCAGGTCGGGCTGAGCGCCGCCCGGCCGGCCGCGGGTCCGTGGAGGCTCGCCTTCCGCGCGCATACCCCGGCCTCCTCCGCGGCCGGCACGGCGGAAGTCGCCGCCGACGGCGCCCGCCGCATCCGGCTCGACCATGCCCAGCTCTCCGGCGCCGAGATCGCGACGCACCCGGCGCTCGCGCCGGCGCTGCTGACGGCGGGCATCGACCTCCGCGGCGACCTGCTCCTACGCGACGGCGAGGTCACCCTGGCGCCGGACGGACGCCTGCTGCGGGCGCAGGGCGAGGCGGGCGTCTCGGGCTTCCGCGGGCTCGGACTTTCCGCCGAGGCGATCAGTCCGGAAGCGGACCTGCCCCTGCGTACGCGCTTCGACTACGCGCCGGACCGCCCCGAACACCCGCTGCGCCTGCGCGACCTGCGCCTCGCCTCCGTCGCCGGCGAAGCGGACTGCGCCGTCGCCGAAGGCGGCCCGTTCCGCCTGACGCTCCACGGCGAACTTGCGCCGGCCAGCCTCGACCGCGTGCTCGGCAACTGGTGGATCGACCTCTGGCGCACCTTCCTCGTGCGGGAGCACCCTCACGCCTTCATCGAGGTCGAAGGACGCTGGGGCGCGCCGACGAGCCGCACGCGCGGACGCGTGCGGCTGCGGAACTTCGACTTCATGGGCGCGCCCTTCCGCCGCGTGGAGGTGAGCGTCGACGCCGACGAACGGCGCACGCTGATCGGCCTGCACCGCCTGCAAGGCGGGACGGGCGCCGACGACGGCGAGGTCGAAGGCAGCGCGACCTGGGACTGGTCGAAGCGCGGCGCGACCGCGGGACCGGTGGTGAAGGCGACGGGCGACCTGCAGCCGTGGATCGCCGCGCGCTGCGCCGGCAAGGCTTTCGGCGACGCGCTCCGCGGCCTCGTGCTGCCGGCGGGCCGGCGGTTCGCGCTCGAGCTCACGCCCCTCGAGCGCGGCTTCGACATCCGGACCCGGATCGAGGGCGACGGCGCCTTCAAGGCATGGGGCATCGCGGGCCGCAGGCTGAAGGTGACGACGACGAGCCAGGCCGACGGCATGCGGATCGACGCCCGCCTCGGGCTGGCGGACGGGGAGGCGGACCTGCGGCTGAACGGGGACCCCCTGGGGGCGACGGACTTCGTGCTCTCGCTGAAGGGCTGCGACCCGGCTCAGCTCGGGCGGATCATGCAGGACCTCGGTGAACCGGCCGCGGCCGCCCCGGCGAATCCCGCCGGGCGCGGTCGGCTGGACCTCGACCTGAGAGGCCGGATCGACCTGGCCGCGCCCCGCGACCTGAGGGCGTTGGGCACCTACGCGCTGAAGGATCCGGACCTGAAGAAGGTACGCCTGCTCGGGGGAATCTCGGGCGTCCTGGAAGCCGTCGGCGTCGGGGCGACCACCTATGAACTGGACCAGGCGGCCGGCACCTTCGGCTGTGTCGGTGGGAGGGCCTACTTCCCGGACATGGCCATCACCGGCCCCCAAGCCAGGCTGGACCTAGCCGGGGAAATCGACCTTAGGGGGATGACCCTGGACTTCGCCGGGGACTTTTCCTTGCCCCGGAAACAAGGATTCGACCCTCTCGATCTCATCAATCTGAACCGGGCCTTGGTGAGCCTTACCAAAATCAAGCTCCGGGGCCCCTTGGCGAAGCCCGAAACCCGGGCTATCCCGACCCTGAAAGACATAGTTAAACCCTTAGATAATAAGGATTTAGGCAAAATACCCCCCGGCATTCTGGAATGAGGGTTGATTTGCCCCCCTGATACCTTGTATCAGATAAGGGCACCCCCTCACGGAGGACATTACCTTGGACCTAATTAAGATCAAACAAGTCGTGGATTTGATGAAGAAGTCGGACCTTTCCGAGTTCGAGATCCAGGACCAAGATTTCAAGCTGCGCATCAAGCGCGACCTCCCCGGTCGTGCCCCGATCGCAGCCCCGGCCGCCCCTGTGGCGGCCGCCCCCGCCCCCGTGGCGGCGGCCCCGGCCCCTGTGGCCGCGGCGCCTGCCCCGGCCGCCCCCGCCGCCGCGGACCCCAGCATCAAGCTGGTCACCTCCCCGATGGTCGGCACGTTCTACGCCACCCCTTCCCCTGAGAACCCGCCCTTCGTCACCGTCGGTTCCCCGATCAAGGCCGACTCCGTCGTCTGCATCATCGAGGCCATGAAGGTGATGAACGAGATCCAGGCGGAAATCTCCGGTACGGTCGTCGAGTGCCTGGTCGCCAACGGCACCTCGGTCGAATTCGGCCAGCCGCTCTTCCGCGTGAAGGTCAGCTGAGCACCGACTTCCGAGCATGAACAAGATCCTCATCGCCAACCGCGGCGAAATCGCCCTTCGCGTCATCCGCGCCTGCCGGGAGCTGGGCATCAAGACCGTCGCGGTCTATTCCCAGGCCGACGAGCAGTCGCTGCACGTCCAGCTCGCCGACGAGGCCGTCTGCATCGGCGCCGGCCCGAGCAAGGACTCGTACCTGCGCGAGGATCGCATCATCTCGGCCGCCGAGATCACCAACGTCGACGCCATCCACCCCGGTTACGGCTTCCTCTCCGAGCGCGCCGGCTTCGCCGAGAAGTGCGCCGCCGCCAACATCAAGTTCATCGGCCCCAGCCCCGACGTCATCCGCAAGATGGGCGACAAGGCCGTGGCCCGGCAGACGGCCGCCGCCGCCAAGGTCCCCTGCGTCCCGGGCACCGACGGCCCCATCGACAACCAGCGCGAGGCCATCAAGGAGGCCCAGCGCATCGGCTTCCCCGTCATCGTCAAGGCCGTCGCCGGCGGCGGCGGCAAAGGCATGCGCATCGTGCACAACGCCGCGGCCTTCCCGAAGGAATTCGAAAGCGCCCGCGCCGAGGCCGAGAAGGCCTTCGGCGACGGCCGCGTCTACATCGAGAAGTACATCGAGCAGCCGCGCCACATCGAGTTCCAGCTCCTGGGCGACGAACACGGCAAGGTGATCCACCTCGGCGAACGCGACTGCTCCGTGCAGCGCCGCCACCAGAAGCTGATCGAGGAGTCCCCTTCCCCCTTCCTGACCCCGAAGCTCCGCGAGGAGATGGGCAAGGTCTCCGTCCGCCTCGCCGAGACCATCGGCTACCAGAACGCCGGGACGATCGAGTTCCTCGTCGATAAGCACGGCAAGTTCTACTTCATGGAGATGAACACGCGCATCCAGGTGGAGCACGGCGTCACCGAGGAAGTCACGGACATCGATCTCGTCCGCCGCCAGATCCTCATCGCCTGCGGCGAGAAGCTCGAGCTCTCCCAGAAGGACATCAAGATGACCGGCCACGCCATCGAGTGCCGCATCAACGCCGAGGACCCGGCCCGCAACTTCGCCCCGAGCCCCGGCACCATCGGCCTGTACTACACGCCCGGCGGCCACGGCGTGCGCGTCGACTCGCACTGCTACTCGGGCTACGTCATCCCGCCCCTCTACGACTCCATGGTGGCCAAGCTGATCTCGGTCGGCGCGACCCGCCAGAAGGCCCTGGACCGCATGCACCGCGCCCTCGGCGAGTACATCATCCGCGGCATCCACACCACGATCCCGGTCTGCCGCGCGATCATGAAGGACCCCGCCTTCCGCCAGGGCGGCGCGACGACGAAGTACCTCGAGGACTTCTTCGAGCGCACCCCGAAGGAACTCTGGTCCGCCGCGCCGCTCACCTGAGCGGCCCGCCGCCGACGATGCGCGCCCCGCAGCGCCCGACCCCCGCCGCCACCGCCCGCCTCAGAACGGGCGGTGATTGTTTACGCCACGCCAACCGGCTCTTCCGCTCGGCCGGCGTCGCGCACGGCCAAGGGTTCGTCAACGCCGAGGAGGAATCCCTCACGCTGATGGGCCACGCCACGGGCCTCGCCTGGGAGCGGCTCCCTTCCTGCTTCGAGCGCGCGCTGACGGCCAAGGAGAAGGCCGCGTTCCTCGCGCTCCTCGAACGCCGCGTCTTCGAACGGGTGCCCACCGGCTACCTCGTCGGCGAAGCCTGGCTCGGCGGCCTCCGCTTCCGCGTCGACGAGCGCGTGATCATCCCGCGTTCATATTTCGTCGAGCTCATCCCGGAAGCCATCCCGCAGTGGCTGCCGCCGGTCGCCCGGGTGACCGACGTGGCCGACGTCTGCACGGGCTCCGGCTGCCTCGCCATCCTGCTCGCGAAGCGCTTCCCCAAGGCGCGCGTCCACGCCACCGACCTCTCGGCGCCGGCCCTCGAGGTCGCGGCCCTCAACGTGGCCGACCACCGCCTGACCAAGCGCATCACGCTGCACGAGACGGACACGATGACGGCGCTGCTCAAGGGCCCGCAGTTCGACCTGATCCTCAGCAACCCGCCTTACGAACCCGAGGGCGTCTACCGCCGTCTCCCCGCCGAATTCAAGAAGGAGCCGAAGGGCTCGCTGGTCTCCGGCAAGGACGGCCTCGACGTCATCCGCAAGCTGCTCGCGCAGGCGCGCGCCGCCCTGAAGCCGCACGGCATCCTCGTCATCGAGGTCGGCGGGCTGCAGCAGGCGATGCACCGGGCCTGGCCGAAGCTGCCGATCCTGTGGCTGCCCACGGCCGACGGCTCCGATTGCGTCTGCCTCATCCACGCCACGGACCTCCGCCGCGCGCTGCCGTCACCAGGCGCGCGGGGCGGGCGTTGATTCCAGGCGGTCTTGCGCCGGGCGCGGGAGCTGCGGGAAGAAATCCAGGCCGGTGAGTTCCTCGACGTGGCGGATGCTGACCACGTAGCGCGTCAGCTCGGCGTCGCGCCACTTCTCCTCATGGGGCACGAGGTAGGCGATCGCGCGGATCCCGCCGACGGCCTCGTCGTAATCCGCGATCACCATCCAGAAGGCCGTCGGCACGGGGACGCGCCCCACCTTCTTGGCGGGCGGGGACGTGAAGACGGGGCCGACCTGGACCCAGACGGTGCCATAGCGGGCGACATAGCGCTTCATGATGCGCTGCTCCAGGTCCTTCCAGAGTCCGGCGTTCAGCGCGTGCAGCTGGGGGACGATGTTGCTGAGGAGGAACGTCTCCTTCTGCGCCTCTTCGCCGTAGCAGACGGAGATCGCGTAGTTCGGCGCGAGATGCCCGCGGTCGTAGCCCGAGCGGACATATTCCGAGGTCGTCACGCGGGCCGCGGTCCGAGGGTCGGACCGGAAGGACGAGGGCCGCTCGAGATGGACGTCGCGATAAGGAAAGACCCGGTAGGAAGACCAGCGGGGCGCCGGTAGGGCGTCGTCGTAACCGACCGTATAGCCCCGGTTAGGCAGGCGTTTCAGGCCGACGCGGTCGGCGGGCTCGCCATAGGGTGCGGTCGCCTCCGGTTCCGGCGGCGGCGCCAGGACGACGTCGCCGCGCACGACGACGGTCTGGTCGGCGAGCCGATCCAGCGCGTCGACGACCTTGCGCGGGGTCGTGCCGTCCTCCCGGACGACGTCGACCGCGTCCAATACGCGCCTTTCGATGGCGACCTTCCCGGGACGCTCCGACAGGAAGTAGACCAGGGCGACCACCCCGGTCGCCAAGAGCACGAGCAGGCAGACCCAGCCGAGGAAGCGGAGCAGGTTCCGGATCATGTCAGCGGGTCAGATAGTAGCACTGCCAGGCCCAATGGACCGCGAGCAGGAGGCCGAACGCCACGCGCAGCCGTCGCGTCTGGCCGGGCGCGACGAAGAAGCGTAGCCGCAGCGTGTCGCGCCGCAGCCAGAAGACGGCGGAGTAGAGGGTCCAGAACAGCGCCGACATGACGACCAGGCAGAAGCCCGGGTGAAAGAGGAACGCCTGGGCGAAATCCAGCCGTACCAGGCTGCGTGCGCAGCGCGTGCCGCCGCAGCCGAGGCAGGGCAGGCCCGTCAGGCGGATGAAGAAACACTGCGGCAGCTGCAGCCCCGACAGGAACCAGGCCCAGGCGAACGCCGCGCCGGAGACGAACGCGGCCGGCCAGACGAGCTCGTGGTTGAGCTCGCCGGGATAGGCGGGTCGGCGGATCAGGCGCAGCACTTCAGCGCAGGGCGACGCTCGCCATCGCGCCCGAGACGAGCAGGATCGGCCCCAGGCAGCAGCAGCAGAACAGGACGAACCAGACGAGCAAGGAGACGCCGAACTGGAGCCAGGGATTCACGCCGGTCGCCGCCCCGAAGGCCCGGAAGTAGACGACGCAGAAGGGCGCGATGAGCAGGGCGGAGAGGATGAGCTGCGTCAGCAGGCCGAACGCCAGCAGCTGGAACGGGGCGCCGAGCAGGATGACGACGCCGCACGCGAGGAGCGTGGCGGCGACGGTCCGCTCGACGGACGGACCGAGGCGGCAGACCCGCTGCCCGACCCAATGCGCGACGCCGAAGCCGGCGTAGAGGAGCGGCGCGAAGGCCAGGCCCATGAACACCGAGAAGACCATGAGCGCGGGCGGCGTCGGCGGGGTCTGCGCCATCTGGGCGGCGACGTCCCTCGCCCATTGGGCGTCGAACCGGCCGAGCAGCTCGGCGAAGGCGGCGTTCTGGTCTCCGACCAGCAGGACATGGGTCAACTGGAACGGCAGCAAAAAGGCCACCGCCACGTAGCAGAAGACCAGCCAGTCGCCAAAGGCGTAGCGGCCGGTCGAGAGCACGGCGGGGTCGGTGACCGCGACCTTGATCGTCGCGAAGAAGGAGCCCAGGGACTTGCCCTGCTCCCAGGGGATCAGCGAGGCCGCCGCGGACCCGGCGGGCTGGGCGGAGGGCGAGGCCGGCACGCCGGCGACGCGGAACTCCGGCCAGTCGCCGAGCGGCGTCCAGCCGGCCATGCCGTCCCGCCAGGCCAGGTCGACGGGAAGGAAGCGGCCGCTGGCAAGCCCGGCGGCGACCTCCTCGGGGGTGAAGACCCCGAGCTGCTGTTGCTGACGCGCGACGTGGATCTGCATGGAGGGTCAGCCGGCGAAACCCTTGGCGAGGGCCGCGAAAAGGAGCGCGTAGAGCCCGCAGACGCAGAGGCAGGGGATCAGGACGAGGGAGATCGCCACCTTCCACCAGGCGATCCGATGGACCTGGGAATGGGCGATGATGGCCGCCACCAGCTGCCAAGGCATGACGACGTAGTTGACGCAGGGGATGAAGGCGAACGGCATGAACGCGCCGTAGGCGTAGGCGTTGGCGCGATAGGTCTGCGCATAGCCGCCGGCCGGCCCCCACGGCAGCAGGAGGAGATGGGTGACGGCCGCGCCGACGAAGTTGAAGAGCGGGACCAGCAGGAAGAAGCCGCCCAGCGCCGCGGCGATGATGAGCGCGGCCACCAGCGGGCCGACGCCGGCGATCCACTCCATGAAGGGATCCTTCGGCCCGTGGAGATTGGCCGCGCCGACGGTGGCCATGAAACCGAGGAGCGCCCCGTAGAGCAGGCTGCCGCAGAGCCAGGCCGGCAGCAGCGACCAGTAGGTGAACGAGATCGGGCGGGCATAGCCGCCGTCGCGCAGGTTCGCGAAAGTGCGCACCGGATCGAGCGCCACCTGCTTGATCGTGGCGATGAAGTTGCCGACCGAGGCGCCCTGCTCCCAGGCCGGCGTCACCGGAGCGTCGCCGCCCTCTTCGGCGAGCATCGCGGAGGGCGACGCCGGCGCGCCGGCCCCGCGGAATTCCGGCCAATCGCCGAGCGGCGTCCACGCCGGCATCCCTTCGCGCCAGGCGAGGTCGGAGGCGAGGAAGCGACCCGCGGCGAGCCCGGCGGCGACGTCTTCGGCGGCGAAGACCCCGAGCTGCTGTTGGTGACGAGCGACGTGGATCCGCATGGCCTCTTGATAAGGCCGGACGCGATGGTCGCAAGCCTAGGCCCGTCAGCCCATCGGGCGGAAGAAGGGCCAGACGGCCAACGCCATGAAGGCCACGGCCAGGCAGGCGGAACAGAAGCCTGCGACCGCCAGGGCCGCCCATGGCTTCCAGGCGGCGTCCCGATGGGCTTCCCGCAGCGCCACGGCCAGGTAACCTGACATCAGGAAAGGCAGGAGGATCCAGCCGCAGGGGATCACGGCGAGCGCGAGCATCGCGCCCCCGACGTACGCCAAGCTCCGGGCCGTCGCCGGGAAGCCCGCCTTGCCTCCGCCCAACAAGGCGAGGACCGCGTGGAGGAGGCAGGCCCCGCCGAAGACGAACGCGAGCATGGCCAGCGGGAAGCCGGCGCAGAACGCCGCGAAGCGCGAGAGGTCCAGGCCGGAGGCGGCGGCGGGCAAACCGGGAGAGAGCCGGGCGGCGACGGCTCCGGCGGACGCTCCGCCGGCGAGGGCCAGCTGGAGATAGAGGCAGGGCGCCGCCAGCGTGGCGCAGACGATCACCCACCCGCCGGCCCGGCGAAGCCCCGCGGCGGCGGGCGACCGGAACGTGGCGCGCGGCGAGCCCCACAGGGCGCGCATGGTCCGGGCCCAGGCCGTCCAGTCCAGACGAAGCCACGGCGCGGCCTCGAACGCGAGCGCCGGCGGGGGCACGAGCGAACGGTACGCCGCGATCGCCGCCGCGAATTCCGGACGGGCCGCGAGCGGGATCCAGGCGGATTCGTCCTCGCGCCAGGACAGGGTCGTGGCCGAGAGCCGGCCCGTGGCCAGACCGGCCTCGACCTCGGCGGCGGTGCGCACGCCGACGCCGACCCCTCGCTCGGCGAGATGGTAGGGGGCGGCGGACATGACGGCGGAAAGTGGTGAGGAGGGCGGGGCTCGAACCCGCGACCCGCAGCTTAGAAGGCTGCTGCTCTGATCCGACTGAGCTACCCCCTCGGTAAGGTGACCGTAAGACGGCCACCCCGGGCAGGCAAGCCGTCAGCCGACTAGCAGACCAGGTCTCTGAAGTTGCTGAAATCCGCCGAAAGCCCGCCCGGCATGCCCTTGTTGATCACCGAGACGGCGTCGTGGGAATGCAGGGACTCCAGGTGGGAGCAGGCGATGACGAAATCACGGACGCGCGCGTCGGCGTCGAACTGCTCGTAGACCACGCGGGCGGCGTCTTCGACGAACTTCGAATAAGCGCCGTTGAGCTCGGCGAAGGCCTGCTCGTCCTCGCGCTTGACCATCACCTGGGTCTCCGTCTGGAGGCCCTTGAGGCAAAGGTCCTTCATGTCCTCGACGTAGAGGGCTCGGCCCGGGGAGACCTCGGCGACGACGCGGGACTTGGAACGCTGCGAATGCGGGATGCCATAGGCGCTGCGCTCCTCGCGGGCGTGCTCGGTGAGCTCGGCGGAGCAAGGGCAGGCGGACGAATAGACGAAGTCGAAATGGACGTAGCGGCGGAGGCGGTCGAGGTCGTCGATGGCGCCCTCCAGGACGGCGCGGTAGTACTGCCAGCCTTCGAGGCCCGAGCGGAGCGACTTCTGCAGGATCGGGTAGCGGAACTCGACCAGGAGGCGGGCGCGGCTGCAGTCGAGGTCCTTCTTGTAGCGGATGAGGACCTCCTCGAGGAGCTCGTGCGAGAGCACGCGGTCCTTGAACTCGTAGAAGGTCCGCATGATACGGGACATGTTGATGCCCTTGCGGTCGGCGGCGAGGGAGACGGAGCCGGTCACCGTGCACTCGAGCGGCACGGGCTTGCCGTCGCGGGTGGCGACGAGCATCGGCAGGCGGAAGCCGGAGATGCCGACGTGCTGAATCGGGACGTTGGCACCCTGGATCAGGGAGGCGTCCTTGTTCTGCATGTCCGGCAGCGTGGCGCGGTAGGCGTCGTCGGCCCGGAAGTTCCGGTCATAACGGCGGGAGAGATCTCGGCTGCGAGGCGGATGTTCGGCGCGGCTCATGACGTGGAGGGTGGGAGGAAAGTCCGGACGGGCAAACGGCCGGACGAAAAAGTCCCCTGCGCTGGAGCCACCTGCCGGATTTGAACCGGCGACATTCTCATTACGAATGAGATGCTCTACCAGCTGAGCTAAGGTGGCGGCGCAGAGGAACGCTGAACATGGGCGGACCGAGGCGGAAATCAAGCCTTGGCGACGAGGGAAATGCCCTCGCCAGCGGGGAAAAACACGGCAAAGTGGCCTCAGCCCCATGCGCGCCGCCCTGATCGCCCGCCAGTTCGACGTCCAAGGACGGCTCGTGACCGTCGAACCCTATGGTTCGGGCAACGTCAACGACACCTACCTCGCGATCTTCCGGACGACCTTCTCGGAGCAGCGCTTCATCGTGCAGCGCATCCGCAAGACGGTGTTCCCGCGGCCGGAGGTGATCATGCAGAACATGCGCGTGCTCACCGACCACTGCCACGCGAAGCTCGAGCAGGAGGCGGAAGGCGCGGACCGCATCTGGCAGCTGCCCAAGATCATCCAGACCAAGTCGGGGGAAGACTGGGTGACGGACGCGGACGGCGACCTCTGGCGGGCGATCTCCCAGATCGCGAGCGCCCAGGCCTACGAGAAAGTGCGCAATCCGGAACACGCCCACGAGGCGGGCATCGTCCTCGGCCACTTCCACCGCATGGTCAGCGACCTGCCGGCGGCGAAGCTCGGCTACGCCCTGCCCGGCTTCCACGTCACGCCGGGCTACCTCGCGAAGATGGACGCGGCCCTCGCGACGCCGGGCGGCCAGGAGCGGCTCAACGCCTCGGTCGAGGCCCGGCGCGCCGTCCGGTTCGTCGAAGCGCGCCGCGCGCGGTGCGCGGTGCTCGAAGAAGCGCGCGCGCGGGGCGACCTCGCCCTGCGCACGACGCACGGCGATCCCAAGGTCGGCAACATCATGGTCGACGAGGCCACGGGCCGCGGGACCTGCATCGTGGACCTCGACACCGTGCAGCCCGGACTGGTGCATTATGACATCGGCGACGCCACGCGGTCGGTGTGCAATCCGGCCGGCGAGGACGCGCCTGAGCTCGGCTCCGTCGTCTTCGACCTCGATCTTTTCACCATGTTCTATCGGGGTTATCAGGCCCACGCGCGGGATTTCCTCAGCCCGGCCGACCACCGCCACCTGTTCGACTGCATCCACCTGATCCCGCTCGAACTCGGACTGCGGTTCCTCGCCGACCACCTCGCCGGCGACGTCTACTTCAAAGTCCGCTACCCGGGGCACAACCTACGGCGCGCCCTGGTGCAGTTCAAGCTCGCCGAGAGCATCGAGGCCCGCGAGCCCGCCATCCGCAAGGTGCTCGGCGAACGCTGATGCCGACCGAAGTCGCCGCCTTCTCCCTGACGCTCTGGGTCGCGACCGGTGCGCTGGCCGCCCTCATGGTCCGGGGCGCCTGGCGGGGCTACCGACGAGGCCCGCTGCGGCAGCTCGCCGGCCCCGCCGCCCTGACCGTCGGCCAGCTGACCGGCTGGCTGTTCGGCGGCGAGCTCGGCCATGCCCTGCTCCAAGGAACGTCCTACCCGTGGATGCTCCGCGGCCTCACCGGAGTCGTCAGCCTCGCCTGTCTGGCCGGCTTGCTCAGCTACGCCTTGCTCTGGCGGCTCGGGCGGACCCCGGAGG
The DNA here is from genome assembly GCA_016871725.1 of Verrucomicrobiota bacterium. Taxonomy (GTDB): domain Bacteria; phylum Verrucomicrobiota; class Verrucomicrobiia; order Opitutales; family UBA953; genus UBA953. The sequence goes on along the minus strand of VHCL01000023.1, from coordinate 4,638 downwards.
GTCAGGATGAAGCCGAAAGCCCCGTGCTCGGGGCCCTCGTCGGCTGCTGGACCGGCGCCCTCTACTTCCTGCTGCTGGTGGGCATCGTCGCTTCGGTCGCGTCGATCTACGATCTGCTCGCCCGGCCCGGCGCCCCGGCCCGCCATTGGACGGTCGACCTGCGCGACGAACTCGCCTCGACCCCCCTGACCCGGGAGCTCAAGGACTGGTCCCCCATCCCGGACGAGCAGCGCACCCTGATCCGGCAGACCCGCCGGCTGATGGCGGATCCCGAGGCCCGCCGCCGGCTGATGGCCCAACCCGAAATCCGCGCCTTGGCCGCCCACCCGACGCTCTACCAGGCATGGGAGGATAAGAAAGTTCGTGAGTTGCTGAATAACAATGACTTAAGTGAATTCATTGACCACCCCAAGGTACGGGCGGTCCTGGCGGATGAAGTCCTGCAAAAGGAAGCCGAAAAGGTGGATTTGGCCAAGGTGATCGACCGGGCCTTGCAGCCGCCGAAAAAGTGAGGTTCGGGCGATTTTTTAGTAGTCCATGCCGAGGCTTTGACTATGTTCGAACCTCCCTCCCCACTCCCATGAACAAGTTCTCGCTCCTCCTGGCTGCTCTCTGCGTCTCCCTGAATGCTCAGGAAGCCAAGCCGGCCGACCCCAAGGCCGCCGCGCCGGCCCCTGAGGTCAAGCTCACCGGTGGCGCCAAGTCGGAGCCCAAGGCCTACTTCGCCGAGGTCTGGGTCGGCAAGAACATCGCCGAGTGCCTCAACTTCCAGAAGAACATCCAGGTCCTCGCCCAGCAGGTCGAAGAGCTCAAGCGCCTGCAGGTCTTCCTCGATAACGCCCTCACCACCCCCGAGAAGGAAGCCCGCGGCCACGACATCGCGGCCAAGACCGCCAAGCTCAAGGGCGACAACGAGTCGATGGCCAAGCTCTACAACGGCTTCAGCATCGAGCGCCCCTATCAGTTCGTCGCCACCAAGGCCGTGATCGCCACCCCGATCTCCAACGAGGAGTTCGCCAAGATCTCGGCCGCCAAGGACTTCAAGCCCGAGACCATCATCTCGACCGGCGAGAAGAAGTTCCAGATCCGCGACACCGTCTCCGGACAGGTCGAAGTCGAGACCTTCGGCCTCTCCCTGAAGCGCATCACCGACGCCAAGGCCCAGCTCCAGCAGCTCATCGACCTCCAGCCCCGGCTGACCAAGGACGACGACAAGAAGAAGGTCGAGAAGGCCATCAAGGAGATCCAGGACGACCTCACCCAGAGCCTCGAGGAGTTCAAGAAGGCCCGCGGTTTCGACTTCAACGCCGAAGCCATCACCCTCCCCTCCGAAGCCCGTCTCTCGATCCAGATCACCGAGGAAGAGAAGAAGGCCCTCGAAGCCAAGGCTCCCACCCCGGCCGACAAGAAGTAATCCCTTACCCCTAACCCCCACCCCACCCTAACATGTCCGCCACCGAAACTCCCGCCGCGCCCGCCGAAGCCCCGAAGGGCCCGGTCATCGAGCTCATCCCGCTCGGCCAGAACCTGGCCCGCGTCGTCCTGACGATCTCCAACCAGGGATCGCTCGCCCGCTTCCAGCAGGAGCTCCAGTCCCTCGGCCAGCACCTCGGCCGCATCCAGCAGCTCCAGCAGCGCATCCAGGTCGCCCTGACGACCGTCGAGCGCGACGCCCTGATCAAGGTCGCCGAAGCCGAAGTGAAGGATTTCAACGAGAAGGACGCCGTCTTCGTCAAGGTCTGGGGCTTCAGCGTCTCGGCCGTGGCCAACCGCCAGGCGACCTTCGTCAACACCGCCCTGCGCCTCTTCGCCGTCGTCACGGAAGAAGAAGCCGCCAAGGCCAAGGCTGACAAGAACTTCAAGGAAGAGCAGCTCGTCGTGCGCGGCGACCGGCGCCTCCTCCAGACCGCCGAGATCCGCGGCCTCGACCTCGTCATCCAGTTCGACCAGTTCGCCAAGGTCCTCCAGGCCCGCCGCGACGCCGCCGTCCAGCTCACCGAACTCCTGAAGCGCGCCGAGAAGGACGAAGACAAGGCCCGCATCCAGACCCAGCTCGACCAGACCTTGGAGCTCCTCAACAAGGGCAACAAGGAGATGGCCGAAAGCGTCGGCTACTCGATCACCCACAATTACGAAGTGGAAGTCCTCGAGTCGAAGTTCGTCATCCTGCTCAACCAGGAAGAAGTGAACCAGGTCCAGGGCCTCATCGCCAACGCCCAGCAGCAGGCCGCCGCGGCCGCCGCCGGCGAAGCGCCGAAGGTCGAGAAGAAGGCCGAGAAGAAGAACTGAGCCCCGGCCTCGGCTCCGCCCTCAGGCCCGCCGCTTCCGGCGGGCCTTTTTGTTGGCTAGAAGAGCTCGCCCTGCCGCTCGTCCGCCGCGGGCCGCGGCTTCGGCCTGGCCTTCGGCGCCGGGTCGGCGGCAGGCTCGGCGGCGGACGACGGAGCCGCGCGGCCGTGCTTGGCCTGGTAGCGACGCAGCGTGGAGTGCATCTCCATCTCGGCCAGGAAGGCCTCGACGCCGGTGACGTCCTCCGCGACGGCCGCGCCGGGATCGAACTCGAAGTCGGTCCGGAAGGTGACGAGCCGGAGGTTGCCCCGGATGCGCGCGGCCTCGGCCTTGACCTGCTCGCGGAACCGCTCCGGCTGCAGGGTGTCGGCCGCGGCCAGCACGCCTTCCAGGTCGCCGTGTTCCGTCAGCCACTTCACCGCGGTCTTCGGGCCGACGCCCTTGAGTCCGGGGATGTTGTCGGAGGCGTCGCCCACGAGCGCGAGGTAGTCGGCGATGCGCGCCGGCGGGACGCCGAACTTCTCCGTCACGGCGGCGGGGTCGAGCCGGCGCCAGCCGAGCGCGGGGTTCGCGGTGGGCGGCGGCGCGAGCTGCACGACGGGCCCGCCGACGCACTGGCCGAAATCCTTGTCGGCGCTGACGATGACGCAGCGGTCGCCGGCCGCGGAGAGGATCCGGACGGCCGTCGCGATCAGGTCGTCGGCCTCGACGCCGCGACGTTCGAAGACCTGGAAGCCGAGCAAGGCCGTGAGCCGCTTGATCTCCGGCAGCTGGCGGACGATGTCTTCCGGCGTCTCGTCACGCTGGGCCTTGTATTCAGGCAGGACTTCCAGGTGGCGGTCGGAGCCCCCGAGGTCGAAGAACACCGCGCAGCGGTCCGGCTGCTCGCTCTCGCGCAGGTCCAGCAAGGCCTTCATCCAGCCGTGCAGGGCGCCCGTGGGGAACTGGTCGGACCGGCGGCGGAGATTGGAACGCTCCATCGCGAAGTGACTGCGGAAGACCAGGTTGAAGCCGTCGATGAGCAGCCAGCGCATGCGGGGAGTTTCTCTCCGCCGTCGGGACGCATCGAGAAAAAAGCAGGCCCGCCTTCCGGCGGGCCTGTCGGACCGGACCAAGCGGCCGGCTTACTTCGCGGGCTCGGAGACCACCGGCGTGGGCTGGCTCGGCGCGGCGGCTTCGATCGGCTCGCGGTAGACCGCGCCGCCCGGGGAGATGAGCGTCGGGTTGGAGAACGTGGCGCCCGCGCGCATGCCCGGATGGTTGCTGCGGAGGGTGGCGCCGCCCGGCGAGACCAGGTTGGCGGTGACGAACACCATGAGGCTGCGCTTGGCGACGCTCTTGCCGGTCGAACGGAAGGCCGCGCCGATGAGGGGGAGCGAACCGAGGACCGGGACCTTGTCGTCGATGGTCTTCACTTCTTCGCGGGTCAGGCCGCCGATGACGACGGTGGCGCCGTCGAAGACGGTGACGTCGGTCGTGACTTCGCGCGTGCTGAAGATCGGCTGGAAGAAGCCGGACGGGACGGTGACGGTGACGCCGCCGGTCAGCGCGACGGAGGTGCCGCCGTATTCCACGAAGCCTTCGAACTCGGTCACCTTCGGCTTGAGGTTGAGGGCGATGGAATCGTCGGCCGCGACGGTCGGGGTGACTTCGAGGGTCACGCCGACTTCCTGGACGGTGAAGTCCTGCGGGGTGCCGGCGGTGATCGCCACGGAGGTCTGGGCCGCGCCGAGGACGCCACCGGCGCCGCCGCCGCCCTGACCGACGTTCGACTGGATGTCACCGTAGGCCTGCGGGTAGCGGAGCAGCTGGGCCACCTTGATGACGGCCGTCTTGCCGTCGAGGACGGTCAGGCTCGGAGAGGACATCAGGTCGCTGCCGGCGCTCTCTTCGATCGCGCGGATGGTCAGGGCGAGGGTCTCGCGGCTGAGGACGTTGACGGTGCCGCTGTAGGTGTTGGCGATGCTGCCCAGGTTCATGCCGCCCGGGAAGGTGGGCGAGACGTTCGGGAAGATCTGGGTGTTGTTGGTCGTGTTGCCCGCGGCGTCGGTGATCTGGCTGTTGATGGTCAGGTTCTTCGGCTGGGTGTTGTTCTGGGCGAACACGCGGTTGATCGAGCGCAGGTTGGTGCCGGCGGTGACGCCGCCGTTGCCGGTGACGTTCGGGGTCAGCGACCAGTTGACGCCGAGTTCGTTGAGCGCCTTCTGCTCGACTTCGATGAACTTGGCCTCGATGTGGACCTGCTTGATGTCGGAGTAGCGGCGGATGATGTTCTTGACGCGATCCAGGTTCTTCGGGCTCTGCGTGACGATGAGGCGGGTGCCGTCGAACGAGAGGGTCGCCGGAGGCTCG
>VHCL01000022.1 GCA_016871725.1 Verrucomicrobiota bacterium | reverse complement strand
GCTGCTGAAGTTCGCCCCGCTCGCCACCGCCTGAGCCGCCGCCGACCATGGAACCGCTCCTCCACGACCTCCTCCTCTCGCCGGCCTGGTATTTCGCCGCGGCCCGCGGCCTGACGCTCATCCTGATCGTGATGACGATCGCCGGCTACAGCGTGCTCCTCGAGCGCAAGGCCTCCGCCTGGATCCAGGGCCGCATCGGCCCGAACCGCACCATCCACCCGCTCATCGGCTGGATCCCGTTCCTCGGGACGTTCCTGCAGAAGGGCGGCTTCATCCAGCCCGCGGCCGACGGCGGCAAGTTCCTCTTCAAGGAGGACGCCCTCCCGGGACACGTCCGCAAGTTCTACTACGTCCTCGCCCCGATCGTCGCGCTCGCGCCGGCGCTCGCCGTCCTCGCGATGCTGCCCTTCGGCGAGTTCTTCCATGAAGGGAAGCGCTACGCCGTCTCGCTCACCCAGGGCGCCGACGTCGGCGTGCTCCTGATGTTCGCCGTGAGCTCGCTCGGCGTCTACGGCATCGCCCTCGCCGGCTGGTCCGCCAACTCGAAGTTCCCCTTCCTCGGGGCCGTCCGCGGCGCCGCGCAGCTGATCTCGTACGAACTCGCGATGGGCCTCTCGGTGCTCACCGTCTTCCTCGCGACGTCCGCCCCGGGCCAGGACCACGGCCTGAGCCTCGTCGCGATGGTCGACGCCCAGGACGGCGCCTGGAACATCCTCTTCCACCCCGTCGCGGCGCTGGTCTTCCTGATCTGCGTGTTCGCCGAGACGAACCGCCACCCCTTCGACATGCCGGAATCCGAGACCGACCTCGTCGGCGGCTTCCACACCGAATACGGCGCGTTCAAGTTCGGCATCTTCTTCGTCGCCGAATACAGCCACATGGTCATCGGCTCCGCGCTCTTCATCCTGATGTTCCTCGGCGGCTGGCATGTCCTGCCCTGGCTGCCGACGATCGGCTCCGGCTGGGTCGCCTCGCTCATCGGCGTGGCCGCGTTCTTCCTCAAGCTGTGCTTCTTCCTGTTCTTCTTCGTCTGGGTGCGCTGGACCATCCCGCGCTTCCGGTATGACCAGGTGATGCGCATCGGCTGGCGCGTGCTCCTGCCCCTGGCCGTCCTCAACCTCCTCGCCTATTTCGTCTGGTACGCGATCAACGGATAAAAACCAAAATCATGGCCATCAAAGTCGTCGAACGCCGTCCGCTCACCCTCGCCGAGCGCACCTATCTCCCGCAGATCTTCGCGGGCCTCAAGGTCACCTGGGACAACATGGTGCGCCCGCCCGTGACGCTCCAGTATCCGGACGAACGTCCGGCCATCCCGCAGAACTACCGCGGCGTGCCCACGCTCGTCATGGACCCGAACGGCCGCGAGAAGTGCGTCTCCTGCCAGCTCTGCGAATTCGTCTGCCCGCCCAAGGCCATCCGCATCACCCCCGGCGAGATCGCCGACGACGCCCCGAACGCCCACGTCGAGAAGGCGCCGAAGGAGTTCGAGATCAACATGCTCCGCTGCATCTACTGCGGGCTGTGCCAGGAAGTCTGTCCCGAGGAAGCCATCTGGCTCCAGAGCCAGTATTCGATGACCGGCCTTTCGCGCGAAGCGATGGTCAACAACAAGGCCAAGCTCTACGAGCTCGGCGGCACCCTTCCCGACCACCACCACAAGTGGGACAAGAAGAAGGAAGAGGCCGAACGCCAGGCCCACGAGGGGCACTGAGCGTAGGGCTAGAGACAGGGCTAGGACTGGGGCTAGCAATGAAGGCAGGGACAGCACCACGTGCTGTCCTTTTTTGTTTGGTAGGGTCGCGGGTGTATCGAGGTAGGGGCAGCACCGCGTGCTGCCCTAGTAGATTTCATTTCCAGGTGGCGGGTGGCAGCCCCGGGTGGCAGGTGGCGGGATGATGCCCGCTCAAGAGGAAACCGGAGACCGGATGATTGGCCGGGCTGCCGGGCTCTCCGAGCCCGCCGTTATCCCGATCGAGGTCCGTATCTCTGTCGGCGAACGGACGGTTCGGAGAACCGTCCCTACCCAAGGTAAAACCGCCGCATCCTATCCGGTTCCCGGCCTCCCCTTGAGTGAAGAATTATCCCGATACAACTAGGGCAGCACGCGGTGCTGCCTCTACCAGACGCTGCGCTTACTTCGCCGCGGGATAATCCGTATAGCCCTTCGGGCCGGAGGCGTAGAAGGTGGCTTCGTCGGGGGTGTTGAGCGGGAGGTTCTCCTTCAGGCGGCGAGGCAGGTCAGGGTTGGCGAGGAAGGGCACGCCGTAGGCGACGGCATCCGCCCAGCCTTCGGCGATCGCCTGCTCGGCCTGGGCGCGGTCGAAGCCGCCGGCGGTGATGAGCACGCCGGGGAAATCTTTGCGCAGTTCCTTGGGGCCGACGCCGTCCTTGGCGCCATGCGCGATGTCCTGCGCGGTGACGCGCGTGACGTGCGCGTAAGCGAGCTCGAGCTTGGAGAGCTCGCGCAGGACGTAGCCGAAGGTCTCCTGCGGATTCGCGTCGGACATGTCATTGAACACGCCGCCGGGCGAGAGGCGGATGCCCACGCGGTCCGAGCCCCAGATCGAGACGACCGCGGCGGCGACCTCGAACGTCAGGCGGGCCCGGCCGGCCGGGGAGCCGCCGTAGCCGTCCTCGCGCTTGTTCGTGCCGCTGCGGAGGAACTGGTCGAGCAGGTAGCCGTTGGCGTTATGGATCTCGACGCCGTCGAAACCGGCCTCCTTGGCGAGGCGGGCGCCCCGGACGTATTCGGCGACGATGCCGGGAATCTCTTCGATACGCAGGGCGCGGGGGGTGACGTAGTCGGCCATCGCCTTGCCGGTCCAGACCTGGCCCTTGGGCCTGATGGCGGACGGCGCGACGGGCAGCTCGCCGTTCGGCTGGTAATCCGGGTGGGAGATGCGACCGACGTGCCACAGTTGCAGGAAGATGCGGCCGCCCTTGGCGTGCACGGCGGAAGTCACCTTCTTCCAGCCCGCGACCTGTTCGTCGGTATAGATGCCCGGGGTGTTCGGGTACCCATGGCCGCGAGGCGAGACCGTGGTGGCCTCGGCGATGATCAGGCCCGCGCCGGCGCGCTGGGCGTAATATTCGGCCATCAGGTCGGTCGGGACATTGGCCCCTTCGGCGCGGCAGCGGGTCAGCGGAGCCATCAGGACACGGTTCGGCAGCGTCAGGGCGCCGACTTGGAGAGGAGTGAAGAGGGAGGACATGGGGAAGCGAAGATTAGGGAGAGGGGTAGGGATAGAGGTGGGGGGAGGAAAGGCAAGGTGGTGAGCGAGGTGGTGGCGGTAAGCGGTTAGCGGTTGGCGGTTAGGGAGAGACAGGGGGAGGACTGAACTGAGGACAGCGTGGAGGACTGAGTGGAGTGCTGAATAGATGACTGCATCGATGACAAAGGACAGAGGGCAGATCGCCCGCCACCGGCCACCCGGAGCTGCCACCCGCCACCTGAAATGGGACGATGACGGAGCTCCCGTACCTGAACCTGGAGACCCGAACCAGGGGCCTGAGGGCCGAGACCCGGGACCTGAAATTGTCTCTGCCCAATCCGGTCTCCGGTTTCCCCTTGAGCTGACAGTCTCTGCCTCGGGTAGGGTTGAGCGCCCTCGCTCAACCGCGGCTGACCAAGGGTGGTCAGCCCTACCTCGAGCCACCTAGGGCAGCACGCGGTGCTGCCCCTACCAAGATTCCCTTCGCGCGAGACACCGGTTCGACGCCATTTCACAAAGCTTCAATTAGGCAGGGCAAAGGCGACCCAACCGCCAACCGCTAACCGCCCACCGCTTCCACCTATGTCATATGTCCTCTCCGGCTTCGCCCCATTAATCTTCCCTCCGCCGCCTCGGGCGCTTACAAACGCCTGACGCTCCCGCGTCGTCCGCCATGTCCGTCCCTCCTCCCCTGCCGCTGGCCCGTTCCGCCCAACCGACGTACATCATCGGCCACAAGAACCCGGACGCCGACGCGATCTGCTCCGCCCTCGCCTACGCCGCCTTCAAGGAAGCCTCCGGCCAGACCGGCTTCAAGCCCGCCCGCTGCGGCAACTCCAACGCGCGCATCGACGCGATCCTCGGCCGCTTCGGCGCCGCCCTCCCCGAATTCGTGGGCGACGTCATCCCGCGCATCGAGGACATCATGCACCGCGACCCGTTCAAGGTCAGCGTCGACGACACGTGCGCCCGCGCGCTCGAGCTCCTCGACCTCCATGACGTGCGCGCGCTCCCGGTCGTCGGCAAGGACGGCCGTCTCGAAGGCTACGTCTCCATCTTCAGCCTCGGCGACTACTTCATCCCGAAGCCCAAGCGCGCCACCTCGATGCGCAAGGTCACCAGCTCGATCAACGCCATCATCCGCTCGATCGGCGGCACCGAGGTCGTGGCCTACGACGCCGCGACGGTCGACGACCTGTACGTGCGCGTCGCCGCGATGGAGCTCGATTCGTTCGGCAAGTCCGCGACCGTCGAAGGCATCCCGACCAACAAGAGCGTCATCGTCGTCGGCGACCGCGCCGACGTCCACCTGCGCGCCATCGAGATGGGCGTGCGCATCATCATCGTGACCGGCGGTCACCGCATGCGGCCCGAGGTCCTCGAGCGCGCCAAGGCCGCCCGGGTCTCCGTCGCCTACGCCGACACCGACAGCGCGACGACCGCCTGGGCCGTGCGCGCCTCCACGCTCGTCGGCGGGCTCGTCCAGCGCGACGCCTTCACCTTCAAGCCGCAGGAGAAGCTCTCCGTGGCCCGCCGCCGCATCGTCCAGAACCCGGCCCTCATCTGCCACGTCATCGACGAGGACGGCCGCCTGGTCGGCGTCTTCACCAAGTCCGACATCATCAACCCGCCGCGCGCCAAGCTCGTGCTCGTCGACCACAACGAGCTCTCGCAGGCCGTCGACGGCGCCGCCGAGGTCGAGATCGCCGAGGTCGTCGACCACCACCGCCTGGGCAACGCGCCCACGCACCAGCCCATCCTCTTCATCAACCGGCCGCTCGGCTCGACGTGCTCGATCGTCGCGGACATGTTCCGCACCTCGGGCCTGCGCCCGACGCCCCAGCTCGCCGGCCTGATGATGTGCGGCATCATCTCGGACACCCTGCTCCTGCAGAGCCCGACCACCACGCCGCTCGACGCCGACCTCCTGCAGTGGCTCGCGCTCATCGCCGACGCCGACCCGCGCGGGCTGGCCGACATGATCTTCAACGCCGGCTCGGTGCTGGCCACGCTCAGCCCCGCCGCCGCCGTGCGCGCGGACTGCAAGCAATACCGCGAAGGCGAACGCCGCTTCTCCGTCTCGCAGGTCGAGGAGCTCGGTTTCACCAACTTCTGGAAGTGCGAGGACGCCCTCCTCGAGGCCCTCGAGAAGTACCGCATCGAGAACGGCCTCAGCTTCTCCTGCCTGCTCGTGACCGACATCGACACGCAGAGCTCGCTCCTGCTGGTCCGCGGCGACGCCGAGGTCGTGCAGGCCATCACCTACCCGCAGAAGCGTCCGCCGGACATCTTCGACCTGCCCGGCATCGTCAGCCGCAAGAAGCAGCTCATGCCCTACCTGGGCAGCCTGCTCGGAGGCTCGCAGGAAAGCGCATGAGCGCCGAAGAAGTCCTGCTGAAGTTCCTCGCCCGGCCCGGCTACAAGCCGATGCGCCTCGAGGCCATCGTGCAGGCCCTCGGCGGCACGCGCGAGGACCTGCGCCGCCTCAGCAAGACGATCCCGCGCCTCATCAAGGCCGGCGCCGTCGTGACCGTCAAAGGCCACCTGCTCGCCCTGCCCTTCGGCGGCGGCGCGGGCGCCCGCAAGGCCGAGGCCGAGCTCCTCGAAGGCACCATCCTCTTCCGTCCGAGCGGCTCGGCCCGCGTCGTCTTCGACGCCGTCCCGGGTTCGCCGCCGCGCGAGCAGCTGCACGTCGACGCCGACGACACGCACGTCGCCCTCCACGGGGACCGCGTGCTGGTGAAGCTCAACGCCCGCCGCCGCGACCGCGACGGCGACGACTGGGGCACCGGCACGGTCGTCCGCGTCGTCAGGCGGGCCCTGAGCCAGCTCACCGGCACGCTGGGCAACAACCGCCTGCAATGGTTCGTGGTCCCCGACGATCCCCGCGTCTCGCGCGAGATCATCGTCCGTGACCCCGCCCGCGCCGGCCTGACGCCCGCGCCGAAGCCCGGCGACAAGGTGGTCGTGCGCCTCGACGCCTGGGAACGCCGCAACCTCAGCCCGACGGGCACGATCACCGAGGTCCTCGGCGTCACCCACACGCCGATGGCCGAGTACCTCGCCATCCTCCGCCGCTACGGCCTCCGCCCGGAATTCCCGCCCGCCGTCGCCGCCGAAGCCAACGCCTTCGGCAAGGTCGTGACCAAGGCCGACTGCGCCGGCCGCGAGGACTTCCGCGCGACCCCGACCATCACCATCGACCCGGACGACGCGAAGGACTTCGACGACGCCCTGTCGGTGCAGCGCCTGCCGAACGGCAACGTCCGCGTCGGCATCCACATCGCCGACGTCTCCGCCTACGTGAAGCCCGGCTCGCCCCTCGACGTCGAGGCGCGCGAACGCGGCAACTCCACCTACCTCGTCGGCACGGTCATCCCGATGCTTCCGCACGCGCTCTCGAGCGGGCTCTGCTCGCTGGTCGAGGCCGAGGACCGCCTCGTGAAGACGGTGGTCTGCGAGTTCACGCCGGACGCCCGTCTGGTGAGGACGGAGTTCGCCAACTCGGTCATCCGCAGCGTCAAGCGCCTGACCTACAAGCAGGCCTACGGTTTCCTGCGGCGCCTCACCAAGGACCAGATCCGCGCCCTGCCCACGCCGCCGCCGCACCAGACCGGCTCGCCCGGCCGGCCGCTCGCCGAACTCACCGACGCCGAACTGGACCTGATCCAGGGCATGATCGACGACCTCTGGAACATCGCCAAGGTGCTCCGCGCCGAACGCTTCCGCGCCGGGTCGCTCGACCTGGAGATGAAGGAGATCAAGATCTACTGCGACCAGGACGGCTGGGCCGACCGCACCGAGGTCGTGCAGCACGACGAATCGCACCAGCTCATCGAGGAGTTCATGCTCCTGGCCAACGAGAGCGTCGCCACGGCCCTCGACAAGGCCGGCGTCCCGCACGTCAACCGCGTGCACGACGACCCCGACCCCGAGAAGCTGGCCGCCCTGCGCGAGGAGCTGGCCGGCAACGGCTTCAAGGTCGGGGACCTCACGCACCGTTCCGAGATGGTGAAGCTGCTCGCCAGCCTCAAGGACCGCGAGGACGGCTACTCCATCCGCATCCAGCTCCTGCGCTCGCTCAAGCAGGCCTGCTACCGGCCCTCGCCCGACGGCCACTTCGGCCTCGCGAAGCGCCACTACTCCCACTTCACGTCGCCGATCCGGCGCTATTCCGACCTGCTCGAGCACCGCATCTTCGACGCCTTCATCCAGAAGCAGGGCGTGCGCTCCGCGCCGAAGGAACCCCTGCGTTCCCCGGGCCTCGGCGAGCTGACGCGCTCCTGCGAGCACATCTCGATCACCGAGCGCAACAGCTCCGAAGCCGAGCGCGACTCGGTCAAGATCAAGCTCCTCGAGCTCTTCGAGCGCGAGGCCGCCCGTCCGGACAAGCGTCCGTTCGAGGCGACGATCACCGAGGTGAAGCCCCACGGCCTGATGGTCGAACTCAACGCATCGCAGGCCTACGGCCTCGTGCACATGTCGACGCTCACCGACGACTACTACCGCCTCAACGACCGCGGCAACATGCTCGTCGGCAGCCGCACGGGCCGGAAGTTCATGCCGGGCGGCGTGATCACCGTGACCGTCGACCGCGTCGACCGCTTCAAGCGCCAAGTCGATTTCCGCCTCTACGACGAACGGCAGAACGCCAAGACGCGCGGCCCTGAGCGGAGAAAAGGGCAGAGATAAGCACGGAGGACTGAATAGAGGGCTGCGTGGAGGTCTGAGCGGAGGTCTGAATTGATTGAGCGGCATCGGGCAGGGACAACACCACGTGCTGTCTTTTTTGTGGGCAAAGGTCGCAGTTGGGCAGGGTCGGGACCGCGTCACGACCTAGCTGTCGGGAGGTAGGGGCAGCACCGCGTGCTGCCCTAGTGGTATTCATTTTCAGGTGGCAGGTGGCAGCTCCGGGTGGCCGGTGGCGGGATGATGCCCTCTCAAAGGGGAACCGGAGACCAGTTGATTGGCTGGGGCAGAGACACTTTCAGGTCTCAGGTCTCGGCCATCAGGCTATCAGGCATTCAGGTGCAGGTACAGGTTCGGGAGCTCTGCCCTCCGTCATCGATGCAGTCATCGACTCTGCGCTCCATTCAGCCCTCCACGCTGTCCTCTATTCAGTCCTCAATTCTTCCCAACCAACCTCCCCCACGCCCGCGCGTAATCACCGGCGGCTTTGCCGAGGCGGATGCGGCCGGCGTCGTCGTCGGTCCAGCGGACGGGGATCTCGACGAGGCGGGCGCCGGCCCGGGCGAGGCGGACGAACGCTTCGGCGCCGAACGAGAACCCACGGGCCTCGGCCGGCATCTTCAGCGCGGCGAACACGGAGCGACGCACGAGCTTCAGCCCGCAGCCGGGATCCGTGAGACGCGCGCCGGGCAGCATCCGCCAGAAGAAAGACAGCGTCGCCGAGATGAGCGAGCGCTTCCAGGAACGTCCGATGACCTTTGATTCACGATGCCAGCGGGAGCCGGCCACGAGGTCGGCCTTGCCGGCGGCGATGAGCCGATAGCCGCGGACGAGCGCTTCGGGGTCCGTGGCCATGTCGGCGTCACAATAAGCCAGCACGTCATAGCCCTCCGGGGCCGACTCCCAGGCGGAGCAGATCGCGACCCCCTTGTCAGCGCGGTCGGTCGCCCGATGGTAGACGACGCGATAGGGAATCCGGGCGGCGGCGTCGATGGCCACGGCCCGCGTCCAGTCCGTGGACCCGTTATCCGAGACGACGATCAGCACATCCGGGCAATGCTGCCCTTGCAGGCTTTCCGCCAGACGGTCCAGCCCGGGCCCCAGGCGGCGCTCCTCATTGCGCACAGGAATGACAATTAAGAGGGGCATCGGGGAAGGGTCAAAATCCTCTCTTTTCCTAAATAACTCAACCCTTACCTCCTCACGATGCGATTGAGATGAGACTGAGACTCAGTTTCATATTTGACTGTTGAGACTGAATCTCATCTTTTGCTGACCTCATCCCTTTCCATGCGCGCCCACCTCCTCTTCCTCCTCGCTGCCAGCCAAGTCGCCCTGGCCCAATCGGCGCCCGCCGCCCCCAAGGCCAGCGAGCTGGCGCCCCTCACCGTGACCGGGATCGCCCCCGACGCCTTCATCCTCCCGGGCTCCGCGTCCGTCATCGAAGGCGACGAGTTCCGCTCCAAGGGCTACACGAACATCAAGCAGATCGCCGCCAACACCCCGGGCGTCTTCGTGCGCGACGAAGACGGCTTCGGCAATTTCCCCAACATCTCCATCCGCGGCGTCGACGGCACCCGCAGCGCCAAGGTCACGCTTATGGAGGACGGCATCCTCACCGCGCCCTCGCCCTATTCCTCCCCCAACGCCTATTATGCCCCGAAGTCGGGCCGCATGGCGGGCATCGAATTCCTCAAGGGCTCGAGCCAGGTCATGTACGGACCGCACACCACCGGCGGCGTCGTCAACTTCCTCTCCACGCCCATCCCGACCGAGGAGCGCCGCTTCTTCTCGCGCCTGACCGCCGGCAGCTACGGCAATTTCTTCAACCACACCTGGCTCGGCGGCACGCAGCAGACCGAGGCCGGCCGCGTCGGCGCGGTCGTCGAACTGCACACGCAGCTCACCGACGGCTTCCGCGTGATCGACGGAGTGGGCCGACGCAGCGGCTTCACCCTCACCGAGCCGATGGTCAAGCTGTCCTGGGAGCCGACGGGCGCGCTCCGCCAACGCTTCGAGCTGAAGGTCGGTCAGACGGACTTCGACGCCGACGAGACCTACGGCGGCCTGAGCGAGGCCGACCTGCGCGCGAACCCCGACCGACGCTACGCCTCGACCCGGTTCGACCACCACGTCGCCGAACAGTGGCGCACCTACCTCAAGTGGAGCGCGGAGCCGGACAAGTCCCTGCGCCTGGACAGCGCCCTCTACTTCAACCAGTTCGACCGCGACTGGGACAAGCTCGACGGGCTCAGCGGCGCGGGCCTCCGGACCAACGTCGCCGAAGCCCTCGCCCACGCCCCCTCCCTCGCGGTCCTGCGCGGCGACCTCTTCGCCGGCAACGACGGGGCTTTCGTGACCAACGACGCCGTGCGCAACCACGAGTCCTACGGCTGGCAAGGCTCGGCGCGGAAGCAGTTCCAGGTCGGCGACGTCCGGCATGAGCTCACGGGCGGCCTGCGCATCCACCGCGACACCGCCGGCGGCACCAACCAGCGCACCACCTACGCCGTCGACGACGGCGTGATCGGCGTCGGCACGCGGGCCGCGGTGACCTCCGCGGGCTTCCAGGAGACGCTGGCGGCGGCGGCCTTCGTCGAGGACGCGATCCGCCTCGGCGCGCTCACCCTGCGCCCCGGCCTTCGCTACGAATACCTCGACATGGCCAACACCACGTCGGCCGGAGCCTTCACGCCCGTCGACAGCGAGATGGCCATGGGCGGACTCGGCTTCACCTACGAGCTCGACGCCCGGAACACCGTCTTCGGCGGCGTCTACCGCGGCGGCTCGGCGGCGAACCCGTCGGGCTACGCCGCCGGCACCCGCTCCGAGGAAAGCCTCGGCAAGGAGCTGGGCCTGCGTCATCGCGACCGCGCGACCAGCTGGGAGCTCACGGCGTTCCACACCGATTTCCGCGACCTCATCGCGCCGGTCGTCGGCGTGGCCGGCGGCGGCCTGCTGGCGATGACCAACGGCGGCGCCGCGGAATCCTACGGTGTCGAGGCGCTCGTCCGCCACGACCTCGCCCGCGGCGAAGGCCGGGGCTACGCCCTGCCCGTCTACGCCGGCCTGACCTGGACGCGCGCGCGTTTCACCGAGATCGAAGGCAGCCGCCTCGGCAACGGCGCGGGCCTGTTCGCCGGCGCCGAGAGCGGGAACGAGATCCCTTACGTGCCGGAATGGAAGCTCGCGGCCGGCGTCGGCTTCGAACAAGGCCCGTGGGGCGGCTCGCTCGACCTGAGCTACTACTCGGCGACCTGGGGCACGGGCTACAACGGCGACCCGCGGCTCGTCGACGGCTCCGGCGCCCTCGCCAATCCCTCGACGATCGACGGCAAGGTCGACGGCCTCCTCACCGTGGACCTCAACCTCCGTTACCAGCTGACGAAGGCCTTCCGGCTCGTCGGCGGCGTCCAGAACCTCCTCGACCGGCGCGCCATCATCAGCCGCGCCCCGCTCGGACCGCGCGCCAACGCCCCGCGGACGCTCTTCTTCGGCGGCGAAGTCGCCTTCTGAGCCCCGGACGCGACTTGCCACCGCCGGGCCGCGCACGCATCGTCACCTCCCCCGCGCATGCGCCCCGCGTCCGTCCCATCTGACTCCGCCCGCCTCCTCGACTTCGTCGCGGTCGCGGTCGCGGTCGTGGCGCTGGCGGTCTCGGTGAGCGGCCTGACCCAGGCGCCCCCGCGGCTCGAACCGGCGACACTCCCGCCCGCCAAGGCCAAGCCGGCGTTGGTGAAGCTCGATCCTACCAAGCTCCGCACCGCGCCCGCCGCGAACGCGGACAGCGCCGCGGTCGCCCCGGACGCCGCCTTGGCGCCCGCGCCCCTCGCCCCGATCACCTCGCTCCCCGACGTCCGCCTGCCGTCCCTCCCGCAGGTCCCCGCCGCGACCGTCCGCCGGACGACGCCGCCCGCCGTCCCCGCCGCCGGCAAGACCGGAGCGACGGGCGGCGCCCGCGGCGGCGTGACGGCCGGACCGATCGTGCTCGACGTGACCGAGATGGCCGGCCGCCAGCCCTGGCCCGAATACCCTTACGAATGCCTGCGCCGCCGCGAGAGCGGCGTCGTCCGCGTCGAGTTCGAGGTCGGCGAGAACGGCGCCGTACGCCGCGCCCGCGCGGTCGACTCCTCCGGCTGCCATCGCCTCGACGAGGCCGCGACCGAGACCATCCTGCGCCGCTGGGAATTCCCCGCGGGCGAAGTCCGCCTCTACGAGATCTCCATCCACTTCCAACTCCAGTGACCATGCCCCTCGCCAACGTCCTCGTCGAGACCTTCCTCAAGGGAGGACCCATCATGTGGCCGATCCTCGTGTGCCTGATCGTGGCCCTCGCGACCGTGGCCGAACGCCTGCTCTACTGGCGCAACGTCCGCCGGCTCCGCGCCGACCAGGCCTTCCGCGAAGCCCTCTGGGAAGTCCGGCTCGGCCAGTACGGTCCGGCCTGGCAGCGCACGCACGGCGCGACCTCGCCCTTCCTCGTGGCCTTGCGCTCCGGCCTGGCCAACGGCCGCACCGAACCCGTGACCGCCATGCAGCTGCGCGCCGAGGAGACGCTCGAGGAGGCCGGCGCCCGCCAGTGGCTGCTGAGCACCATCGTCACGCTCGCCCCGCTGCTCGGCCTGCTCGGCACGGTCGTCGGCATCATGGGCAGCTTCCAGTTCATCGGCTCCGAGCAGCTCGCGGTCGCCAAGGTCAGCGGCGGCGTCGGCGAGGCCCTCATCGCGACGGCCGCCGGCCTCGGCATCGCCATCTTCTGCCTGATCCCGCACAACTTCTTCCACCGCCGCGCGCAGTCGCTGCGGCACGACCTCGAGCAGGCCATCAACCAGGCCGAGATCGCGCTGAAGAGCGCCGCGGCCGCCGGCCAGCCGGTGAGCGAATTCCAACCCGCGCCCGACGAAGCCGGGCGCCGTCGCTGAGATGGCCGTCCGCCTCCGCCGGCCGAAGGACGAAGAGACGGGCGCGCGCATCGAGATCGTGCCGCTCATCGACATCATGTTCTTCCTGCTCGCCACCTTCATCCTCGCCACGCTCGGCCTGACCCAGAGCCAGGCGCTCGCGCCCGTGCGCCTGCCCGCCTCGGCGGCCGCCACGGCCTCCGCCGAGCGCGACCTCGTCGTCGCCGTCGACGCCGCGGGCACGCTCTCCCTCGAAGGCCGCGCGCTCGGCCGCAACGAGCTCGTCGCCGAGCTCCGCCGCCGCGCCGCCGCCGCGCCCGGCCGGCCCGCCCTCGTGCAGGGCGACGCCCGCACGCCGTTCGCCGCCATGACCCGCGCCCTCGAGGCCGTCGGCGAAGCGGGGATCACCGAAGTGCGCTTCGCCGCCGAACCCGTCGAAAGCAGATGAGCCTGCGCGCCGTCCAGTTCGCCTTGATCGGCCTGCTCGTCGTCGTCGCCGGCTGGCAGTGGCGGCGCGACCTCGGCCTGCGCGCGGACTACGCGGCCGAAGGCGCCACCCGCGCCAGGCTGACGGCCGACCTGGCCCAGGCCCGCGCGGAGAACGAAGGCCTGAAGCAGGACCTCGCCGAACTCCGGACGCAGCTCGACCGGACGCGCGCCCAACGCGCCGAAGCCGAGGCGGAGAACCGGAAGCAGACCGCCGAATTCGTCGCCCGCACCAAGGACTGGCAGACGGCGCTCCGCGGCTGGGAAGACGCCGTGAAGGCCCGCGACGCCCGGATCGCCGCCCTGCAGGAACGGGAGAAACTCATCCTCACCCGGCTCAACGAGGCCGTGAAGCACGCCGAAGACGCGACCGCCCGCGCGGAAGAGATGCGGAAGCAGCTCGAGGCGGGGAAGAAGTGACGGGCAGGATGGAGGACTGAATTGAGGGCTGAATGGAGGGCTGAGTCGATGACTGCATCGATGACAGAGGACAGAAGTTTCGAGGACCTGAGGGCAGGAGGACTCGAGGGCCAGAGGATTCAGTGGAGGACTGAATAGAGGACTGCGTGGAGGTCTGAATAGAGGGCTGAGTCGATGAACGCATCGATGACAGAGAACAGAGATCCCGATCCTGTACCTGAACCTGAAAACCCGGACCTGAGTCCTGATGGCCGAGACCAGAGACCTGAAAGTGTTCCTGCCCCGGCCAATCATCCGGTCTCCGGTTTCCCTTTGAACGGATGGTTTTTGCCTCGGGTAGGGCGGCCATTGCCATGGCCGCCGTTCGCAGGCGCAAGTACGCATCACCGGGCAATGTCACCGAACATCCCCATGTCATTCCGCCCACGGACGTGATGGCAATCACGTCCCTACCTCGAGACACCTAGGTCGTGACGCGGTCCCGACCCTGCCTTATTTGGCTTCTCAACCAACCGCCAACCGCTGGCCGCCAACCGCTTCCACCTCTTGCTTCAGCCCAGCTTCGCCCGGATCGCCGCGAGCATCTGGTCGGGAGCGAGTCCGTGGGCGGCGCGCAGGGTCTTCACGTCGGTGGCGTGGCCGACGAAACGGTCGGGCCAGCCGAGGCGGAGCACCGGCGTCGCGACGCCGTGTTCGGCGAGCGTCTCGAGGGCGCCCGTGCCGAAGCCGCCGGTGACGGCGCCGTCCTCGAGCGTGACGATGAGCCTGGCGGCCTTGGCCTGCGCGACGAGCAAGGCGGCGTCGATGGGCTTGGCGAAGCGCGCGTTGACCACGCCGACGGACCGGCCGGTCGCCGCGGCGAGCTTCTCGGCGAGCGCCTGCGCTTCGGGCACCATCGTGCCGAGGGCCCACAGCTGGACGTCGGCGCCGGGGCGCAGGACCTCGGCCTGGCCCAGCGGGATGAGCGCGGGCTGCGCCTTGACCGCCTGGCCGGCGGCGGCGCCGCGCGGATAGCGGATGAACATCGGCGCGCCGGACTTCAGCGCGGTGTGCAGCATGTCCGCGAACTCGTCCTCGTCCTTCGGCTGCATCAGCGTCACGTTCGGGACGCAGCGCAGGTAGGCGATGTCGAAGAGGCCGTGGTGCGTCGGGCCGTCGCTGGGCGAGACGCCGGCGCGGTCCATGCAGAAGGTGACCGGCAGGCGCTGCAGGCAGACGTCATGGATGACCATGTCGTAGGCGCGCTGCATGAACGTGGAGTAGATCGCGCAGACCGGGCGGAGGTCGCGGGCGGCGATGCCGGCGGCGAAGAGCGCGGCGTGCTCCTCGGCGATGCCGACGTCGTGATACTGCGCGGGCAGCTCCTTCTTCAGCTGGTTGAGGCCCGTGCCCGAGGGCATCGCGGCGGTGATGCCGACCACGCGGGAGTCGGCCTTGGCCTCGCGGAGCAGCAGGGCGCCGAAGACATCCTGCCAGGCCTTGGGGGCGCCGGCGGCGCCGGAGGCGAGCGAGTCGCCCGTCTCGGGATCGAAGGCGCCCGTGCCGTGGAACTTCTCCGGATTCCGGAGCGCGGCGCCGAGGCCGCGGCCTTTCTCCGTGCGGACGTGCAGGAGGATCGGACCTTGGGAACCCTTGCAGAAATTCAGGTAGCGCTCGAGCGCGCCGAGGTCATGGCCGTCGATCGGGCCGACGTAACGCACGCCGTACTGCTCGAAGAGCGAGGAGCTGTGCGTGAACCAGTTCTTCACGTGGCGCTTGAAGCTGCGGCCGAAGTCGAGGACCTTGGTGCCGAGGCGGGTCTTGCCGAGGAAACGCTTCAGGCCCTGCTGGGAGTTGTTATAAGGACGCGTGACGATCAGGCGGCTCAGGATGTCGGCGACCGCGCCGACGTTGCGGTCGATGGACCACTCGTTGTCGTTGAGCACGATGACCAGGCGCTTGGCCGACTTCGCGGCGTTGTTGAGCGCCTCCATCGTGACGCCGCAGGTGAGGGCCGCGTCGCCGATGAGGGCGACCACGTGCGAATCCTCGCCGAGGCGGTCGCGGGCGTTGGCGAGACCGACGGCGGCGGAGAGCGCCGTGCCGGCGTGGCCCGCGCCGAAGACGTCGTGCAGGCTCTCCTCGCGGCTGAGGAAGCCGCTCAGGCCGCCCGTGGTGCGGATGCCGTCGAAATCGGCGCCGTTGCGGCCGGTGAGGAGCTTGTGGACGTAGCCCTGGTGGGCCACGTCGAAGACGAACTTGTCGCGGGGCGTGCCGAAGACGCGGTGCAGGGCGATCGAGAGCTCGACCACGCCGAGGTTGGGACCGACGTGGCCGCCGTTCTTCGCCGTGACGGCCACGAGGCGCTCGCGGATCTCCCGCGCGAGGAGCGGGAGCTGCTCGGGCGCGAGGGCCTTGACGTCGGCCGGGCCGCGGATGGACGCGAGGAGCGACATCAGCCCTGCGCGTCTTCGCCGCGCTTGCCCAGCTGCTCGATGCGCAGTTCGGCGGCCTCGAGCGATTTCTGGCAGGACTTCAGGAGGCGCATGCCTTCCTCATACTTCGCCACGAGCGCGTCGAGCGAGACGTCGCCGGACTCGAGGGACTCGACGAGCTGCTCGAGCTGCTTGAGTTCGGCCTCGAAGCCTTCCTTGCCGGAAGCCGAGGCGGGTTTCTTGTCCGCGCACATGGGCCTACTGTCGGCGGAGCCCCCTCCCCTCTCAAGCGGATTGTGCGATTTCAGCCGAGAAGGCGCGCCCAGGCCTGCGCGGCCGTGAGGCCCCGGAGCCCGACGACCTTGGCGGGCGGGGCGGCCACGCGGACCTTCAAGGCTTCGCCCGGCCGGCCGACGATCTCGGTGCGCGACGCGCCCGGGACGGCCTTCACCCTGAGCCGGGCGGAGGCGCGTTCACAGGTACTGCGTCAGCGACCGGACGGTCGGCGCGTCGAGCCGGCGGACGAGCGCCACGGCGAGATCCACGCAGGCCTGCAGGTCGGCGACGTCGACGACCGCGTTGTGCGTGTGGATGTAGCGGGCCGGCACGCCGAGCACGATGACCGGGAGGCCGAGCTCGTGGGCCTGGAAGGAACGCGCGTCGGTGCCGCCCGTGCGGCGGACCGCCAGCTGGCACGGGATGCCCTGCTCCGCCGCGACCTGCAGCGTCAGGTCGACGAGGCGCGGGTTCATGATCGCCGTCGGATCGTAGGCGCGCACCTGGACGCCGGCGCCGAGGGCTCCTTGGTGCTCCCCGTGCGGGGCGAGACCGGGCAGGTCGTCGGCCGGCGGGCCTTCGAGGACGACGACCACGTCGGGCTTCGCGAGGCGGGCGGCGACGACCGCGCCGCGGCAGCCGACCTCTTCCTGGACGGTCGCGACCGCGAGGAGATCGGCGACGGGCGGCGCGGCGTCGAGCGCGCGCGTGGCGAGCGTGAGCGCGGCCATGCCGACGCGGTTGTCGAAGGCCTTGGCGACGTAGAGGCCGGGCTCGGCGAGGGCGGTGAAGGGACCTTCCGGCACGACCGGGTCGCCCGGACGGATGCCGAGACGCGCGACGGCGTCGGCCGAACGCGCGCCGATGTCGACGAGGACCTTGTCGGCGGAAGCGGCCTGGGCGCCGCCCTGATGGGGCGGGAGCGCGGCGACGACGCCGAGGAATTCCTTGCGCGCGGCGCGCGACCAGACGCGGAGACGCTGCGCGGCGAGCACGCCGTCGGGCCAGCCGCCGACGGGCACGAGACGCAGGAAGCCGTCGTGGGTCACCGCCTGCACGAGGAAGCCGATCTCGTCCATGTGCGCCGTCAGCACCACGCGGGGGCCGCCCTGCTCCTTGACGGGCGCGGCGAGCACGCCGCCGAGGCCGTCGGCGCTGAACGCGCGGCCGCGCAGTTCGCGGACGAAGATCGCGCGGACCGCGTCCTCGTGGCCGGACGTGCCGTGGGCCTGCGTGTAATCTTCGAGCAGGCGGAGGACTTCAGGGAGACGGGTCGACATGGGAGGAAGCGATCTAGGATGAAAGATGAGGGGTGGACGATGGAGGACTCGAGTCACGAGGACACGAGGGCCGGAGGACTCGAGGTCAATACAGGGTCAACGAAACATACGATGCAGGAGAGATTCGTGCAAGCAAGGCCTCGGAAACAAGAGGCTATCAACCGCGGAGGACATGTGCTCTTGTCCTCTTGTCCTCGTGTCCTCCTGCCTCCGGCCCTCGTGTCCTCGTGCCCTGTGTCCTCGAAACCTCGCGTCTCAGCGCGGCTGACGGGTCTGCAGGCGCGGCTTCAGGCCGGCCTTGGCGGCGGCGTCGAGCGCGCCGACCGCGGCGCCCGTGAGCGAACGTTCGTCGGCGACGATGATGACCTCGGTGCCGGGAGATTTCAGCGCATGGTCGACGAGGGCCTTGGCGAGCGCGTCGGCGGCGACGGGCCTGCCTTCGAGGTAGAGCTTGCCGTCGCGGTCGACGCCGACGACGAGCGAAGTGGCTTCGGCGCCGGCCGTGCCCGCGGAAGCCGCGGGCGGCACGATGGCGAGCGCGCGGGTCTGCTCGAAGCGGCCGCTCAGGAGCAGGAAGAACACCAGCACCACCATCACGTCGATGAGCGGCACGACGTTGATGTCGGCGCGACGGCGGCGGGCGACGACGAGGCTCATCGGCGGCGGGCTTCGAGCGCCTCGACGAGGACGTCGAGCCGCGAGGAGAGGATCTCGAGCCGCCGCGCGAGCCAGTTCGCGGCGAGGAGCGCGGGGATCGCGACGCAGAGGCCGATCATCGTCGTGCTGAGCGCGAGGCCGACGCCGCGCGTGAGCGTCGGCGCGTCGGGGAGCCCCTGTTCCGGGAAGAGCGTGGCGAGGCCGGCGACCGTGCCGAGCAGGCCGAGCAAGGGCGCGCCGGCCACGATGCTGTCGAGGAGATGCAGGCCGCGCTGCAGGCGGATCAGCTCATGCCGGGCCCAGGCTTTGAGGACCTCTCCCGAGGCGCCGTCCTTCCAGCGCTGCACCAACCGGCCGGCGACGGACTCGCCGTCCGCGGGGCCGACCTGGTCCAGTTGGCCGACGAGGACCGCCTTGACCACGGCCTCAGGGGCGACCCGGGAGACCCGCAGGGCCAAGGAGCGTTCGATGATGAGATAGACCGCCAGGAAGGAGCAGAAGCCGAGCGGCCAGATGAAAGCGCCAGCGCCTTGGATGAGGGTTTGCACATCCCTAAGGTCGGGAAACCCCTAGAGGTCGCAAGCCCGCCCTTTAAATTGCGATTATTTGTGATTTATATGATTTTAAATGAAGCTATATGATTTTATTCAATCCTTTGGAACAAATGTGTAAAACCTATCCTTTGACTTAGCCCTAGGGGGGTTTACTGTGATTTTACCCCAATTTTCCCATGAGACTCAATCGCTCAGGTTTCTCCCTCGTACTCTCGCTGACCGTCATGGCGGCGATGGTCATGCTGGTGATCGTCCTCGCCTCTTTCCTGCAGGTGGAAAGCCGTCTGGCGCAGAGCCATTCCGGCTACCTTCGGGCGCGTTACAACGCCCTCGCATCGGCCCGCATCGCGGTGGCCCAGCTGCAGCAGCTCGCCGGTCCCGACCAGCGCGTGACCATGCGCGCCGACATGTTCGCCAACAACGACGTCGCCGTCGGCAACAACGACGGCGCGACGATCGCCCCCGTCCGCAACCGCACCGACCGCGCGAACAACAACGCGCCCGCCGGCGGCCGTCTCTCCCACCAGAAGCGTTACCTCACCGGCGTGTGGTCGACCGGCGGCGCCGACGCCACGCGGGCGCGCGACTGGGACGTAAGCAACCCGGCGGATACGCGCCTGTTCCTCGGCTGGCTGGCCTCGCCTTTCGACGTCAATCCGGACCCGGAGCTTTCGGGCACGACACCCAACTTCGTCCCTAACAACACCTACTTCACGACGAACGCCAACCTGCGCGTCATCGCCCCGGCCCGGGCGGCGGAAGCCCAAGCCCTGATCGACGACCTCGGCAACCCGATCGACCTCGACGCGACCCGGCTCGTCCCGCTGGTCTCCTACGGCACGCTCAATCTGCCCGCCGGCCTCTCCGGCCTGCAGCGCAACTACATGGGCGCCATCGACGCCCGCCCGCAGCCGATGCCGGGCCCGACCTACGCCGACGCGACGACGCTCGGCGCCAACGGACGGTACGCCTTCTGGATCGGCGACGAAGGGGTGAAGGCCAAGGTGAACCTCCCCGACCACTACGCCTCGACCGGCGCCGGCACCTGGCTCTCGAACGAGAACTGGGACCGCGGCTTCGCGGGCTCGGCGAACCAGCGCAACGGCATCGGCGCGATCGGCGGCGCCGGCGACATCATCCGCGAGGGCGTCAACCCCAAGGGCGCCCTGCCCTCCGGCTTCAATTTCGACGCCTGGCGCGCGCAGGACATCACGGCCGCTTCGGGCAATCCGCAGGCCTTCCAGCTCGCCAAGGCCGTGGGCATCTCCGGCCTCGCGGCCTGGGCGGAGCGGCAGGCCGGCCCGGCCGCCGGCCAGGCGATGTCCGACGCGGCGCGCCTGCTATGGCACGACATCACCACCTATTCCTTCTCCACGCTCACCGACACCTACAACGGCGGCGTGAAGACCGACCTCTCGAGCGCGTTCGAACTCCCGTACGCCATGTTCCGCGGGATCGAGGTCTACCCCGGCCAGAAGGATCCGCTGATCACCCCCGACGGCCGCCTGCGCAAGGCCTCGCTCTTCCACGGCGCGCCCAACGCGCACCCGACGACGCCGGGACTCGGCGCCGCGGGCATGGCCGTCGACCTCGACTACAACCGCCCCAACCTGGTCGACAAGCTGGGTTCGCCCGCGGACCTGCTCATGGCGTCGCCGCGCGCGTCGGAATGGTCCCCGCGCTACCTGCGCTCGCTGCTGGGCAACTCCTATAACCTGATCCTGGCGCGCAACGGCGGCACGGGCGCCGCGCCCGGGCCCTTCAGCGAAACCCCCGAGCGCCTCGGCTTCGTCTACGAAGCCCCGCTCCGCTCGGCGTTCTTCGACACGAACCGCCTGCTCGCGACCTCCGAACGCAGTCCGAGCGCCACCGAGAACCGCGTCGGCCAGACGATCTACGTGACCAGCGCCTCGAACACCCTGACGTCGCGCGTCAACGCGCTGCCTTGGTCCGAACTGCCCGACACCCATCCCGAGAACATGATCGGGCGCATCATCCGCGGCCCGACCTGGGACCTGTACCGCAACTACTACCGCATGTACAAACGCGAGATCGAGCAGGCCGGCCAGACCTCGGGCGCCCTGCGCGGCCAGCCCGCGGCCCCGGCGGACGCCGTCGTGGCCCGCGGCGTCGAGCCGCTGACCTACGCCAACGGCAACCGCAACGAACCCGTGCAACGCAGCCGGCAGGTCAATCCCAGCGGCTCCGCGGCCCCCTGGGCCCTCGCCCCGCGGCCCGATCAGTTCTACGCGGCCGGCGGCCAGCTGAACGCCAACCGTTACTTCTACCGCAACAACCTCTCGGCGCCGAGCGACACTCCCAGTTTCCAGGCCGAGCAGCGCCTGCGCTACCCGAACATCCTGGCGCACAACTACGTCAACACCCAGTTCGGCGCGAACGTGATCACCAACTTCGACCGCATGGGCCTCGCCTCGCCCCGGCCGGCCAACGGTGACGCCTACTTCAACCTGAGCGGCAACTTCCCCGACGTCAGCACGCGCACCTGGCCCACCTCGATGAGCCTCGCGCCGAGCATCGTGCGCTTCTCGATGATCTTCTCCGGCGTCTTCTCCGACGCGAACAGCACCGACCTCAACGGCACCCTCGGGGTGACCGTCGACCCGGTGGTGATGGTCCACAACCCCTACGACGTCGCCATCGAGTTCGAAGGCCTCGCCATGGTGACCAACGGAGAATCCCTGCCTTACATCTTCGACGTCCAGATCCAGCAGTGGGACTTCGCCGACACGCACTGGCAGTATTTCGACCCGAACCCGGGCTCGCCCACCCGCAACGGCTCGATGACGGAACCGCGGCCCCGGAGCCTCACCGACCCGCTCTGGATCGGCGAACGCGTCCAGCGCGACCTCACCATCGGCGAGGTCGCCCTCGGCGACGGCGCCTACGAGAACCGCTCCTTCTCCTTCCGCCTCGTGAGCCCGGGACGCAAGTTCCGCCTCGAGCCCGGCGAGATCAAGACGATCAGCACCAAGTTCATCGGCGGGGACTACCGGTCCAACCGCGCGAGCAACACCGTGATCGCGACCAAC
Source organism: Verrucomicrobiota bacterium (assembly GCA_016871725.1). GTDB lineage: Bacteria > Verrucomicrobiota > Verrucomicrobiia > Opitutales > UBA953 > UBA953. The sequence continues at coordinate 5,200 of VHCL01000022.1, read as the reverse complement.
GACTTCGGCTACGACCTCGGCAGCAACGCGGTCTACAAGATGACGCCCTTCTACAACGTGCGCCACCGCCGCGGCGGCGACGTGACGACCCAGCTCGAGGAAGGCTCGGCGGCGGACCTCACCCGCCCCGACGGACGCCTCTGGACCTGGGGCTTCATGCCGCAGCGACGCAGCGACAGCAAGATGTACGTGCTGCCCGCCCCCACCGGCGCCGGCCAGGCGCCCGCCCACGGCTTCTTCGGCGGCTACTGCTACAACTCCGGCCCGGACAATCCGGCCGCCTTCCGCAGCGCCCTGGACCTGTGGAACGACGTCAAGAACTCCCGCCGCCTCCGCGACGCCTTCGGCGTCGACTGGGACGGCACCGCACGACGACTGAAGACGCTCCTCCAGTTCGCCTCCCCGCCCAACCAGAACAAGAGCGTCCGCTTCGTCGTGCGTAATTCCGGCTGGGTGAACTACGACAACCGCGTGGTCGGCGAAGAAGGCACCCCGAACACCCCCGGCTACGTCTTCCCGCGCCTGCGCAACGGGACCACCGCGGTCGGCGGCCACCAGCACTGGAACTTCTACCTGATCAACAACCGCAGCATCGACGGCCAGGCCCTCAACCCCAACCGCCGTTGGTTCGGTTCGCCCACGACCGACAACCCCACCTACAATCCTTCCGCGCGGACCGTCAGCAACTTCGTCTACGAAGGCGCCGCGACCGCCCCGGGCCAGCACCTCGTCGACGAATCCCTGCTCCTGAACTTCCAGGCGCTCACCGCCGGCTGGCCGCTCTACGGCAACGACAACGGCCACTGGAGCAACATCATCCAGTACAACGAGGAATGGCTCCGCAGCGTCGTCGGCGGCAATCCGCGCACGCCGGACTACCGCATCGCCACCGGGCGCAATCCGGTGAACACGCACACCGGCCTCACCTGGCGCGGCGACCCCAACGTGATCGGCCAGCAGGTCACCTTCGGTCCCGAGAACGGCGACCCCGAATTCGGCCGTCCCGAGATCACCTCGGGCCGCGCCGGCTCGCTGAACGGACGCGTCGTGGCGGCCATCCGGGCCGACCGCGGCGACGACAAGCAGCCCTTCTTCATGACCGACTTCCTCCTGAGGTCGGCCGAGATGACGGGCCAGACGCGCGACATCTGGTACCCCGCGGACAATAATTCCGCCTTCTCCAACTTCCGCATCAACACGGACAACAACCGCCGCCTCGTCACCCCGCCGGAGATCTTCAACGCCCCCATGTCGCCGTTCTTCCTGAGCATGCGCCCGCAGCAGGCTCACCTGTACGGCTACGACGGCAAGGCCCACACGCCGATCGGCTGGGTCCTCTCCCAACGCGGGCTCGACGCCGAGCCGCAGATGGCCCTGAGCGCGAACAACACCAACGCCTACTGGGGCGCGAGCGTGAACCCCACGCTCAGCCAGCGTTCGGACACGGTGCTCTTCCCGATTCCGCGCCGCCCGTTGCTCTCCCTGGCCCAGCTGGGCTCGGCGGGCATCGCCCAGGTCAACACCGACGCGGACCTCACCGTCGGCGCGTCGTTCGCCCATCCGGGCATCATGGACCTGACCAAGGTCACCGACTGGCCCGGACCCAAGGCCGAGAGCGGCGCCGACCGGGCCATCCCGGAGAACGGCTACGTCGGCATCCACGAAGGCACGCGCATGATCCGCAACGTCGCCAACGTCCGCACGGACCACGCCTTCCTCGCGAACCTGGCCCTGTGGGACTCCTACTACTTCAGCGGGCTCAACCTGCAGGCCAACTCCTACTCCCTGCCGGGCGAGCGCAACCAGTTCCCGGGCGGCCCGGACCTGCCGACGGACACGGACGTGGCCGCCGAGCAGGCCTCGGCCCTGCGCCGCGCGGCCGGCAACGTCAGCGGCTTCGACGCCGCGTCCTTCACGGACGTGAAGCTCGCGCTCGAGGCGGGCTACAACCCGCTCGCGAACAAGCGCGTGGTCTTCCAGCCCGACGCGCGGCCGGCGGTCGCCAACCTGGCGTTCCCGGCGGCGAACGAGTTCCCGCACCCGACCTACCTCGCGCGTAATTCGCTCTACGACGGCGGCTTCAACGTCAACTCGACGTCCAAGTCCGCCTGGAAGGCCGTCCTCGCCGGCATGCGCGGCCAGCGCCTGCCCGACGGCACCACGGTGAGCGGCACCGTCCTCACGCGGTTCGCCCGCTCCTTCCGTCCGCCGGGCGGCGACATCAACGCGTGGAACAACTTCCGCGAACTGACCGACGCCGAGATCGACCAGCTCGCGGCCGAGATCGTCAAGGAAGTCCGCGACCGCGGTCCGTTCATGTCGCTGGCCGACTTCGTCAACCGTCGCCTGCTCGATTCCAACGACCTGAACCTCCGTCAGCACGGCCTCAAGGGCGCGCTCCAGGCGGCGATCGACCGCTCGGGCATCAACAACAACGCGATCCGCGACGCGGGCGGCAACCTCTCCGGCGGGACCTTCGCCGCGCCGGCCGCCCCCAACCTGACGACGTCCTTCACGGACCCGAACGGCAACATCGGCCGCGGCGGCCCGAACTTCACGGACAAGAACGTGGACGGAGCCGGCGTCTGGGGCGTGCTCCGTAAGGCGGACAACCCCACCGCCCCGCGCTTCCCGAACATCGCCTCGATGAGCCAGCAGGCCGGCTCCAACGCCGACCAGAACGTGACCGCCGGCCTCGGCGCGCCGCAGGTGGTGACCCAGATGGACGTGCTGAACACCGTCGGACCCAACCTGACGCCGCGCTCGGACACCTTCACCATCCGCGCCTACGGCGAAGCCCTCGACAACGCGGGCAACACCATCGGCCGCGCCTGGGTCGAGGTCGTCGTGCAGCGCGGGACCCAGATGATGATCCCCGCCGCCCGCGGACCGGCCTACGAGGAGATCAACCGGCGCCGGCTCGGCTACCGGGTGAACAGCTCGCTCACCAACGAGTACGACTTCATCCCGATGCTGGACCCCTACGAAAGCAACTTCGCGGGCTCCGGCTCCTACCGCCTGCCCGCCAACGCCACCGCGATCGAGCGCGAGAACTGGAACATCAACCGACTGCTCGGGCGCCGCTTCAAGGCGACCTCGATCCGCTGGCTCAACGCGAACGAAATCTGATCCCATGACCTTCAGGACATTCCTGGCGGGGCTGCTGCTCTCCGCCCTCACCCTTGACGTCGCCGCCGTCGACCCCGAACCGCGTCCCGCGGCGCAGGACAAGCCGGCCGGCGGGGGCAAGGGCAAGGCCCGCGGCCAGGCCGAGCGGACCTGCGCGCTCACCATCACCTGGTGGGAAGATCCGGTCCTCCCGGAAGGCGAGACCTTGGAACTCGGCGTGCAAGGCGACCGGGAGGTCACGCCGATCCACCCCAGCGCGATGAATCCGGGCGGCACCTTCCTCTACGAAGGTCCGGCCAAAGTCACGGTCGTGCGGAAAACCCTGGTGCCGAACCCGAACGGTAAGCCGGACGCCAAGCCCGTCGACGGCTGGCTGCCTTACGCGCAGTTCACCCTCGGCGACGGCGACCAGGAGACGCTCGCTATCATGTTCGCGGCCGAAGGCGCCCAGAAAGCGATGGTGAGGTCCTTCAACATCGACGCCGCCAGCTTCCCGTTCGGCGGCTTCGACGTGCTGAACTTCAGCAAGTCCCGCCTGCTTTGCAGCATGGGCGGCAAGGTCTTCTTCGCCGAGCCCGGCAAGCGGGTCCGCAGCCCCCTGGTGATCGCGAAGCGCGAGGTGGTGAACTTCTTCATGGGCGTGACCGACGCCGACGGCGTGCAGAAACTCATCTACCGCGCGCCGCTGATCCTGTCGGAGAAGAACCGGCGCCTCTATTTCGTGCTCGATAACCCGGATCCCGCCGCGCCGAACCGGTTCATCGCCCATACGATGATCCAGCACGTGGCGGGCCACCGCACCATCGAAACCCTGCGCGGGCAGGGCGGAGCCCCCCGCCGGGAAGAGACGGCGCCGGTCCCGAGCCCGGAAGCGGCCCCGGAGGCCCCGAAGAAGGGCGCGCCCAAGGCCAAGGCCGCCTGACGCGGTCAGAGGCCGGCCGCGGCCTCCCGGTCCGCCAGCCAGGTGACGCGGGGCGCGAAGGCGCGCAGCGTCTGGCCGGGATGCACGGAGGGGTCGAATTCGCCGCAGGCGATCGCGCGCAGGGCGGGCGCCTTGGCGGCGCCGCCGACGAGCACGACGATCGACGCGCACTGCGCGAGGCCGGCTTCGGTGATGGTCAGACGCCAGCCGCGCCCGGGCCATTCCGTGGCGACGAAGCGCGGACCGGCGGCGCGGCCGATGAGCGGGCACCGCGGCCAGAGCGAAGCGATGTGACTGTCGTCCCCGAGACCGAGGACGCACAGGTCGAAGGCCTTGGCGGGCGAGCGCGCGGCCCAGGCGGCCTCGTAGGCGGCGGCGGCCTCGGCCGGAGGGAGTTCGACCGGCCAGGGAAAGCGGCGGGCGGCGGGCACGCCGAGCGCGTCGAGCATGCCGCGGGCGGCATGACCGAAATTGGAGTCATCGGACAGGAGCGGCACGCACCGCTCATCGCTCACGTGCCAGTCGATCCGGGCCAAGGCCTCGGCCGTGAGCGCACCGGCGCGGACCACCCAGGCGTAGAAGGCCTTGGGAGTGGAACCGCCGCTGAGGCCGACGGAAGCCGGGCCGCGGGCCGCGAGGGCGTTGATGCGGCGGGCGAGCTCGGCGAACGATTCCTCGCGGGTGAGGATCTCGACCGTACCGGCGGAAGTGGCGAGGGAGGACATAAGGACGAGGATAGCGGAGCGGAGTATGGAGTATCGAGTATAGAGTATGGGGCGAAGCGGGCGATCGCGGTTGGCGGTTAGCGCTTGGGCACTCAAAGGGAAACCGGAGACCGGGAAATTGGCGGGGGCTACAGAACCGCAGCATCCGATCCCGTTTCCGGTCGCACTTTGAGTTGCGGCGCAGCCGGGTAGGGACGTGATTGCCATCACGTCCGTGGGCGGACGGACGTCAGGATGGTCGGCGATCTTGCCCGGCGATACGCACGTTCCGCGACGAACGGCGGTCATGGCAATGACCGCCCTACCCTAGGAAGAGCTCCTCATCCGATCCCGTTTCCGGTGTCCCTTGTGTCGAGAAGGAACCGGCAACCAGGGCAGCACGCGGTGCTGCCCCCACCCCAACAAGAAGGGCGTCCTTGCGGAC
>VHCL01000021.1 GCA_016871725.1 Verrucomicrobiota bacterium | reverse complement strand
CTTGAGGCCGCGGTCCGCCGCGGCGAGGGACTGGTCGTACTCGCCGCCCGCGATCCAGGCGTTGGCGAGGTCGACGAAGTGCTGGACCTGGCCGGGTTCGTTGGTCGCGAGTTCCTCGTAGGCGAAGGCGGCGAGTTCGAAGAAGCCGAGCTTCAGGCCGGCGAGGGCGAGCGTCTTGTTGGCGTTGGCGTCGGTCGGCTTCTTGGCCAGGGTCTCCTCGGCGGCCGCGATGGCGGCGGCGGGATCGGCTTCGACGGCCTTGGCGATCTTGCCGGCGGAGAGGGCGCTGGTCAGCCCGTCGAAGAGACCTTTCTTCGTGCCGAGCACGGCTTTCTGGGCCTTGCGGAGACTACGGCGCACTTCGATGCAACCAGGGTTGCGGGCCAGGATGCCGGAAAGGATCTCCACCGCGTACTGGGGGTTTGTCTTCAGTTGCTGGTCCGCGGCGGTGATCTGTTTCTGGAGCCGGGGATCGAGCTCGGTAAGGGCGACTTTTTTCATGGAGAAATGGGCAGAATGACCCTCGAAAACTGACCTTCGGCTGTCGGGTGGTCAATCCCTTGGACGTGAAAATCGCAGGTGCCGGCGCAGGGCGGGCCGGAGGGGCGCGGCGATGATCCGGCCCACGCAGCCGGGGGCCCGGCAGGAGCAGGGGTGGAAAAGGCTTTCGGCCAAGGAAAAGCCATAATCGAAGGTGATTTCCTCCCCGGCCCGAAGGGGGCGGAGGCTGATCAGCCAGGCTCCCTCGGTGGCACCCAGCCAGACCAGTTCGGCGTTGGGCGCGCAGGAGTGGTTCGCCCAGCGTGCGGGATTATCGGCACCCGCGCCGTCCAGCCAGAGTCCCGGGGCCACCTCCAAGGCGTAGACCTCCCCCGACTCCTCCCGGGCGGGCGGGGCGGAGGTGAGGGGGCCGCGGTAAGGGGCGAGGCGCTCGGCGACGCCGAAGTCTCGGCGGGCGAAGAGCCCTTGGCCGGCGATCGGGGACGGGCGGGTCTCGACGTCCCCCGCGCTCATGCCTCCGCGCGGAGGTCGCGGGTCATCAAGGCGACGACGCCGGCGCGCGGGTCGAGCCCCTTGTAGAGGATCGCGTGCAGGCAGGCAAGGATCGGCGCGGCGAGGCCGCGGCTGGTCGCGAGCTGCGACAGCGCTTCCGCCGCGCGGTGCCCTTCGACCGCTTCCTTGCGCGCGGCGAGCGCGGCGAGGGTGCCGCGCGGATCCTTGGCCAGCTGTTCGCCGAGCGAGCGGTTGCGGCTCCACGACCCGTGGGCCGTCGCCATCAGGTCGCCGACGCCGCCGAGACCGAGGAAGGTCTCCGGGCGCGCGCCGAGCGCTTCGCCGAGGCGGGTCATCTCCTGGAGCGAACGCGTCAGCATCGCGGCCTTGGCATTGGAGCCCAGGCCGAGTCCGTCGCAGAGTCCGGCCCCGAGGGCGTAGACGTTCTTGAGCGTGCCGCCGATCTCGACGCCCACGAGGTCGGCCGAGGTGTAGGCGCGCAGGGTCGGACCGCTGACGGCCGCCTGCACTTCCTTCATCAAGGCGTCGCCGGCCGCCGAGGCGAGCACGAGCGCCGTGGGCAGTCCGCGCGCGACTTCGTCGGCGTTGCTCGGTCCGCTCAGCGTGGCGACGGCAAGGTCGCCGAAGGCCGCGGCCATGAGTTCGGAGGGGCGGCGCAGGGTGGCGAGGTCGAGGCCCTTGCAGAGGGAGATCGCCATCTTGGCGCCGGAGCCGCGGACGGCGGGGCCGATCGATGCGAGCAGCTCCGGGAGGCCTTTGGAAGGGCAGGCGAGGAAGACCAGGTCGGCGTCCATCAGCGCCGGCAGCGGTTCGAGGCCGATCTGGATCGAGTCGTCCAGGCGATGGCCGGGCAGGTACTCGGTGTTCTCGCGCGTGGTGGCGAGGGCGAGGGCTTGTTCGGCGCGTCGCGGCACGAGCGTGACGGTCTGGCCTTGGCGGGCGAGGTGGATCGCCATGGCCGTGCCCCAGCCGCCGGCTCCGAAGATGACGCAGTTCATGAGGTTTTCTTGGTGCGCACCATGGCGGCCCAGCGGCGGACGGCTGCGACCGCATCACGGCGCAGGTTGGCTTCAGGTCGGACGAAGGGCGGCGGTTCGGGCGTGAGTCCGAGCAGGTCGTGGATCACGAGGATCTGGCCGTCGCACCCGCGGCCCGAGCCGATGCCGATCGTCGGCACGGACACCGCCTCGGTGACCTTCGGCATGAAGGCTTCGTCGACGCATTCGACCACCATCGCGAACGCGCCCGCGGCGGCGACCGCCTGGGCGTCGACGAGGATCTGCCGCTGGTCGGCGGGCGTGAGGCCTCGTCGGCGGTAGCCGGCGGAATGGACGCGCTGGGGAAGCATGCCGACATGTCCCATGACGGGGATGCCGGCGTCGACGAGCCGGGCGATCGCCGGCGCCAGCGAAGCGCCGCCTTCGATCTTCACGGCCTTCACGCCGGCTTCCTGGAGGAAGCGACGACAGTAGCCGAGGAGCTTGGGGAAGCTGTCGTGCGCCAGGCCGAAGGGCAGGTCGCCGACCACGAGGGCCTCGGGCTTCGCGCGGACGACCGCGGCGGAGTGGTGGATCATCATGTCCAGTGTGACGCCGACGGTGTCGGGCAGGCCGAGGACCGTGTTGCCCAAGGAGTCGCCCACCAGGATGAGGTCGGCGCCGCCGGCGTCCGCGAGGCGGGCCGTGATCACGTCGTAGGCGGTCAGGCAGACGATGGGCCGGACGCCTTTGAGGGCGCGGAGGGACCGGGTGGTGGACTTCACGCCTTGGGCTTACCCAGAGACGCTCCGCTTGTAAAGCGTGGGTAAAGGGTGTAGGGTCGGGGGGTGTGGCGTCGTGTCATCCATCTGTTCCGTAAGCCCGATTATCGGGTCAACGCCTACGCGCACCCCGATCTCTCGGCGCAGACCAAGCTCGCCTGGCATGCGCGGCTGAAGCTGCTGCTGAGCGCCCGGCGCGGGCTGGATCACGCCGACGAGGCGCCGGCCTTCTGGAGCCGTCACCGCAAATGGCTCCTGCTCGTGCTCGGCGCCGTGCTCGCCTGGTTCCTCGCGGAGAGCGCCGCGGGCTGGGGTTTCTACGAGGGCTGAGCGACGCCGCCTCAGGCCGGGCCGAAGCCGAAGAGGTCGATGCCGAGCTGCTTCGCGCGCGCGATCACGGCCGGCTTGTCGATGAGGATGACCGCGTCGGCCTCGAGGGCCGCCTTCGCGACGCCGCCTTCGGCCATGCTCTCGAGCGTCTTGAGGCCGAAGCACGGGACGTCGAAGCGCCAGTCCTGCGCGTGCTTCGCGGTCTTGGTGAGCAGCATCTCCTTGCCGCCGGTGGCGGCGCAGCGGCGGAGCATGTTGTCGGTGCCTTCGAAGGCTTCGACCGCGATGACGGTGCCTTTCGCCGTGACGACGGACTGGCCGACGTCGAGGCGCGCCATCTCGCGGGCCATGCGCGTGCCGAAGGCGAGCTGGTCGTCGGCGATGCCGCAGGCCCAGCCGGTCAGGCAGCCGGGCGCGGCGAGGTGGTCGTCGAGGAAGACGCGGGCGTCGAGCATGCGGACGCCGATCTTCTCGATTTCGGCGGAGACGGCGCCGAAGATCGTCTCGGCGTTGCGCTCCTTGAGCGACGCCATGAGAGCGATGAGCTTGAGGTCGGGCACCATGCCCGTGAACAGCTTGCGCGGGGTCACCTGGCCCGCCATGACCGCGCCGGCCGCGCCGAGCTCCTGGAGGGCGTCGAGCATCTGGCCCAGCTTGCCGACGGGGATGGCGCGGTGGTCGGCGGGGTCGAAGGCCGCGATGAGGGCCGGGTCGGTCTCCTCTTCGAACGAGACGAGCTTGATCTTGGCGCCGCGGGCGCGGGCGCATTCGACGAGGAGGGCGGGGTAGCGGCCCTTGCCGGCGATCACCACGACGGTCTGCGACGGAGCGAAGTCCGGAGGGAGGAATCGGGAGGCGGCCGCCATGGGGGCAGTGTTTCGGCCGAAGGGCCCGGGCTCAAGCCTGCTTTGGGTTGCCTCCGGGCCGGCGCCGGAACGTAATGCCACATGCCTGTCGCCATCGGCATCCTAGGCGGGACCTTCGACCCTCCGCATGCGGGACATGTGGCGGCGGCCGTGGCCGCGCATGAGCAGCTCGGCCTCGACGAGGTCCGCGTCATCCCTGCCGGCCAGGCTCCTCTGCGCACGGGCGCCCCGGTGGCGTCCGCCGCCGACCGCATCGCGATGTGCCGGCTCGCCTTCGCGGAGCATGCGTGGGCCGTGGTCGACGACCGGGAGACCCGGCGCGACGGCACGAGCTGGTCGGTCGAAACCGCCCGCGAGCTCGCGCGCGAGCACCCGTCCGCCCGCCTGGTCTGGATCCTCGGCGCGGACCAGCTCGCCCGGCTCGACCGGTGGAAGGAGGTCGCCGCGCTCTGCGGGCTCGTCGAATTCGCGGTCCTGTCGCGAGACGGCAGCCCGACTTCGCCGCCGGCGGCCCTTTCCTCCGTCGTCCGCCTGACGGTGCTCGACGCTCCGCCGGTGCAGGTCTCTTCGACCGCCTTGCGCGAAGCCTTGCGCCGCGGTGATTCGCCCCGAAACGGCTTGCCCCTCGGGGTCGCCCGTCACATCGAAGAGCGCTCCCTTTACCAAGCCTGACCATGTCCGCCCTTAAAAAGAAGACCACCAAGAAGACCCCGGCCCGTCCGGCCGCCAAGTCCAAGGCCAAGGGTGGCGCCGCCGCCAAGCCGGCGGCTCGTCCGGCCCGCCGGATCCTGCCGGCCGTCCCGGCCCTCAAGGCCAAGAGCCGCGGGGAGAAGGCGCCCGCCAAGCCCATGGTCGTCCTGCCCAAGCTGCCGGCGCACCTGCTCGCCGCCGTCCGCGCCCTCGACGAGAAGAAGGCCGTCGAGATCCGCGTCCTGGAGATGGGGCAGATCTCCTCCGTCGCCGATTTCCTCGTCATCGCCACGGGCACCTCGGAGCCGCATCTGCGCGCCCTGCGGATCGCCCTCGAGCAGGCGCTCGACGAGGTCGGCGTCTCTTCCCGTTCCGAGTCGCAGCGCGACAGCGGCTGGACGGTCGTCGACGCCTTCGACGTGCTGTTCCATGTCTTCCGCGAGGACGTCCGTCGGAGCTACGCCCTGGAAGCCCTGTGGAAGGACGGCCTGGACATCCCCGTACCGGCCATCCTGAAGGCCTGAACCGGCGGAAACCACCCGGTGGTGGTAGTGGGCAGGATCGAACTGCCGACCTAGGGCTTATGAGTCCCTCGCTCTAACCAACTGAGCTACACTACCGAAAACCGAGTCCGTTCAGTCCAGCCCAGCCCCTAGGCTTCGTCAAGCCGATTGAGGGTTCAGGGGCGCGGATGGACCATGATCCAGAAGCACCAGAGCCAGAGCAGCAGGCCCAGGCAGGCCAGGGCCAGGGCGAGGCCGGACTGGGTCTGCCGGATCTCCGCCAGGCCTTCCTGGTCGAGGGTCCGCCCGATCCGCCGCACGAAGGCGACCGGGAGGAAGCAGCCGGCCGCCGTGGTGAAGGTCAGCAGGATGAAGAGCGAGATCGGCGGCGTGTCCGGCGAGACCACGTGCCAGGCGTAGACCAGCAGCGCGAAGAGCGGCGGCAGCAGGAAGGTCGAGCCGCACCAGAGATAGCCCGCGCGCACGGCGCGCTCGAGGTTCTCGCCGGCGACGGAGCGGCTGACGTCCGGCAGCAGGCCGGCGCCGTCGTGGGGCGGGAAGCCGGGCGGAGGCGGCGGCTGGTCGCCGGGCGCGACTTCGGCCGAGGGCGAGAGCGCGCGCGTCAGGCCGGCGCCGCGGAGATAGTCGCGCAGCGTCATCCACGCGCCGTCGACTTCGATGTTATGGAGGAGGCTGATCTCGCCGGAGCGCAGGAGTTCCTGCACGCGGGCGAGGGGGAAGGGGCCGGTCACGGCGCCTTTCCAGCGGAGTCGGAATGCGTTCGACGGGGCCATGGTCAGAGGTCGCGCCCTTGGAGCAGGGTCTCCCAGCCGCCGTCGGGCGGGTTCAGTCCCTTGGGGATGCCGGCGGCCTGGGCCGCCTCGGCGACGAGGCCCGGGTAGCGCAGCAAGGGCGAGAGCGGCGCCGCGTCCGCGACGCGCTTCGGCACGCCGTCGTCGCCGACGCGGAAGAGCACGGCGACCTTGCCCTCGCTGTCGAGGCCGTAGAGGGCGCTGCCCTTCGCGGCCTCGCGGAGGCGGGGCGTGCCGTCGCGGCCGACCATGCCGGCGAAGATCACGCGGCGGGCGCGCAGCTGCGCGAAGGTCGCCCGCCAGAAGCGGGCTTCCTCGGCGTAGCCGGCGCCGCCCTGCGGCACGAGGAACGCGCGGAGCTCGGCCTTCACGTCCGCCCACTTGTCGCGGAAGAGGTAGTCGTAGGGCTCGAGCGCGTTCTGCGTGATGCGGCGGAGCTGCTCGGCGTCGCGCTGGGCGCTCGGGGAGAAGAGCAGGCCCCAGACGTCGGGCCGGCCGGCGGCGAGGCGGTACAGTTCCTGGAGCTGGAAGGCGCGCAGCTCGGGGTAGGGCGACTCGCTGCGGCGGATGCGTTCCATGGTGCGCAGCGGCGGCTCGAGCAGCTGCCCGGTGCGGGCGTCCTGGAACCGGGTCACCTGCCGGATGAAGGTGAGCTCGGGGATCGGGGCGAGCGAGGTGAGCTCCTCGCCGTTGCGCAGGCCGTTGTTGAACTCGCGGCGGCGCCAGGTCCCTTCGACCACGGCGCCGTCGCGCGTGAGTTCCTTCGCCTTCTGCGTGAACTCGACCCCGTCGGTGAAGACCAGCTTGCTCTCGGTGATGGGCCCGACGACGTAGACGGACCGGCCGGGCGTGACGCCGCGGACGGAGTAGAGGCTGAGGGTGGCGCGTTGCAGGCTGTCGGCGAGCGAGGTGTCCGAGATCCGGCGCAGCAGGCTCTTCTCCGTCTCGGTCAGCGCGGCCTGCTGGAAGAGACCCTTGGGGTCGGCGGTCTCGGCGGCGTCCCACATCGCGGCCACGCGCGGGGCGAGCACGGGCCGCGGCAGGGCCTGCAGGGCGGAGGCACGGGTGAAGACGAACGAGGCGCGGGCGCCGAGGTCGGTCTTCTCCCCGGCCGTGTTGGCGGAGGCGTCGGCGAGGGCCGCGAGGTAGGTGCCGAGGTCGCCGGCGGCTTCCAGGCCGCGCAGGGCCGCGGCGATCTTGCGGTCGCCCGCCAGGCGGATCTCGCCGCGGTCGGCGGCGGCGGCCGCGGAGTCGAGGTCGCGGTCGCCGGCTTCTCCCAGGATCCGCAGCAGCGCGCGCAGGCGTTCCAGGTTCTCCATGGCCGCGACGGGGTCCGCGACCGCGGCGCTCTCGCTGACCGCCTTGTTGAGCGCGGCGGTGCGGACGGCGAGTTCCTGCCGGAGCTTGCCGAGGTGGGCCTGCGCGGCGGCGGAAAGGCCTTCCGGCTCCGGCAGCGCCGTGCGGAGGCGTTCGCGCATGGCGGCGCCGGCGGACTCCAGCGCCTTGAGGTAGGCGGCGGCGCGGCGGACGACCGCGGCGACGTTGGCGTCGCCGACGCCTTGCCGGCCGATCTCCGCCAGCTGGCGGGCTTCGAGCCGGAGCTGCTGCTCGAGCGACATCTGCCGGGCGAGCGCCTCGCGGAGCGGGCGGGCGTCCGCCTTGCGCCGTTCAAGGTCCGCCGCGGCGCCTTCCCGCTCGAACTCGTCCAAGGCGCGCAGGGCGGCTTCGTGGTCGTGGAGCTCGACGAGCCGGGCCGCTTCGGACAGCCGGCCGAGCGCCTCCTCCTCCTGCTGGCGCTGCAGGTTGAAGGCGACGACCGCGCCCACGACGAGCAGCAGGCCGACGACCCAGGAGGAGGTCAGCAGCAGGTAGCGGCGGTTGAGGCGCGCGCGCGTGGCCTGGCGCAGCGCGCGGGCTTCGCGCAGCAGGCCTTCGGGCAGGCGCTCGGCGTGCGGGGCCGCGCGCTCGAGCCAGGCGCTGAGGCGGACGATGAGGATCGCGGGCGAGGAGCCGCGCGCGGCTTCCTGGCCGAGAAGGCGCCACTCCTCCAGCAGGCCTTCGACGGCGGCGCGGAGGGCGGCCTCGGCTTCGGCCGCGGCGGCGAGTTCGCCGGCCCAGGCCTCCAGTTCGGCCACCCGCCCGAGCAGTTCGGGCGAGAGGTTGAGGTGATGGTCGCGTTCGAGCGCGCGGGTGCGGCCCAGCGCGGCGGCGCACGCCTCCCAGTGGCCGCCGGCGCGGGCCTCGGCGGCCTCGGCGACGAGCTTCGCGGCCTGCTCGGCCGCGTTGGCGCGCAGCCAGGTCGCGCGGCGGGCGCGGGCGTCGTCCCACCGCGGCTCGCCCGCGAGGTCGTTGGCCCCGAAGCGCTCCATGCGCTGCATGAGTTCGGCGGCCTCGGCCGCGCGGCCTTCGGCGAAGAGGGCGCCGACGCGGCCGAGCGACTCGCGGAGGAACTTCGCGGACAGCCGCGCGAGTTCGGACTGCGCGTTCGGGTCGTCGGGGTTGATGCGGACGATCGAACGCAGCACCGCCAGCGCGCGGTCCTCGTCGCGGCGACGGATGGCGTCGCGGTAGTCGCGGTACAGCGGGTGGCTCTCGCCGATGACGCGACCGTAGAGGCTCTCGACGGCGAGCACGTGCTGCCCGTCGAGCGGGAAGCCGGCCGGCAGGCCGCGTTCGCGGCAGAGCGCGTGCCAGCGGTCGGACTCCGCGAAGCTCAGCAGGGCGCAGAGGCCGAGCAGGTCGGGTTCCGCCTCCGCGGCCTGGAAGGCGGCGTGCTCGTTGCCGCCGCGCACCAGCGTGGCGCACTGCTCGAGGCGTTCGCGGGCGCGCAGGCACAGCGCCGCGTATTCCCCGGCCAGCGAACGGGCCTCGAGGTCAGGCGTCCCGAGTTCGAGCTGGCCGCGGATGCGGGCGATGAGGCGTTCGGCCTGCATGGCTCAACGGAATTCGACGAGGCGCGGGCCGGCGGCCCCGTTGGCGTCGACGGCCTGCACGGCCCACGGCGCGCCGGCCTCGATCAGCCGGCCTTCCCGGAAGGCTTTGCGGCGGGCGGCGACTTCTTCGTAGGGCGGGGCCCCGGGACCCTGCTTCGCCTCGAGGCGGAGCAGGTCGGTCTCGAGCAGCGAGCGCGTCGCGCGCACGGAAGGCAGGTCGCGGTCCGGGAAGCCGTGTCCCGCCGGGTAGAGTCCGACCTGGCCGTGGGCCCAGACGAAGGCGTTGACGGCGGTCTCGGCCCATGCGGCCGGCCGGATCACGCCGGTGTCGGCGTCGTGGACCAGGGCGCCCGCGCCCAGGTCGAGCGGCCGGAGCGCCGCCGCGTCGCCGATGAGGGCGAGCACGCGGCGGTCGCCCTTGGGCAGGATGATCTCGATGAGCTGGTTGGCGGGGCGGGCACCGTCGCCCGGGCCGAGGATGAGCGAGACCATGTTGCGGCGGCCGCCGAGGCCGATGCCGATGGCCGCGAGCCTGCCGGGCTCGGGCGTCGATTCGAACCACGTCGTCGCGCCGCTCACGCGGATCTCGCCGTTGACGTAAGGCGTCCGGTCGTCGCGCTGATGCGGCGAGAGCAGGGGCAGCACGCGGAGGCGGATCGGCGCGGTCGCGCGCGCGGACGCGCCGGCTTCGGCGACCCACTTGCCGAGGTGGTCCACGGCCTGGCGCGAGAGCGGGAACTCGGCCTCGACGGGCGACTTCGGGCCGGTGTCGGCGAAGCGCCACTGGCCGGGCACGGCGAGCACGGGGCGGACGTCGAGCGTCGGCAGGAGGAGGGTGCGTTCCTTGATCTCGAGGAGCTGTTTCCAGGCGGCGTCCTCCGGGACGCCGAGCTGCTTGCCGACGCGCAGCACCTCGAGGGCTTCGGCGTGCGCGGCCTGGCTGGCCTTGGGGTCGTCGAGGATGTCGCGGCGCTCGACCTTCCGGCGGAGTTCCTTGGCGGCGCCGGCGGAGAAGCCGCTCAGGATGCGGGGGAGGATCTGTTCCTTGTAGTTGCCGAGCCGGCCCGCGTCGCGCTCGAGGGTCGACAGCCACAGGCGGGCGGCGGGCAGCATCTCGCCGGACTCCAGCAGGCTGAGGATCTCGGTGACGGCCTGGTTCACGCGGAAGACCGCCGCCTGCTGCTCGAGGTCGGCGGCGGAGGGGGCGGGCGCGACCACGGGGGCGGGCGCGGGCGCCGGCGTCTCCGCGGGACGCGTGAGGACGAAGGCGAGGCCGGCGGCGACGACGAGGAGCAGGCCGCCGATGATCCACGGCGTGGCGGAGCCGCCGGTCGCGGCGGCCGGCGCGGCGCCGGTCCGGCGCGCGGCCGCGGTCGGCGCGGCCTTCGGGGAGGTCAGGCCGGCGGCGGCCTGACGGGCGAGGTCGCCGGTCGGCGCGGGCTGCGCGCGGGCGTCGGCGAAGTCGATGGTCGCGGGACGTTCGGCGTGGGCGGCCCAGACGAAGCCGGCTTCGCCCGTGAGCCGGGCGTCGGTGGTGAAGGTCGCGTGCCACGCGGCCTTGCCGATCAGCGCGGACGATTCGGCGAGGAGCCGCAGCAGCGTCGCGTTGGCGGGCGGATGGAACAGGCCGACCGAGGTCGCGCCGCTCGCGTCGACCAGCCAGGCGGCCTTGGCGCCGGTGCCGGTGACCTCGCGCCAGGTGAGGGCGGGCGAAAGCGCGGCGGCGGGTTCGAGGGCGAGCGGACGGTCGGCGCCTTCGAGCCAGGCGGGGGCGCCTTCCCATTCGGCGAGCCAGCCTTTCCAGCGGGCGGCGAGGGCGGCGGGCGGCGCCAGCAGCGCGGCCTCTTCGGCGGTGAAGATGAGGTGATGGGCGAGCCGGTTGTCGCGCTGGGTGTAGTCGAGGCCCCGGGCGACGAAGCGGGAGAGCACGAACCAGTGCCGGTCGCCGGCGTCGAGCGTGCGGAAGGTGAAGGTCTCGCCCTGCGGCAGCTCGTGCGGCGTGCCGACCGATTCCAGCAGCTGGGCGAGGCGGTCCGGCACGGCGCGGTGCCGGGCCACGGTGCAGTAGCCCGAGCGGCCCGGGGTGAGGCCTTGCGGTGCGGAGGTGAAGACGAGTTGGAGGGGCATCAGGAAGTCGGGGTCGCGGGGAACATCGCCGGCGAGGAGAGGTGCAGCAACCAGTAGAGGGGTTCCTCCACGTGGGCCGGCGCGAGCCGCTGCGGGTCCGGGGCGATGCGGCCCTTGTTCGGGCCGGCGCCGATCATCACCGGCGTGTGGCCGAAGGACGTGGCGGCGAAGAAGCAGATCTGGTCGGCGAGGGATTCGGCCGAGGCGACGAGCCCGGGGCACAGCACCAGCAGCACCCCGCGGACGCGGTCGGAGTTGCGGCGGACGGCGGCCAGGTCGAGCGTGCCGGCGCGGACCACCGGCTCGAGGGGCGAGCTGAGCAGCTTCTCCCAGGTGTCGGACTTGCCGACGACGAACGCGAGCGGCGTCGCGATGCGCTGGTCGTGCGCCAGGCCGAGCACGCGCTTCATGCGCGTCTCCATCTCGGAAAGGATGCTGTCCTGCTGGTCGACGCGGCCTTTGAGCGCGAGCTGCGGATCGTCGACGCCGACGAGCCGGGCCTTGAAGCGCGCGTTGGCGGTGGGGTCGAACAGGAAGATGAGGCCGCTGGAGGTGGCGACGTGCATCGCGCCGGGCGAGTCGTGGATGTCGATGCCCGGTTCGAAATGCTCGCCGGCGTTGTCGTAGAGGATGACCGAGGTGTCCGCGGCGGGCTGTCCCGGCCGGCTGAGCGAATAGATGAAGGGGCGGGGCAGGGAGACCATGCGCCCGAGCCGCGGGAGCTTCTCGTAAGTGGCGCCTTCGAGGGCGGTCTTGCCGAGGAGCGCGTCTTCCGGCGTCGCCGCCGAGAAGAGCGTGTTGCGCATCTGGTTGAGCAGCATGTTGCCGCTCGGGTCGCCGTCCTTGAAGGCCAGCGAGAAGTCCTCCGGGAGGCGGTCCTGCAGCACGCGCGTGAGCACGGCGAGGTAGTAGGACTTGCCGGCGCTGGGCGCCCCGATCAGCGAGATGATGCGGTGCGGGCGTTCGAGGTAGCCTGGCGGCAGCTGGCGGCGGCAGTGCGGGCAGGCGATGTCCGTGCAGGCGAGGCCCATCGGGTCGAGGGCGAGCCCCTGGTCGTTGAAGCGCGTCGGCTGGAAGCGCAGGCGCGCGTCGGAGCCGAGGATCGGGTCGCCGCGCAGGTTCTCGTGCACCGCGATGCTGAGCGCGTCGCCGGCGTCGAACCGCGTCCAGCAGACCGGGCAGACGTGCGCGCCGCGGTTCTGCTCGGCGGCGAGCCGGGGCTGGTTCTCGGGCGGGAGCGCGGGGGCTTCCGGCGGGGCGAGCAGGGGAGCGATCTGGGCGAGGTTGAAGCCGACCTCCAGGCCGACGGGCGTGCAGGCGAGCGCGTCGGTCGGCAGGCCGGAGCGGCCGGCGGCTTCGAGGAGCTCCGTCGCCGGGAACTCGCCCAGCTGGTCGCCGGAGCGGGCGTCGAAGAGGACCCAGAGGTCGGTGCGGATGAAGGCGAAGTCTTCCGTCGCGCGCGGGGCCACCACGAGGAGGGCGGCCGGCAGCTGGATCGTCGTCGGTTCGGCGACGGCATGCGTCTGCCGGAGGGGCGCTCCGTTCACCAGGGCGACGCCGGCGCCGGAGGGTTCGAGTCCCACGTGTTCGCCGGCCGCGACCAGGTTCAGGGCAGGGCGGGGGGAGTCGCCCGGCAAGGCCGCCGGCAGTTCGGCGGTGGAGCCTTTTTCGCCGCTGAGGCAATTGACCCAGGACAGGGCGGGGGTTTTCTTGCGGGTCGTGAACATCTGCTCCGGAAAGTCGGGTTTTAAAGAGGTTGAATAACGAGGGCTAATTGTAAAGATATGTCACCACCATTATGGGTCGACTCCGACCCGTGATCCCCTAACTTCCTGAAACCCTCATGGAGACCGAAGCCGACCAGTCCGCCTTGGACCGCGCCCGCCAGGGGGACCTGTCGGCCTACAACGAGCTGGTCCTGAAGTATCAGGGTCGGATCTTCGCCAAGGTCTTCTCCCTCCTCCGCAACCGCCAGGACGCCGAGGAGATCACCCAGGACACCTTCATCCGGGCCCACCGCGTCCTGGCCTCCTTCCGGGGGACCGCCACTTTCTCGACCTGGATCCATCAGATCGGCACGAATCTGGCCCGGAACCGCTACTGGTATTGGCGCCGCCGCAAGCGGGACCAGTCCATGTCCCTCGACGCCGACCTCGGGGACGATCCCGGCGCCACCTTGCACGACATCCTTTCGGACGGAGCCCAGGGCCCCGGCCATGAGGCCCAGCATAACGAATTCGTCCATAAAGTAGCCGAGTGCATGGAACAATTGAAGCCGGAACACGCTCGTATCCTGACGATGCGTAACGTCCGCAACATGTCCTACGAAGAGATCGCCGAAGACCTCGGCCTCTCCATCGGCACGGTCAAGAGCCGCATCAACCGGGCCCGCGAAGCTTTGCGCGAACTCATGGGAGAGGAGTTCCGCGGATGAGCGCCGCCGAATTCGAATCCCTCGTCGCCCTTTTCCTGGAGGGCAGCGCCTCTGCCGAGCAGGTCGCCCGTCTGCGCGCCGCGATGAACGCCTCGCCCGCCTTGCGCGCCCGTTTCCAGGCCAGCGCCCGTCTGCACCGGGCTCAACTGGCCTGCCTGAGCCATCGCGAAGAGCGTTCGACGGCCGGCGTGATGTCCTGGCTGCACGCCTACGGCCAGCGCATGGGTCGTTCCTTCGCCCATCTCTGCCTGCTCGCCCTCGTCTTCGTCGAACTGCAGGTGACGATTCCCGCCGAATACTCCGGCCTGCTCTCGTACGTCGAGGAGCAGGCGTCCGCCGAAGAAGCGGTGCTCGGTTCGACGGAGATGCCGGTCCGCCTGATCACGGATGTCGCCCAGGAAGCCGATCTTTCGCAGGCCGTCGAAGTCCCCGAGCTCACGATGCCCGTGCTCGTCATGCCGGAGATGGTCATGCCTTCCGACGAGCCTTCGGCGGTCGAGGTCTGAGGCAGATATCCTGCCTTGCCTCCGTCGGCTGACGCAGGTCAATTGTCGCACGGATGAAGGCCGGAAAACACAGGCCCGAGGTTCGCCTCAAAGGAATCGCCGCCGCCCCTGGTGTCGCCCGTGGTCCCGCCTACCCGCTGATGCGGGGGATGGCCATCGTCGCCTGCGAGAAGGTCGCCGACCCGGAGGCCGAGATCCGCCGCCTCGAGGGCGCCCTGGCGGCCACCCGCCGGGAGATCGCGCAGCTCCGCGACGACGTCGCCCGCAAGCTCAACGAATCCGAGGCCTCCATCTTCGACGCCCACCTGCTCGTGCTCGAGGACGTCGCGCTCATCGACGACGTCAGCCGCGAGGTGCGCTCCACCGGCTTCAACGTCGAGTTCTGCTTCCAGGAGGTCGCCCAGCGTTACATCGAGATATTCGAGAAGATGGACGACGACTTCCTGCGGGAAAGGGCGTCGGACATCCGGGACGTCACCGGGCGCGTGCTCGACCAGCTGCTCGGCACCCAGCCGGAACGAGTCGGCCAGGCGGCCCAGGCGCACGTCGTCGCCGCGCGCGACCTCACCCCTTCCGACACCGCCGGCCTGCATGACGGCGGCGTGCTCGCGTTCGTGACCGAGGAGGGCGGCCGCACCAGCCACTCCGCCATCATGGCGCGTTCGCTCGACGTCCCCGCCGTCGTCGGCGTCAAAGGCCTCATGGAGGCCGTGCGGGAGGACGACGTCATCCTCGTCGACGGCGAATCCGGGCTCGTCATCCTCAACCCTTCCGACGCGACGATCGACGGTTACCGCGACAAGGAGCAGGCCATCCGGCAGCGCCGCGACCGCGTGCGCGCGGAGGTCTCGTTCCCGGACCTGACCGCGGACGGCGCCGCCTTCAGCCTCCTCGCCAACATCGGCGACCCGGCGGAGATGGAGGACGCGCTCGCCTACTGCGCCCGCGGGATCGGCCTCTACCGCACGGAGAACCTCTACCTGCGCCTCGACGGCTGGCCCGACGAGCACGCGCAATACGAGGAATATGCGGAAGCCGTCCGGCTCGCGAAAGGCCGGCCGGTGACCTTCCGCACGCTCGACATCGGCGGCGACAAACGCCTGGGCGACCTGAGCGACGAGGCCAATCCCTTCATGGGCTACCGCGCCGTGCGGATGTGCCTGGAGCGCCCCGACGTCTTCCGCCCGCAGCTCCGCGCGCTCATCCGCGCGGCCGCGCTTGGTCCCGTGCAGGTGATGTTCCCGATGATCTCGGGCGTCGAGGAGCTGCGCCGCGCCAAGGCCGTCTTCCGCGAGGTCGAGGCCGAGCTCGCCCGCGAGGGGGTGCGTCCCGCCGAAGCGATCCGCCTCGGCGCGATGATCGAGATCCCCTCGGCCGTGCTCGTCGCCGACGCCCTCGCCGCCGAGGCCGACTTCTTCAGCGTCGGCACCAACGACCTCGTCCAATACCTGCTCGCCGTCGACCGCGGCAACCAGCGCGTCGCTTCGCTCTACGACCCTTGCCACCCCGCCGTCGTGCGCACGCTCCTGGCGGTCTTCGCCGCCGCGCAGAAGGCCGGGATCCCCGCCGCGGTCTGCGGCGAACTCGGCGGCGACCCCCTCTGGGCGCCGTTGCTCATCGGCCTCGGCGTGCATGAGCTCAGCATGAGCCCCGCCGCCTTGCCCGAGGTCCGTTTCGTGCTCCGCCACTCCGCCGCCGCCGAACTCCGCGAACTCGCCGCTCAGGTCGTCGCCTGCGACGAAGCCGCCCGGACGCGCGTGCTGCTGCAGGAGTTCGCCGCCGCCAAACTCAAGCTACGCTGATGTCCTCCCGTCTTCCCGCCGCGAACCCGCATGTCGCGGCCATGTCTCCCTACGTCCCCGGCGAGCAGCCGCAGGGCGGAGGCTGGGTCAAGCTCAACACCAACGAGAACCCGTATCCGCCGAGCCTGCGCGCGCTCGAGGCCGTCCGCGTCGCCTTGGTCAACGACGGCGCCGCGCTGCGTCTCTATCCGTCGCCGGACTCCGCGCCCCTGCGCGAGGCCGCCGGCCGTTTCCATGGCTTCGACGCCGCGCACGTCGTCGCGGGCAACGGGTCCGACGACATCCTGAACCTGCTGATCCGCGCCTACGCCGGTCCCGGCCGCCCGATCGGCATGCTCAACCCGAGCTACTCGCTGTATCCCGTGCTCGCGGCGGCCCAGCATGCCGAAGTGGTGAAGGTCGAGGTCACCGACGCCTTGGGCGTCGACGTCGACGCCGTCGCCAAGTGCGGCGCCGCGGTCTTCTTCCTCACGAACCCGAACGCCCCGCTCGGCGTGGCCTTCGGGACGGAGGTCGTCCGCTCGCTCGCCAAGGCTTTCCCCGGCCTGCTCGTCGTCGACGAAGCCTACGCCGCTTTCGCCGACGCCGACTGCGTCGCGCTCGTAAGTGAGTTCCCGAACGTCGTCGTCACCCGCACGCTGTCCAAGGCCCACGCCCTCGCCGGCCTGCGCGTCGGCTACGCGCTCTGTCCGCCCCTCGTCGCCGAGGTGCTGCACCGCGTCCGCGACAGCTACAACGTCGACCGCCTCGCGCAGGTCGCCGCCGCCGCCGCGCTCGACGACCGCGAGTGGCTCGACGTGACCGTCGCCCAGGTGCGCGCCACGCGCGACCGCCTCGCCGCTGCGCTCCGTAAGCTCGGCTGGCAGGTGAATCCCGCTGCCGGCAATTTCGTGCTCGCGGCGCCCGTCTCGACGAAACGTGCGGCCTCGGTCGAGACCGCCGCTCATTGCTTCGAGTTCCTCCGCGCCCGGAAGATCCTCGTCCGCCGTTTCCCGAACCATCGCCTCACCGAGAAGTCCCTGCGCATCTCCGTGGGCACGGAGCAGGAGACGGACGTCTTCCTGCAGGCCGTGGCGGCTTGGATGGAAGGGTGAGGTTGACAATCCCGCCTTCCGCGGGGATTTCTGGGGGATGAGCGCAGCCGTCCGCCAAGCCAGCCTCCGCCGGGATACCGCCGAGACCAAGATCGCCCTCGAGGTGAACCTGGACGGCACCGGCACGTCGGAAATCGCCACCGGGGTGGCCTTCTTCGACCACATGCTGACGCTCTTCTCCCGCCACTCCCTCGTCGACCTCAAGGTCAAGGCGACCGGCGACACCGACGTCGACTACCACCACACCGTGGAGGACGTCGGCATCGTCCTCGGCCAGGCCATCAAGGAAGCGCTCGGCGACAAGGCCGGCATCCGCCGCTATGGTTTCTTCATCCTCCCGATGGACGAGACCCTGGCCCGCTGCGCCGTCGACCTCAGCAACCGTCCGATGATGGTCTACCAGGTCGAGATCACCAACTACATGGTGAAGGACTTCAACATCGCGCTCGTCCGCGAGTTCTTCCAAGGCCTCGCCAACTCGCTCGGCTGCAACCTGCACCTGAAGCTCGAATACGGCGACGAACCGCACCACGTCGCCGAGGCCTTGTTCAAGGCCTTCGCCCGCGCCCTGCGCGAGGCGCTCGAAGTCGACCCGCGCCAGGGTGGCCGCGTGCCGAGCACCAAGGGTACGCTGGCCTGACCGTGGAAGCCTCCGCGACAGCGCGCCGCCCGCGGGTGGCCGTCATCGATTACGGGATGGGCAACCTGCGCAGCGTGAGCCGCGCCATGGTCGCCGCCGGAGCGGACGCTTTCCTGGCCGCGACCCCGGCCGAGGCCGAGCAGGCCGAGCTGGTCGTGTTCCCGGGGCAGGGGGCCATGGCGGACTGCATGGACTGCATCCGTCGTAACGACTTCGAATCCTTCCTGAAACAGTGGATCGCCGCCGACCGGCCGTTCCTCGGCGTCTGCATGGGCCTGCAGGTCCTGTTCGAGCGCTCCGAGGAAGCCGACCGCCCCGGTCTGGGCGTCTTCCCGGGCGTAGTCCGCCGTTTTCCCTCCCAACCCGGCCTGCGGATCCCGCACATGGGCTGGAATGAAGCCATCTTCAAGCCCGGCGCCCCGCTGACCCAGGGACTCCGGTCCGAAGGGGAGCCCTTCTATTTTGTCCATAGTTACCGGGTGGTCGAGACCGACCCCGCCTTGGTGTGGTGCGAGACCGATTATGCGGGCCGTTTCGTGAGCGGGGTGCGTCGCGGCCGGGTCTTCGCGACCCAGTTCCACCCGGAGAAAAGTCAGGTCAAAGGCTTGCAACTCTACCGCAATTTCCTGACCTTGTCCGTCCGCTGAAGGGTGATGTGACTCTCGGCGGACCTATCCCCGCCATGAGCTCCAAGAACGCCTCTCTCAAACTGGACGACAAGGAAATCGTCCTCCCCATCGTCGTCGGCACCGAAGGCGAACGAGGGGTCGACGTCCGCAAGCTGCGCGACGAGACCGGTTACATCACTTTCGACGACGGTTACGCCAACACCGGCGCCTGCGAATCGAAGGTCACCTTCATCGACGGCGAGAAGGGCGTCCTCCGCTACCGCGGCTACGGCATCGAGGAGCTCGCCGAGAAGTCCAACTTCATCGAGACGGCCTACCTGCTGATCTACGGCGAACTGCCCACGACCGCCCAGCTGGCGGCCTTCAAGGCCCGCATCCTGGACAACTCCCAGATCCACGAAGGCCTGCGCATCGCCCTCAGCGGCTTCCCCGGCAACGCCCACCCGATGGCCGTGCTGTCCGCCACGCTGAACACCCTCGGCTGCTACTACCCGGAGCTCGGCACCAACGAGCGCACCCATGACCTCGCCAAGTTCGACGAGACCGCCGCCGTCCTGATCTCCAAGGTCCGCACCCTCGCCGCGCTCGCCCACCGCTCCAAGGAAGGCGAACCGCCCGTCTACCCGAAGCCGGGTCTCGATTACTGCTCGAACTTCCTGCACCTGCTCTTCTCGCAGCCTAACGCCGATTACGCCGTCCATCCGGAGATCGCCCGCGCGCTCGACCTGATCCTCCTCCTGCACGCCGACCACGAGCAGAACTGCTCCACGTCCACCGTGCGCATGGTCGCCTCCGGCGGCGCCAATCTCTTCCCGTCCGTCTCCGCCGGCGTCTGCGCCCTCTGGGGTCCGCTGCACGGCGGCGCCAACCAGGCCGTGATCGAGATGCTCGAGGAGATCCATGCCTCGGGCGACGACGGCTCGCGCTTCATCGCCGACGCCAAGGACAAGACCAAGAGCGTCCGCCTCATGGGCTTCGGTCACCGCGTGTACAAGAACTACGACCCGCGCGCCAAGATCATCAAGGCCCAGTGCGACAAGGTCCTGAAGGTCCTCGGCATCAACGACCCGCTCCTGGCCATCGCCATGCGCCTCGAGGAGGCCGCGCTCAACGACCCGTACTTCAAGCAGCGCAACCTCTACCCGAACGTCGACTTCTACTCGGGCATCATCCTCAAGGCCATCGGCATCCCGACGGAGATGTTCACCGTCATCTTCGCCATCGGCCGCATGCCCGGCTGGATCTCGCACTGGAAGGAGATCGCCGAGACCCCGAAGCAGAAGATCCATCGTCCGCGTCAGATCTACGTCGGTCACACCGAGCGCAAGTATGCGCCGATCGCCCAGCGCGGCTGAGCGCACCGAGCAGTCCGCCAAGGGGGAGGGCCGAACGTTTCCGTTCGGCCCTCCGTCTTTGGAGCCATACACTATAAGCCGGATTCTGTCCTTGGGCGGCTCTCGCCGATCCCCTGCGCGTTCATTTCTCTGACCTTGCGGACCCGCCTTGCGGCGGTGCGACAACCCGGGACCTTGGTGGGCGGCCTCGGACGGTCCCTGTTCGTCTTGCACCGGATTGGGTTTACCTTGCCTCGTCGGTCGCCCTTCGAGCGGTGGGCTCTTACCCCACCTTTTCACCCTTACCTCTTTCCTTGCGGAGGAGGCGGTATCTTCTCTGTGGCACTATCCGTCACGTCTTGCGACGCGCCCCGACTTGCGGCGGGAATCCTGCCCTGTGGTGTCCGGACTTTCCTCACGGATTGCTCCGTGCGAACGCACATGTATGACTGTCCGTCCAGCCTAGCGGCCGACGGGCCCGAGGGAAGGGCAAAAGGGGCTGAGTTCGGCCTTGGAAAGGGTTTCCGGCGGGTTTGATTAGGGGGACCCCATGCGCCCCCTGTTCCTCGCCTTGCTTTCGCTCATGACCGCCCACGCCGCCGAACCCATCAAAGTCGCCTGCGTCGGCGACAGCATCACCCAGGGCGTCGGCGCCAAGTCCGGCCAGTCCTACCCGGCCCAGCTGCAGGCCTTGCTCGGCGAGGGTTACAAGGTCGGCAACTACGGCGTCAGCGGCCGCACGCTCCTGAAGAAGGGCGACTTCCCTTATTGGAAGGAGCACAAGTATCAGGCCGCCCTCGCGATGGAGCCGGCGATCGTGATCATCATGCTCGGCACCAACGACACCAAGCCCCAGAACTGGCGGCACGAGGCGGAGTTCGACGCCGACTACCGCGAGCTGGTGAAGTCCTTCCAGTCGCTCAAGTCGAAGCCGAAGGTGTTCGTCTGCCGTCCCGTGCCGGTCCCCGGCCAGGGCAACTACGGCATCAACGAGGAGAACGTCCAGAAGGAGATCCCGCGCGTCGACGCGCTGGCCAAGGAACTCGGGTGCGGCGTGATCGACATGCATGCCGCGCTGGAGAAATTCCCGGAGATGCTGCCGGATCGCGTGCATCCGAACACCGCGGGCGCCGGCGAGATGGCCAAGGCGGCCGCCAAGGCCATCCTCGCGAAATAAGCCTCAGCGCGTCGCCGGAGCCGGGCCGACGATCCGTCCGAGCACGTCCTGGGCCGCGGCGCGCAGCTGTTGCCAGCGCGCCGACGGGTGCGCCGGACCGTGCGCGATGAGCTGCAAGGTGCTGCGCCATTCGAGGACGGCGCGTTCGAGGTCGCCTTGGCCGGGGCCTTGGCCGTCGGCGTCGGCCGGCGGGATCTTGCCGTGCAACGCGAAGCCCTTGAGGGCCTCGGCGCAGCCTTCGCCGAAGCCGACGGGCAGGCCTTCGCGCAGGTAACCCTCGGCGGTCAGGGATTTATAAGTCAGGCGGCAGCAGGCTCCGAGGCGGCTGGAATTCCGGCCCGCGGAGGCGACGCGTTCGCCGGCCCGGAGTTCGGCGAGATCCCAGGCGAGGGCGTGGGCGTCGTATCCGGGGTCCTCGAGCGCCGCCGCGACGGCGAGGCCTTCGCCGTGCTGGAAGAGCGAGGCGACGTGGCCGCGGTCGGTCGGCCGGCCGGCGGCGTCGATGAGGCCGAGTTTCTTCCAGAGCCGGCCGGCGCGCGCGGTGTGCAGGGTGCCGCCGCCGAGGACTTCGCGCAGGTTGATGTCCTGCTTCGCGACGGACCGGCGCGGCGGGTTGATGAGCGGATGGTTGTCGGCGTCGGGCCAGACGCGGACGTCCGCGCGCGCGTAGTCCAGCTTCACCTGGACGCTGTCACGGCCGAGGAAGAGGCCGCCGACGGGCACGCCGCCCTGGGTGAGGCGGGGGAGCAGCGGCAGGATCTCTTTCTCAAGGAGCTCCAGTTTCCAGGTGCGCGGGCGGCTGCGCCCCTCGTCGAGCCTGCGCAGGGCCTTGAGCAGCCAGTCCGCCGGGGTGAGCTGGGATGTGCCGGCCTCCTTCGGAAAATGCGCCAGCGTGACGGTACGGCCGTAGCGGACCTCGTCCCCGGTCCCGAGCTTGCAGGGCGTGCCGTAGGGCAGGGCGCGCAGCGAGTCGGGCTTGGACAGCGCCGGATGCCAGGCTTCTTTCACGTAGATCAGGGCCTGGGAAAGCGGCACCAGGAGCGTGGGCCGTTCGCGTTGCCAGGTTCCGTTGCGCCCGAGGATCTCGTGGATCTGGCGGGTGGCGCCGGCGGACGGTTCGGGAGCGGCGGCCGGGGTCGCGTCGTCGTCCAGACGATCCAGCGCCAGGTCGATCGGCTCGCGGGTGAAGAGGGCGGCGGCGAGCGACCGGGCGGCGGCCCGAGGGTCTTCGGCGCGGCGCATGACCGACAGGAAGGCCGGCCAGTCGAGGCCTTCGCTCCGCTTGAGTTGCAGCGGCTTGGCTTCGCCGAGGCGGGGGCTGTCGCCGGTCCAGAGCGCGAAGCCGCGGTCGTCCAGGCCGCGTCGGCCCGCGCGACCGAACATCTGCAGCAGCTCGTCGGGACGGATCTCCCGTTCGGCGTGGTCGGCCGCGTAACGCCGGTCGGTCACCAGCACCGAACGCAGCGAGAAGTTGATGCCCGACGCCAGCCCGGTCGTGGCCACGACCACGCTGAGCTTGCCCGCCTTGGCCCAAGGCTCGATGAGCTCGGTCCGCTGTTCGAAGGTGAGTCCGCTGTGGTGGAGGCCGACCCCTTGGCGGAGCAGGCGGTTCAGGTCGTCGCCGGCGAGGCTGCGCTGGGCGGGCGAGAGCTGCGGGCCGTTGCCGAGGGGCAGGCCGGCCGCGATGTCGCGGGCGATCTGCTCGGCCGCACGCCGGCGGGGGGCGAAGACCAGGATCGGGCCGAGGTCCGCCAGCACGGCGCGGATGACCGCGCGGGCGACATGGCCCTTGATGCCGGCGGGTTCACGGGTCTCCAAGGCGTCGAGAGAGATCTCCTCGAGCGGGATCGGGCGGGTGTGTTCCTCGATCAGCGTGACCTTACGCCCGCGGCTGCGGAGCCATTCGGCCACCGCCTTGGGGTTGGAGACGCTGCCGCTGAGGAGCAGGAGCTGGGTCGTGGGCGGGGCGAGGGCCAGCACGGTCTCGTAGGCCGCGCCGCGGCGGGCGTCGGCCAGCATCTGGTATTCGTCGACCACGAGGAGGTCGGGGTGACGGCCCTCGAGGAAGCGATGCCGCTGGGTCTCCAAGGTCGCCACGATGACCGGGGCGCCGAGGTTGGCGCTGACGTCCCCGGTCGCGATGCCGACGTCCCAGCCGAGGGCGAGCCACTCGGCCCGCTTGTCATTGGCCAGGGCCCGGGTGGGCACGGTGTAGACCGCCTGGCCGCGGTGGCCGCCCCGGACGAGCAGTTCGAACACGTAGGTCTTGCCGGCGCCGGTCGGGGCCTGGATGACGACGTCCTCGCCTTGCCGCAGGGCGCGGAGGGCGTCCTGCTGCCAGAGGTCGGGGAGGGTGAGCCGGGAGTCCGCCATGGCGAGTTTCCAACAAACCGTGGTCGGGCGGAGAAGCAAGCCGAGGGGGTTTGCGGTTGCGGGTTTTCGCACCCCCGTGCTACGACTTCCGTCGCATGGCCATCAGCAACGACCTCGCCCGCGGGCTTAAGAAAGTCGACAAGGACCTCGACTTCATGATGACGTGCTTCGTCGAGGTGCTCGAGCAGCTCGGCCACAAGGACCTCGCCGGCACCTTGCCGTGGATGGGCAAGCGCAAGCTGCGCGGCGTGCAGCTCTTCTCCTACCGCGGCGTGCAGGCCTACTCGATCGCTTTCCAGCTCCTGAACATGGTCGAGGAGAACGCCTCCGCGCAGTCGAAGCGACTCCGTGAGGACAAGCATGGCCTCGCCTCCGATCCCGGCTCCTGGGGCCGCGCGCTCCGCGCCCTCGTCGCCGCCGGCCTGACCGACAAGCAGATCGTCAAGCGGCTCAACCGCATGCGCGTCGAGCCCGTGCTCACCGCGCACCCGACGGAGGCCAAGCGCGCCACCGTCCTCGAGATCCACCGCGAGATCTACAAGCTGCTCGTCCGCCGCGAGAACAACATGTGGACCGCCGCCGAGCAGCGCGCGATCCGCGAGGAGATCAAGGTCGCGCTCGAGCGTCTCTGGCGTACCGGCGAATTCTATCATCAGAAGCCCGACGTCCAGTCGGAGCTCCGGAACATCAATTACTTCCTGTCGAAGGTCTTCCCCGACGCCGTCGTCAGCATGGACCTGCGCCTCCGTCAGGCGTGGGAGGAGGCCGGCCTCGATCCCGCCCGCGTGGAGCACCCCGATTCGCTGCCGCAGATCGTCCTCGGCACGTGGGTCGGCGGCGACCGCGACGGCCACCCGCTCGTCACGGCCGAGGTGACCACCCGCGCCCTCAATCTCTTCCGCGCGACCGCCATCGGCATCTGCAACGAGCGGCTCGAGGCCCTCGGCCAGCGCCTTTCGTTGGGCGACCATCTCCAGGAGCCGCCCGCGGTCTTCGTCCGGCAGGTGGCCAAGCACGCCGCGTTCCACGGCGAAGCCGGCGAGGCCGCCGTCCGGCGCAACGTCGGCGAGACCTGGCGTCAGTACGTCAACCTCATCCGCCTCCGCCTCCCGAACGTCGAGGGCGAGCTCGGCCAAGGCCAGCACCGTTCGCCGGAAGGCGTCATCGCCGACCTCCTCTTCCTACGCGAGACCCTCTTCGAGGTCGGCGCCGGCCGCATCGCCCGCGCCGAGCTCGATCCGTTGCTGCGCTTCCTGCGCACCTTCGGTTTCCACATGGCGGTCCTGGACATCCGTCAGAACAGCGCCTTCCACGACAAGGCCATCGGCCAGCTCCTCGCCGCCACGGGTCAGGACGACGCGAACTTCGCCCAGTGGGACGAGTCCCGTCGCCTCGGTTTCCTGGATTCCGAACTGCGCTCCACCCGTCCGTTCCTCCGCGAGCAGGCCAGCATCGGCCCGGAAGCCGACGCCGTGGTCGCCTGCCACCGGGCCCTCGCGACGCATATCGGTCACTATGGCTCGGCGGGCCTCGGCTCGCTGATCGTCAGCATGACCCGCTCGGTCTCGGACCTGCTGTCCGTCTACCTCCTCGCCCGCGAGGCCGGCCTCACCGCCGGGGGTTCGGACGACGCCTACTGCCTGCTGCCCGTCGTCCCGCTCTTCGAGACCATCGGCGACCTCGAGCGCAGCACCGGCATCATGGACGCGTTCCTGTCGCACCCGATGACCCAGCGCACGCTGAAGGCGCGCCGCGACGCGGGCCTGACCGACGGCCTGACCCAGCAGGTGATGATCGGCTACTCCGACTCCAACAAGGACGGCGGCATCCTCGCCTCGCTGTGGAACCTCTACCGCGCCCAGCAGAACCTCGCCGCCGTCGGCGATAAGCACGGCGTGCGCATCGTCTTCTTCCATGGCCGCGGAGGCACGATCTCCCGCGGCGCCGGTCCGACGCACCGCTTCATCGACGCCTTGCCGCAGGGTTCGATCCAGGGAGAGATGCGCGTGACCGAGCAGGGCGAGAGCATCACGCAGAAGTACGCCAACCACATCACCGCGGTGAACAACCTCGAGCTGCTGACCGCGGGCGTGACGCAGAACACCTTCCTGCATGACGTCGCCGTCCGCAGCGAGACCGCCCAGGCCAAGGTCATGGACCGTCTCGCCGAGTTCTCGCGCGAGGCCTACCAGGACCTCATCCGCACCCCGCGCTTCATCGAGTTCTTCCGTCAGGCCACCCCGATCGACGTGATCGAAGCCAGCCGCATCGGCTCGCGTCCGTCCCGTCGCACCGGCGCCGCCTCGCTCGAGGACCTGCGCGCGATCCCGTGGGTCTTCGCCTGGAGCCAGGCCCGCTTCTATCTCTCCGGCTGGTACGGCGTCGGCTCCGCGCTCGCCCGCCTGAAGGAAGAAGATCCGAAGGGCTTCGAGATCATCCGCAAGAACTACGACGACTGGCCGCCTTTGCGCTACATGCTCAAGAACGCCTCCACCAGCGTCCTCGCGTCCAACCGCAGCATGATGAAGCTCTACGGCGGGCTCGTGACCGACAAGAAGCTGCGCAAGCTCTTCCTCAACCGCATCCTCGCCGAGCACAACCTCGCGCGCAAGATGCTCGACGAACTCTCCGGCTCCAAGCTGAGCGAAGGCCGTCCGCGTCTGCGCAAGGTCATCGCCCTCCGCGAATCCGCGATCGACCTCCTGCACGAGCAGCAGGTCGCCTTGCTCAAGGATTGGCGCAAGAAGGTGGCCGACGGCGACCGCAAGGAAGCCGATGAGCTGCTGCCGCAGATGCTTCTTTCGCTCAACGCCATCGCCGCCGGCCTCCAGGCCACCGGCTGAGGCCTTTCAGCGTCTCGGCAGTTCAGGCCCGGCGGGGATCTCTCCGCGGAGCATCCGGCCGGCCTGGCCGCTGAGCCACAGGTAGTGGTCGGACGGGACGTCGGACAGGTCCACGAAATTACCGACCGGCCGAGGGCCGCCGCACTTCATGATGGCCGTGCCCTCGTCGATCTCGTCGAACATCGCCACGTAGAGGGTCCGCGCGCCGGCCTCGCGGGCGGCGACGGCCTGCGACCAGAGGAAGCGGCCGCCGAGCCGCGGGATCTGGTCGAGCTTCGCTTCCTGGCCGCGGAGGGCGGAGAGGTTGCGCCAGCTGAAGCCGGGGAAGATCACCGGCAGGTAGGCCTTGCCGCGGGCGTCGCACCAGGCGCGGTCGGGGGCCCAGACCTCGCGGCCGAGCTTGGCCGCGCCGGCGGGCGTGCCGAAACGTCCGACCGTCCATGGGCTGAGGACGTCGGCGAGTCGCAGGACCTCATGCAGGGCGGGGTCGGCGATGCTGTCTTGGCGGAGTTCGCGCCAGTAGGTCGGGATGCCGACCATCACGGCGGCGCCCGTCGCGCGGATATCCGTCAGCAAGGCGGTCCATTCCTTCAGGTCGGCCGGCCGGTCCTTGAAGCCGAGCCCCCAGAGCGCGACGAGCGGCTTGCCTTGATGGTATTGCGCGCAGGCGCGTCGGGTCTGGCCGGCGGCGACCAATCGGCGCCAGTCCGCCGCGATGAGCGGGAAGCGTTCGGCCTTCAATCCGGAGAGGTCATACATCACCGTCAGGGAGCGGCCTTCGGCCTCGGCGGCCGCGGCGCAGTGGGCGAGCACCAGGTCGACGCTGGTCCGCTTCTGCTCGCGGAGGATCTCCACGCCGAAGCGTTGGACGAAGGCGCCGTCGATGCCGTGGTCCTTCATCCAGCGGAAGTGCCGGCGGACCGTGGCGGGATGGGCGCTGCTGAAGAGCGGGGCGGGGCGCCCGTCGGCGAACTGGAACGGGGAGGGGCGGAGTTCCTCCGGGGTCAGCTCCGAGAGGTCGGGCCAGAGGTCGAAGGCGCAGGCCTCCGGCGACAGGCGCTTACCTGGGCCGAAATGCACCCAGCCCTCGCCCGTGCCGTCGCCTTCGGCTCGGAACCAGCCTTGGTAGCCCGTGACGACCTTGCCGGCCAAGGTGGGGTGTCTGACCTCGTCCGCAGCCCCCAAGGCCGCCCAGACGCAGCAGAGCGTGGCGCAGAGCCCTCGCATGGCCGGGTTCAGACGTGCTTCCAGAAGTCCATCAGGAACCGGGTCGCCAGCTGGGCCAGGAAGACGATGTTCCAGAAGATCAGCTGCAGGCCGAGGGAGGGGCCGAAACCCATGCTCAGGACCTGGGCGGCGGCGCTGGTGACCAGCAGCACGACCGTGGCGGTGCAGAGGGAGATG
>VHCL01000020.1 GCA_016871725.1 Verrucomicrobiota bacterium | reverse complement strand
GACTTCTCGACATGGTCGTCGATGACCTTCTGGGCCGCGAACTCGTGGCCGGTCGGGGACTTCGCCTCGAGCAGTTCCTTCAGGAATTCAGGGTAACCGACGGGCTTGGCGGGCTTTTTGGACATGCAGGAGTTCTACCCTTCCCGGAGGGAATGTCGAGCGACAGGTAAGGTTGAGCGGCCCGCTCAACCGCGGCTGACCGTGCCGGTCAGCCCTACCACGTCGCCGCAGGGCGGCCGAGGGTAGGGGCGCGGCTTCGCCGCGCCCTCCGCAGGGGAGTGCACGATGAATCGTGTCCCTACCCGTGCCATCGAATCAATTCAGTCCTCGATTCAGTCCTCTACGCAGTCATCGACTCAGCCCTCTACGCATTACTTGTTCCACGGCGCGCGGGCCAGCAGCAGTCCCATGCCGCACCAGTCGGTGACGCCGGCGAAGATCAGGCCGCAGCCGACGAAGCCGCTGAGGCCGTAGAAGCCCGGGTGGACGAAGGTGCCGAGCATGACGCCGGTGAAGACCATGGCGCCCGCGGCGATGCGGACCTGGCGTTCGACCGAGATCACGCCGCCGGCGTCCTTGTCGATGGGGAGTCCGGCCTGCTGGCAGGAATTCGTGCCACCCTGGACGACGAGGGTCCTCAGGCCGCTGGCTTCGAGCTTCTGGGCGGCGGTGCGGGCCCGGCCGCCGGAGGCGCAGAGGAGCACGACGGTCTTCTGGTCGTTGCCCGAGAGGAGGGCGCGGACCGACTCCGCGGTGACGTTCTCGAGGGGGAGATTGACCGCGCCCTGGACGCGGCCGGAGCGGAATTCGCCGGGCGAACGGACGTCGAGGAGCAGCGCACCGGCGCCGACTTCGGCCATCACGTTGAGCGGGTGGAGTTCGTCATGGCGGTCCGCGGCGATCGCGCCCGGAGCGCCGCAGGCCTTGACGGTCCCGCAGGAGCCGGCGGCCGGGGCGATGTCCGTCGGACGACGCAGGGCGAGGTCGCGGACATAGGTGGCGCCGCTGACATTGCAGGCATCGAAGCCGTGCTCGCGGAGGAGGCGCGTGCCCACGTGGGCGCGGAGGCCGCTGTGGCAGACGACCGCGGTGGGCTTCGACTTGTCGAGTTCACCGAGGCGTTCGCGCAGGGTGTTGAGCGGGATGTTGCGGGCGTGCTCGGCGCCGAGGAGCTTCAGCTCGGCGCACTCGTCGGCATCGCGGAGGTCGACGACCTGGTAGGAGGTCAGATCGGCGTCGGGCTGGATCACCGGGGCGAGGCCGTCGAGGTCGTTGATCGCCGCGAAGGCCGCCATGTGCAGCGGATCCTTGGCTGAGCCGAAGGGCGGGGCGTAGGCGAGGTCGACCTGCGCGAGGTCGCGCACCGTGCCGCCGAAGTGGAGGAACGAAGCGACCACGTCGAGGCGCTTGTCGATGCCGGCCGCGCCGACCGCCTGGGCGCCGAGGATCCGGCCCGTGCCGGCTTCATAGACGAGCTTCAGGGTCAGCGACTTCGCGCCGGGGTAGTAGCCGGCGTGATGGTTGGCGGTGATGTGGACCGCCCGGGCGGCGACGCCTCGCTTCAGGGCGGACTTCAGCGAATCGCCCGCGATGCCGGCCCCGAGACCGAAGACCTTGATGATGGCCGTGCCCCAGGCGGAGGGGGCCGGCGCCGACTTGCCCGTGGCGGCGTGTTCGCCGACCAGTCGGCCGGTGCGGTTGGCGATGCCGGCGAGCGGGACGCGTCCGCGCTGGCCGGTGGGGCCGAGACGATATTCCGCGGCGTCACCGACGGCGTAGATGTCGAGGTCGGACGTGCGCTGGTATTCGTCGGTGAGGATGCCGCCCGTAGGGCCGACGCCGAGTCCGGCGGCGACCGCGAGCTGGTTATAAGGACGCACGCCGAGGCCGAGGATGACCAGGTCAGCGTCGACGGTGACCCCGTTGTCGAGCACCACGCCGGTGGCCTTGCCCGCGGCTTCGCGGATGGCGCTGAAGCCGGATCCGGAGATCAGGCGGACGCCGTGGCGGAGGAGTTCGCGGCGGAGCGGCTCGGCCATCTCGGCGTCGAGCGGAGGCAGGACCTGGCCGGCCCGCTCGACCAAGGTGACGTCCAGGCCGCGTTCCTTGAGCTGTTCGGCGACCTCGAGGCCGATGAAGCCCGCGCCGACGACGGCCACCTTCTTCGCGGAAGGCAGCTGGGCGAGGATGCGGTCCATGTCCTCGATGTTGCGGAGCGAATGGACGCCTTGGGCGCGGACGCCCGGGACGTCGGGGATGAGCGGGGCGGCACCGGGGGCTAGGATGAGCTTGTCGTAGGACTCGTCGTATTCCGTGCCCACGGCGTGGTCGCGGATGCGCACGGTCTTCTTGGCGCGGTCGATGGACAGGGCCTCGTGACGCACGCGGACCTCGATGTTGAAGCGCTTCTTGAACATCTCGGGCTTGGCCACGAGGAGCTTGGCGCGGTCTTGGATGACGCCGCCGAGATGGTAGGGCAGGCCGCAGTTGGCGAAGGAGACGAAGCCGTCCTTCTCGAGCATGATGATGCGGGCCTTCTCATTGAGACGACGGGCGCGCGTGGCGGCCGAGGCGCCGCCGGCGACGCCGCCGACGATGAGGATCTTGGGAGAGGGGGTCATAGGATTATTGGGAGAATTGGGAACGGATGCAGCCGAGGATGGAAAGGCAGCCCGCATGGGCCACGCGGTAGCGGGCGACGCGGCCGGAGCGCTCGGCGGCGACCAGGCCGTGCGCCCGGAGGCGCATCAGGTGCTGGCTGACCGTGGCTTGCGGACGGCGGAGGCGCGTGGTGAGCTCGGACACGTCCAGCGGGCCGTTTTCCAGCGCCTCGACGATGCGGAGGCGGTCGGGGTGGGAAAGCGTGCGGAGGGCTCCGGCACAGTGACGGAGGACCTTCGGATCGAGCGGCCGCGGCTTTGACATATTCAATAGTTTGAATGTGTTTCGGGGAAAGGCAAGTGGCAATGAGAGTATGGAGTATTGAGTATCGAGTATGGGGGGAAGATGCCCGTTTCGGGTGGCGGGTGGGGCAAACAAAAGGCAGGGGAGACCGGAAACCGGAATGTTAGCTTGGTACATTAAACCCCAGCCAATCATCCGGTCTCCGGTTTCCCTTTGAGTTCCGTCTTTAGGTAGGGTTGAGCGGCCCGCTCAACCGCGGCTGACCGGGCCGGTCAGCCCTACCTCGATGCAGCACTGTCGTGACGCGGTGCTGCCCCTGCCTCCGAAGCCTACGCCTTCTTCTCCGCCTTGTGGACCAGCGCGAAGATCCCGGCGGCCATGACGACCAGGCCGGCGTAGCAGACCCACTCGGGCAGGCCGAGGAGTTCGGGGAGGCGGAGTTTGCCGTAGGCGCCGACGGGCAGGATGTTCGCGGCGACCCAGTCGAAGGTGAGCGCGTAGGCGATGCCTCCGACGAGCATCCCGGCGAGGCCGGCCAGGGCGTCAAGGCGTCCGGTGGCGACGGCGGCGAGGCCGGTGCCGGGGCAATAGCCGTAGAGGACCATGCCGACTCCGAAGATCGCGGCACCGAGGCCGACGGCGAGGAGGTTGGTCGCCTTGATGTGGTATTGCGCGAGGTCCTGCCCGTGCAGGATGGCGATACCGACGCCGCCGACGGCGATGGCGGTCATCATGACCTTGATCACGGTGAAATCGCGGAATTGGAAGAGGCGCACGATGACGTCGAAGTCGGTCACGCCGCCGCGGTGCAGCAGGAAGCCGAAGACGAGTCCGAAGGCGACGGCCGACCAGAGGAGTTCGGGGCCGGTGAGGAAAGCGAGCGGGAGCAGCATGGCGGTGGGTCTCGGTGCGGGGTCAGGCCTGGCGGGAGCGGCCGTAGAGCAGCTTCGCGGTGAGGATGCCCGAGGCGAACATCACGAGGAAGAAGAGCCAGCCGCTGACGGCCAGCTGCAGGCAGCCGCTGATGCCGTGGCCGCTGGTGCAGCCGTCGGCGAGACGGGCGCCGTAAAGGATGACCACTCCGCCGAGGAACGCCGCGATGAGGCGTTTGGGCTTCGAAGGACCGAAGCTCTCGGTCCAGACCGCGGAATCAGCCGAGACCTTGAACGTTCCGCACAGCAGGGCGCTGAGGAGCGCGCCGAGCACCGTGCCGACGAGGAAGAGCGTGCTGTAATCCCAGGTCGGGACCGCGGTCTTGGCCCAGTAGGTATTCGCCGCGACTTTGTCCGCACCGAGGATCGGCAGCGCGCAGGCGCCGGAGGCCTGGGCGAGTCCGGTGGACATCCCGAGCGGCTTGTTCGCGAGCGAAAACGTGAGGATGCTGAGCAGGCCGATCAGCGCCCCGACGAGGTAGGGGTTCCAGCGAGGGTTCTTCATGGGGTTACACCTAAGATGGAGGATGAATGATGAGGGATGAAGGATGAAGTTGGGGGATGAGCGGTTGGCGGTCAGCGGTTGGCGGTTGGGGAGATGCCGTGCAAAAGTGCAAATCGGAGCGGTGCTCCTGTGCAAAGGTGCAAAAGTGTAATGCTCCAACAGATAGGGTCAGGGCGCGTGATGAGTACCCTTTGCATCTCTGGCCAACTAGCCCACTGACCAGCCGGTCAACTCATTCCACCCCTTGTCACCGTGTCACCTTGCCCACTTGCCCCCTCGAAGGCTACGCCTTCGCGGGTAGGGTTGAGCGGCCCGCTCAACCGCGGCTTGCCGGGTCGGTCAGCCCTGCTGGCGGTCGCTCGCCGGGTTTTGACACGTGGGCCGACCGAGCTCAGGCTCAGTCCATGAAAGTCGAAAACCTTACCAAGCTCATGAGCGGTTCGTTCGTCCTGTCCGGCGTGGCCTTGTCTCATTGGGTCCACCCGGACTGGATCTGGCTCGCCGTCTTCGCCGGCGTCGGTTTGGTCCAGTCCGTCTTCACCGGTTTCTGCGTCCCGAGCTGGTGGCTCGCGCGCATCGGCTGGGTCGACGACCAAGGCGTGATCCGTCGTCCGCAGAAGTAAGGACGACGCGAAGGCGGAGCCTTCGAGGGGGCACGCTGGCAAGGTGGCACGTGTGGACTAGGGCAGCACGCGGTGCTGCCCCTACCTCGATGCGAGGCACTCCCCCTATACTCGATACTCCAGACTCTATACTCCCAATTACGCGAGCCGATTCGCCGCGCTGACGAGGGCCTTGAGGCCGGCGAGCTCGATGTTCGCGTCGACGCCGCATCCCCAGACGGTGCGGCCGTCCTTGGACTGCAGGGAGACATAGGCGGCGGCGGAAGATTCCGAGCCGGCGGTGAGGGCGTGCGAGCGGTAATCCTTGAGGGAGAAGTTCGCCCAGCCCTTGGATTCGAGGGCGTGCACGAGGGCGCTGATCGGGCCGTTGCCTTCGCCGGTGAGCGTCAGGACCTTGCCGTCGCGACGGACCTCGGCCTCGCAGCGCACGGCCTCCTTGCTGACGGGCGTGGAGCTGAACGCGACGAGTTCGAGGGGCGCGGCGACGTTGACGAAGTTCGCGCGGAAGCAGTCGTGGATCTCGGCGGGCGAAAGTTCCTTGCCCAGCTTATCGGCGTGCTTGCCGATGAGGTTGCCGACTTCCGGGTGCATCAGCTTCGGGAGGTCGAAGCCGAACTCGCGGTCGAGGACGTAGGCGACGCCGCCCTTGCCGCTCTGCGAGTTGATGCGGATGATGGCCTCATACGAACGGCCGATGTCCTTCGGGTCGATGGTGAGGTAGGGGACGTCCCAGAGGGCGTCTTGGCCGATCTTGGAGCGGCGGTCCATGCCCTTCTTGATGGCGTCCTGGTGGGAGCCGGAGAAGGCCGTGAAGACCAGGTCGCCGCCGTAGGGGTGGCGGTCGTGCACGCTCATGCGGGTCACGCGTTCGTAGACCTCGCGGATCGCGCCGAGGTTGCGGAAATCGAGCTTCGGGTCGATGCCGTGCGAGAACATGTTCAGCGCGACGGTGACGATATCGAGATTGCCCGTGCGCTCGCCGTTGCCGAAGAGCGTGCCCTCGACGCGGTCCGCGCCGGCCATCAGGCCGAGCTCGGTGGCGGCGACGCCGGTGCCGCGGTCGTTGTGCGTGTGCAGGGAGACGATGGCCATCGCGCGGTCGCTGAGATGGCGGCAGAACCACTCGATCTGGTCGGCGTGCGTGTTCGGTGTGCCGGCTTCGACGGTCAGCGGCAGGTTCAGGATGATCTTACGCTGGGCCGAAGCGCCCCAGGCCTTGGCGACGGCTTCGCAGACCTCGAGGGCGTAGTCGGGCTCGGTGAGCACGAAGGTCTCCGGGCTGAATTCCAGCTGCCAGTGCGTCTCCGGCAGGGCGTCGGTGAGCTCACGGATGAGCTTCGTGCCGTTGACGGCCATCTCGAGCACCTGGGACTTGGAGAGGCCGAAGACGATCTCGCGCTGGGCCGGGTTGGTCGGCGTGTAGAGGTGGACGATCGCGCGATGGGCGCCCTTGAGGGATTCGATCGTGCGGCGGATGAGGTGTTCGCGGGCCTGGACGAGGACCTGCACCGAGACGTCTTCGGGGATCAGCTGCTTTTCGATGAGCTCGCGGGTGAAGGCGAACTCGGTGTCGGAGGCGGACGGGAAGCCGATCTCGATCTCTTTGAAGCCGATGCGACAGAGGGTCTGGAAGAGCTCGTGCTTCTCCGGCACGTTCATCGGGATCGCCAGGGCCTGGTTGCCGTCGCGGAGGTCGACCGAGCACCAGCGGGGCGCCTGCTCGATGCGCGCGTCCGGCCAGCGGCGGTCCGGGAGGCGGACGGTCTCGAAGGGGCGGTATTTCTGCCGGGGGGAATCCATGGCGGGCGAAGTTCGGATGGTGGGAAGGGAGGGAAGGGCTGGCGAGCGTGGGTTTGGGCCCCTGAAAGCAAAAAACCCACCCGGAAGTCCGGGTGGGTTTTTTCGCAAAGGAGCGAGACCCGGACTTAGGCGTCAGGCTTGGTCTTCGGAAGCTTGGTCACGCGCTTCAGGTCCTTGACCGTGCCACGCTTCTTGAGCAGTTCCACGCGCTCGAAGCGCTTGAGGACGTTACGCTTCGCTCCGGATGAGGAGGCGCTGGACTTGAAACTGTTGTGCTGGGTCATGGCCGTAAGGTGGGTGGAAGTTTTGACAAAAGGGGTGGAGAGGGCGGGAGCAAGGGGAAAAGCGGTCAAAATACCGCCGTAAGCCCTTATTCCTTCGGTTTCGTCCCTCAGGCGTGCCTCAGGATGCCCTTCACCACGTGGCCTTCGACGTCGGTCAGGCGGAATTGGCGGCCCTGATAGCGGAAGAGGAGCCCCTCGTGGTTGATCCCGAAGAGGTGCATCAGGGTGGCCTGCATGTCGTGGATGTGGACCCGGTCCTGGGTGATGTTCCAGCCGAACTCGTCGGTCGCCCCATGGACGTAACCCGGCTTCACGCCGCCGCCGGCGAGCCACCAGGAGTAGGCCCGGCCGAAATGGTCGCGGCCCTTGAAGCCTTGGCCCTGTTGGTTCTGGGCGAACGGCGTGCGGCCGAATTCGCCGCCCCACACGACGAGGGTGTCGTCGAGCAGTCCGCGTTGCTTGAGGTCCTTGACCAGCGCCGCGCTGGCCTGGTCGGTGTCGAGGCACTGCTGGGCGAGCTGGCCGGTGGTAAGATTGTTATGCTGATCCCAGCCGGCGTGCATCAGCTGCGTGAAGCGCACGCCGCGTTCGGCGAGGCGACGGGCGATGAGGCAGTTGTTGGCGAAAGTGCCGGGCTTGAGGACGTCGGGACCGTACATCTCGAGCACCGACTTCGGCTCGTTCTTGAAGTCGAGCAGATCGGGCACCGAGGCCTGCATGCGGAAGGCCATCTCGTATTGCGAGATGCGCGTGTCGATCGCCGGGTCGCCCGCTTCGCCGAGGTGGGCGCGGTTGAGCGCCTGCAGGTCGTCGAGCATCGTGCGCCGCGCCTCGCGGCTGACGCCGGCGGGGTTGTTGACGAAGGGCACCGGATCGCCGACGCCGCGGAAGCGCACGCCCTGGTGCTTGCCGGGCAGGAAGCCGTTGGACCAGTAATGTTCGAAGAAGAGCTGGCCGCAGGTCTTGGCGGCGTCGGAGGACGTCATCACGACATACGCCGGCAGGTCTTCGTTCATCGAGCCGAGGCCGTAAGAGAGCCAGGCGCCCATCGCCGGGCGGCCGGGGATCTGCGAGCCGGTCATGAAGAAGGTCACGCCGGGCGCGTGGTTGACCGCCTCGGTGTTCATCGAGCGGACCACGCAGAGCTCGTCGGCGATCGCGCCGGTGTACGGCAGCATCTCGCTCATCTCGATGCCGCTGGAGCCCCATTTCTTGAAAGGTTTGATCGCGCCGACGCACGGGAACTTCGCGTACCCGCTCGACATCGTGGAGAGGCGGGTGTCGCCGCGCACGCTGGCGGGGATGTCCTCGCCGGCCATCTTGGCGAGCAGGGGCTTATGGTCGAAGAGGTCGACGTGCGAAGGGCCGCCGCCCTGCCAGAGGCAGATCATGCGCTTGGCCTTGGGGGCGAAGTGCGGGAGTCCGGGCAGGGCGCCGACGGGGTTCGGGGCGGCCTTGAGGTCGCGGGCGAGGAGCGAGGCGAGGGCGACCGAGCCGATGCCCTGGACGCCGGCGCTGAGGAAGCTGCGGCGCGTCAGGCGCTCGCGCCATTCGGAAGGAGAGAGTTCGAAGTCCATGGGGGTCAGTCGCGGGTGACGGCGGCGTCGAGGTTGTAGAGGGCGAGGCAGGTGGCGGTGAGCGCGGCGTGCTCGGCGGCGGGGATCGCCGCCTCGCGCGGGCTCTCGCCGACGGCGAGGAGCGCGTCGGCGGCCTTGGCGTCGGCGGCGTAGGCCGCGCGCTGGTTGGCGAGCATCTTGGCCAGCAGAGCGGGTTCCTGGCCGGCCGGGGCGCGGCCGAGCACGAGGGCGAAGGCGCGGGCGAGGCGGGCCTCGTCGGTCGGCTGCTCCTTCGTCACGCGCTGGGCGAGCACGCGGGCGGCTTCGACCCAGGTCGGGTCGTTGAGCATCGTGAGCGCGTGCAGGGGCGAGGACGTGATCGCGGTGCGCACGCGGCAGGTCTGGCGCGCGGAGCTGTCGAACATGTTCACCGGCGCGATGGTGCGACGCCAGAAGGTGTAGAGCGAACGACGGTAAAGGTCGGGGCCTTTCGATTGCGGGTAGGTGAAGTCGCGCTCCTTGGTGATCGCGAGGCTCTCCCAAGGGCTGTCGGGCAGGTAAGGGTAGACCGGCACGCCGCCGACCTTGGCGCTGAGCAGACCGCTGGAAGCCAGGGCGACGTCGCGGAGGATCAGCGAAGGCAGGCGGAGGCGCGGGGCGCGGGCGAGGAGCTTGTTCTCCGGGTCCTTCTGGAGGTGCTCCTTGGTCACGCGGCTGGACTGGCGGTAGGTCTTGCTCGTCACGATCAGGCGTTGGAGGGCCTTGGTCTTCCAGCCGGATTCACGGAACTCGACGGACAGCCAGTCGAGCAGCTCCTGGTGCGTGGGTCGGTCGCTCTGCACGCCGAGGTCCTCGGAGGTGCGGACGATGCCGAAGCCGAAGAAGTGCTGCCACTGGCGGTTGGCCTGCACGCGGGCGGTCAGCGGATGCTCGGGGCGGAAGAGCCACTGCGCGAGGCCGAGGCGGTTCTTCGGGGCGTCTTTCGGCAGGGGCGGCAGGAAGCCCGGCGCGTCGAAGGTGACCTTCTCCTTCTTCGAGAGGTACGCGCCGCGGTCGAGGATGTGGGTGTCGCGCGGCTGGGCGTCGCTCATCACCATCACGCGCGGCAGGACGTCGCCGCGGTAGCCGTCGAGGAGCTGCCTCGCGCGGTCGATCTGCTTCAGCGCGGCGATCTTCTTCCGGTCGTCGGGGAAGACTTTGCTGTTGTAATGATCGCGGAGCGTCTTGGTCTCGGCGGCGGTCCGCTGCTTGTCCGGCGCGAGCAGGATTCCGAGTTCCTTGGGAAGCATGCCCTGGCCCTTCGTCAGCTTGGCCAGCCAGGCCTCGAAGGCCTTGGCCTGGTGGGCGAAGAAGTCCTTGTTCAGACGGTCGAAGTCGGCCTGCAGGCGGGCCAGTTCGGCCGTCTGTTCGGGCGAGGGCGCCTCGACCACCGCGCCGTCGAGACGGAAGCGGCTGCGCCCGCCTTTCTGCGTCGGGCCGCCGCTCGGGGTGCCGCGTTCGTTGACGCGGTTGAACGCATCGAGCCACTGGTAGTAGTCCTTCTGCGTGATCGGGTCATACTTATGGTCGTGGCATTGCGCGCAGGCCACCGTGAGGCCGAGCCAGGTGGTCGTCGTGCTCTCGACGCGGTCGAAGAGGCTCACGAAGCGCTGTTCTTCGGCGATGTTGCCGCCTTCGCCGTTGAGGATGTGGTTCCGGTTGAAGGCCGTGGCGATCTTCTCCTCGAGGCCGGCGCCCGGGAGCAGGTCGCCTGCGAGCATCTCGGTGCTGAGGCGGTCGAA
Organism: Verrucomicrobiota bacterium; assembly: GCA_016871725.1. GTDB lineage: Bacteria > Verrucomicrobiota > Verrucomicrobiia > Opitutales > UBA953 > UBA953. The sequence goes on along the minus strand of VHCL01000020.1, from coordinate 17,065 downwards.
CGGCTTGTCGGCGTTGAGGTTCTTCACCAGCCAGTCGCGCCAGACCCACTGGAAGGTATCGCCGTCCTGCTGGAAGCCGTTGCTGTCCGCGTAACGCGAAGCATCGAGCCAGGGGAGGGCCATGCGTTCGCCGTAGTGCGGCGAGGCCATCAGGCGGTCGACCTGCTTCTCGTAGGCGTCGGGGCTCTGGTCCGCGAGGAAGGCGGCGCTCTCCTCCGGCGTGGGCGGCAGGCCGGTGAGGTCGAGCGAGACGCGGCGCAGCAACGTGGCTTTCGGGGCTTCGGGCGAAAGGGTGAGGCCGGCTTGGGCGAGCTTCTCGGCCACGAAGGCGTCGACGGGATGTTTCTCGCCGTTGGCAGGCAGGGCGGGGCGGACCGGGGTGACGAAGGCCCAGTGCGGTTTGTACTCCGCGCCTTCGGCGATCCAGCGCCTGAGGGTCTCCTTCTGCGCGGCGGTCAGAGTGCGGTGCGAATCCGGCGGCGGCATCACCTCGTCGGAGTCGGTCGAGACCAGCCGCTTCACGAGCTCGCTGGCCGCCGCGTCGCCGGGGACGAAGGCTTGCTTCTCCAGCGCGGCTTCCCGGACGTCGAGGCGCAGCTTGGCCTTGCGCTTGTTGCCGTCGGGTCCGTGGCAATAGAAGCAGTTCTCGGACAGGATCGGACGGACCTCCTCGTTGTAGTCGACCTTGGCGGAGGCGGTCGCCGCGAGCAGGGCGAGGAGGAGGCTGGGGGCGAGCCGGGGCATGGGGAGATTTTAACAGGGGAAGCCCGAACGAGGAATGGTCGGGGCCGATGGCTAGGTTGTAGAATACGACCAGCCGTCGGCGGGGGTTAGCATTCAGACAGCCTTCGCATCGGGTGGTTTCAATCACCGAGTGGCCCGCCGAGACCGGCAGGTGGGATCACGCTACAAATCGCTGGAAAAGGATAGCCTGACTGGGTTTGGGGTTGCTGGCAGGGCCGGCTCGGGTGTCATTCTGACCCGTGCGCCTTCTGGACCGCTACATCCTCGCCGAATGGGCCAAAGTCTTCGCCCTGGCCTTGCTGAGCTTCATGGGCCTGATGCTGCTTTCGGACGGATATAACCGCATCCCCGAGTTCCTGGCCCTCGACGCGGACTGGGGTACGATCATCGCCTACCTGCTCCTCGGCCTGGTCCGGAACCTCTCCCTCCTGATCCCGATCTCCCTGCTGATCTCGGTCATCTTCGTCCTGGCGACGATGAACCGTAACCAGGAGATCGCCGCGGCCCGCGCCGCCGGCATCGGCATTGGACGCCTCACCGCCCCGTTGTGGGCCGTGGGCGGCCTGCTCGCCGGCCTGCTGGCCCTCCTCAACGCCGTGCTCGTGCCCGACGCCTTGGAGGCCATGAACGCCATCCAGGAAGAGGCCCAGTTCGCCGCCCTCAAGGCCAAGGGCGGCAACGCCATCCCGCGCGGCCAGGCTTCGTCCGTCTCGTTCGAGAACGCCAAGGCCCGCCGGCTCTGGCTCATCTCCAACCTCGGCCTCTCCACCGGCCAGGCCTTCGAAGTCGTCGTGCACGCCTTCGACGCGAACCAGCGCGAAGTGCGCCGCATCTCCGCCCGCTTCGCCGAATTCCGCAGGACCCCGCAGGGGTGGCGCTGGACATTCCGCGAAGGCCGCGACCTGCGCTTCGACCCCGCCACCGGCTCCCTCATGGCGCAGCCGCGTTTCCAGGAGCTGACGCCGGACTTCAACGACGACCCCGAGGTGATGTTCTACTCCACCAAGGAGCCGGCCAAGCTCTCGCTCCGCGAGGTCTCCCGTTTCGTCGACCAGGCCGGCTTCAATCCGGGCGGACCCAACGCCGCCTACGCGATGCGCTATCACGCCATCCTCTCCGTGCCGGTCATCTGCCTCATCGTCGTCGCCGTCGCCATCCCGTTCTCGGTGGTGCCCGGCCGCGTCAGCCCGATGGTGGGCGTCGCCAAGACGTTCGGCCTCTTCCTCGGTTTCTATTTCCTCACTTCCTTCTGCTCCGCCTTCGGCGAAAGCGGCGCCTTGCCGCCCATCGTCGCGGCCTGGATCCCGACGACGCTGGTCGCGGGCTGGGCCTTCCCGAAGCTGCGGGCCATCAATTGATCCATGCTTAGAGCCATCCGTATCCGCCCCGGACGTCCCGTGCGCGCCCTCCGGGGACATCCCTGGGCTTTCCTCGGCGAAGTCGAGTTCGTCGGCGCGCCGCCGGTCGACGGCGATTGCGTCGAGCTGACCGACCTCAAGGGCCGCTGCCTCGGCGCCGGCCTCTGGAACGGCAAGTCGCAGATCGCCTGGCGCCGCTACTCGCGCCGCCCGATCACCCTCGACGGCCCGCTGCTCGAAGAACTCGTCACCGCCTCGGTCAACCGCCGCGCCGGCAAGCCGGTCTGCCGCCTGATCTGGTCCGAGGCCGACAGCCTGCCGGGTCTAGTCGTCGACCGCTATAACGACCTGCTCACGATCCAGGCGCTGACCTGCGGCATCGACCGCCGCCTCGCCACGATCATCGACGTCCTGCAGCGCCTGCTGAAGCCGCGCGAGATCGTCCTGCGCAATGACGCCGCCACGCGTAAGCTCGAAGGCCTGCGCCAGGAGATCCGCACGGTCTCGGGCAAGCCGCTCGAGCCCGCCTGGATGGAAGTCGGCGGCGTGCAGGTGCTCATCGACCTCATGGGCGGTCAGAAGACCGGCACCTACCTCGACCAGCTCGACCAGCATCAGAACGTCGCGAAGCTGGCCAAGGGCCGCCGCGTGCTCGACGCCTTCTGCAACCAAGGCGGCTTCGGCCTCGCCTGCGCCAAGGCCGGCGCCGCCAGCGTGCTCGGCCTCGACCAGTCCGAGGACGCCATCGCCGCCGCCCGCTCGGCCGCCGAACGCAACGGCCTCAGCGCCTCGTTCGAAGTCGCCAACGTCTTCGACTGGTTCACGGAGCACCGCGAGGCGTCCTTCGACCTCATCGTCCTCGATCCGCCGCCTTTCGCCCGCAGCAAGGACGCCGTCGACGGCGCCCTGCGCGGTTACAAGGAGCTGAACCTCCGCGCGCTCCGCCTGCTCGCCCCGGGCGGCATCCTGGCGACCTACTCCTGTTCGCACCGTGTCTCGGAAGAGATGTACCTTGAGGTCATCGAGGCCGCCGCGTCGGACGCCCGCCGCGAGGCCGTGATCCTCGAGCGTACGTCCCAGCCGGCCGACCACCCGGTGCTCCTGAACTTCCCTGAGAGCCGCTACCTCAAGGGCTTCATCGTCGAGATTCGGGCTTAACTCCCGGGCCGCTTCCGCTTTCATCGCGCCATGATCGTCTCCCTCCGTGGCAAGCTCATCGAAGCCGGCGTCCTGCGCGTCGTCATCGAGTCGTCGGGCGTGGGCTATGAGGTCAACGTGCCCGTCACGACCGCGGAGCGCCTGCCCAAGCTGGGCGCGGAAGTCTTCCTGCTCGTCCACCACGTCTTCCGCGAGGACGGCCAGGCCCTCTACGGCTTCGCCGTCGCCGAGGAACGTGAGTTCTTCAAGCTGCTCGTCGAGAAGGTGTCGGGCGTCGGCCCCAAGATGGCTCTGAACATCCTCAGCCGCCTCGCGTTGCCGATCCTCCGCGACGCGATCGTGCGCGGCGACGTCGCCTTGCTTTCCCAGTGCCCCGGCGTCGGCAAGAAGACCGCCGAGCGCCTCGTCATGGAACTCAAGGACAAGGTCGGCCTCGAAGGCCCCGGCGCCGCCCCGGCGGCCGCCGCGACCATCGTGCCCGCCCAGCCCACGCCCGCCACGGACGCCGTCGCCGCGCTCATCGCGCTCGGTTTCAAGGCGGCGGACGCCGACAAGGGCGTGCGCGCCGCGCTGGCCAAGCTCGGCGCCGGCGCCACCGCCGATCAGTTGGTGAAGGCCGCGCTCGGGCGCTAACGCAGAGTAGGTGTTGGCGGATAGCGGATAGCGGTTGCCGGTTAGGATGATTCGTTTGAGGTGGCGGGTGGCAGGTGGCGGGGAAAGCATCCAGGTCCTGGGTCTCGGCCGTCGGGACTTACGTTCATGTATTCAGGATCAGGTCCCGGGGCTGATGCCCGAACCCATACTTTTCCCGAGCGCTGGCACCAGAAATGCCTCTCCCATCCGCCAACCGCTAACCGCCAACCGCTAAGAACTGTCTCTTATTTGAGCCCGAGGACATCTTCCATGCCATACAGGCCGGCGGGCTGGCTTTTCAGCCAGCGGGCGGCGCGGACGGCGCCCCGCGCGAAGATCTCGCGGTTCGAGGCCTTGTGCGTGAGTTCGAGGCGTTCGCCTTCGGCGGCGAAGAGGACGGTGTGGTCGCCCACGACGTCGCCGCCGCGGATGGCGTGCACGCCGATCTCGCCGAGCGGGCGTTCGCCGACCAGGCCTTCGCGGCCATGCTTGAGGGCTTCCTTGGCGAGCTTGCGCTCTTCGAGGAGGATCTTGAGGAGCGTCTCGGCGGTGCCGGAGGGCGCGTCCTTCTTGAGGCGGTGGTGCATCTCCAGCACCTCGACGTCCCAGCGTCCGGCGTCGGCGAGCGAGCGGGCGGCCTGGCGCACGAGGGCGTTGAGGAGCGTGACGCCCACGGAGTAGTTGCCGGCCCAGACGACCGGGAGGCCCTGGATGGCGGCGGTGATCGCGGCCTTCTCCTCGGCCGTGTGGCCGGTGGTGCCGATCACGAGCGGCTTCTTGTGCCGGGCGCAGAGCTGCGCGACGGCGAGGGTCGCGGAGTGGAAGGAGAAGTCGATGACCACGTCGGCCGCGCCGATGTGCGCGGCGAGGCTGTCGCCCTGGTCGACGCCGGCGGCGATGACGGCTTGCTCGGACGCGGCCACATTGGCGATGGCGAGGCCCATGCGGCCCTTGGCGCCGTTGAGGAGGATGCGGATGGGCTGGCTCATCGGAGGGAGGCGAGGGTGGCGTCGGCGACCTTCTCGACGAGGAGGCGGTTGGCCTCGGACATCTCGCAGAGGGGCAGGCGGACTTCGTCGGAACGGATGATGCCGGCGCGCATCATGCAATGCTTCACGGGCACCGGGTTGGGTTCGACGAAGAGGGTCTTGAAGATGTCGGCCAGCTGGTCGTGCAGGACCTTGGCTTCGGCGAACTGCTTCGTGCGCGCGAGCTTCGCGAGCTTGGCCACCGGGCCGGGGATGAGGTTGGACGCGACGGAGATGATGCCCTGGGCGCCGACTTCGGCGAAGGGCAGGGTCAGGGAGTCGTCGCCGCTGAGGACGATGAATTCCGGATCGGCTTCGCGCACGAGGCGCGCGGCCTTGTCGACCTGGCCGCCGGCTTCCTTGATGCCGACGATGTGCGGGAACTGCTTCCGGAGGCGCAGGGTGGTCTCGACCGTGATCTCGATGCCGCAGCGGCCCGGGATGGAGTAGAGGATGATCGGCTTGGCCGTGGCTTCGGCCAGCACGGAGAAGTGGCGGTAGAGGCCTTCCTGGCTGGGCTTGTTGTAATACGGGGCGACGAGCAGGAACGCGTCGGCGCCGGCTTCGTCGGCGCGCTGGGTCAGGTCGAGGGCCTCGGTCGTGGCGTTGGAGCCCGTGCCGGCCATGACCGGGACGCGGCCGGCGGCGAATTCGACCGTCTTGCGGATGACCTCGATGTGCTCGTCGTAATCGAGGGTGGGGGACTCGCCGGTGGTGCCGACGGCGACGAGGCCGTCGATGCCTTCCCGGATCTGGAATTCGACCAGCTTCTTCAGGTCATCCCAGGCCACCGCTCCCTTGAGGAAGGGGGTGACCAAGGCCGTGTGGGCGCCCACGAAAGCGCGGGGGCCGAAGGGACGGCGGGAAGACTGGGAACCGGTCGAGGACATTGCGGCGTGGAGTGACCCCCGAACCAACCGCCCCGTGACGAAAGAGACAAACCCAAAAACCCCGCCCGGCGGACCGAACCCCGCTTAAGGGGCCGGACCGACGAGGATTCGGTTGTTTTCCGTGTCCGTCACGTAGAGGCGTCCGTCGGGTCCGATGCGGGCGCCGTGCGGGCGGTTGAGCTGCGTGCCGGCCCAGTCCGCGCCGACCGCGGCGCCCTTCTTGCCGTTGCCGACGATCGTGCGGATGGTCTGTTTGATCGGGTCGAAGAGGCGCAGGCAATGGTTCTCCGTGTCGAGGATGAGCACGTTGCCCTTGGCGTCCATCGTGACGTATTTCGGCCCGCGCATCGTGGCTTCGGCCGCCGGACCGTCGGTGGCGGGGCCGGCCTTGCCGGCCTTGTTCACGACCACGTTGAGCTTGCCGTCCTTGACCGCCACGAGCGCGTTGCCGCCGCGCAGCAACGCATAGACCGTGCCGTCCTTCGCCACGCAGGTGGCGCGCACGTCGCCCATCGGGGCGTCGAGCGCGTCGTCGCCGTCCTTCGGCAGGCCGCGCTTGCCGTTGCCGGCGAGGGTCGTGACCACGCGGGTCTTCAGGTCGATGCGGCGGACGCGATGGTTGCCGATGTCGGCGATGGTCATGAACGCGCCGTCCGGGCTGAGCGTGCCGCACATCGTGATGTTGAACTGGGCCTGGTCGGCGGGGCCGCCGTCGCCGGCGAAGCCGGCCTTGCCCGTGCCCGCGAAGAGCGTCGCGACGTGCGTCTGCGGATCGAGGCGGACGATGCGGTGCTGGAAGCTGTCGGCGAGGTAGATGGCGCCGTCCGGGGCGATGGCGATGTCGTGCATGCCGTTGTAGACGGCCGGCGAAAGGTCGAGGAGCTTGGCCGGGGCCGGCAGTTTCGGCGCCTTGCCCGTGCTGTTCCACTTCACGCCGGAGACGTATTCGATCTTGCCGCCGTGCCATTTGAAGACGCGGTTGGCCGGCTGGAATTCGACGCCGTACGCGTCGCCCCGGGCGTCGAAGGCGATGCTGAAAGGTTCGTGCAGGTCTTCGGCGCCGGGGACCTTGACGACTTCGATGGCGGCGAACGCCGTGGCGGCGCAGGCGAGCAGGGGGACGAGGCGGGAGAGCATGCGTCGTTGATACTTTCCGTGGGCCCTTGTTCAAGCCTCGGCGGGAAAATGGTTCGACCTGGGGCGAGACGCCTCCACCTTGGGCATCCTTCCGTGGCTGACCCGCTTCCATTGATCGTCCGCGAACTCGGCGGCGCCGGCGCGCCCCTCGTGGTGCTGCACGGCCTGCTCGGTTCGTCGCGCAACTGGCAGTCCGCCGGCGTGGCCCTCGCCGAACGCGGCCATCGCGTGCTCGCGCCGGACCTGCGTAATCATGGCTCTTCGCCCTGGCATGACGATTGCTCCTACGCCGCGCTGGCCGTCGACGTCATCGCGCTCCTGGACCGCCTCGCGCTCGGCCCCGTGCACCTCGTCGGCCACAGCATGGGCGGCAAGGCCGCGATGCGCCTCGTCATGGATCGTCCCGACCTCGTCGCGCGGCTGACCGTCGTCGACATCGCCCCGCGCGCCTACGCCGACCGCGTGCGGGTCGAGTTCGCCGCCATGAACGCGCTGGACCTGGCGTCGGTGAAATCGCGTAAGGACGCCGACGAGAAGCTCGCCGCGCAGGTGCCGGAGTGGGGCATGCGCCAGTTCATCCTCACCAACCTCGGGCAGGACGCCGAGGGTCGCTGGGGCTGGACCGTGCACCGCGAGGCCCTCACGCGTTCCTTACCCGAGATCCTCGGCAGCTCGCTGGCCGCGGGCGAGGTCTGGGACGGCCCGACGCGTTTCCTGCGGGGCGGGAAGTCGAACTACATCCGCGACGAAGACTTCGCCACGATCCGCGCGCATTTCCCGCGGGCGGACGTCGTCACGCTCCCCGATAGCGGACATAACCCGCACTTCGAGGCGCGGGCCGGGTTCGTCGAGGCGACGCTCGCTTAGGCCGCCGGCCTCGCGAGTCGGCGGCGCAGCATCAGGAAGCCGAACGCCAAGGCCGCCGCGACGATGAGCATCGTTCCGCCGCAGAGGATCAGCATGCGTCGGCCAAGGTGCCCGGTGTCCTCATGCGCCTGGATGAGCGGGGATTCGTCGCCCGCGACCATCATCACCCAGCGGGCCTTGGCGCCGGGCCTGGTCTCGTCGACGAGCCAGAGCAGCACCGTGTGGGGGCTCTCCTCGGGCAGGCGGAGGACGAAATTGCGCGGCTCGGGCGTCCAGCGCCACTCGGCGCTCTCCAGCTTGTAGGACTTCGCCAGTTCTTCGGCCGTGTGCTGGAACGGCGAGTCCAGGTCCAGTTTCGAGGCCGAGGAGAAATCCGGCGCGCCCGTCGCCTCCCGGAGCGCGAAGCTGTCTTTGCCGGTCGACACCACGAAGAGACCTTCGACGGCCTTCGCCAGGTCCGCCCGTTCGCGGATGTTGAAGTTACCGTCGAGGTCCGCCGTCACCTTGAGCGAGCAGGCGCCGTCGGCGTGCAGGGTCAGGCGGCTGAGGAGCACCTCGCCATTGTGGGCTGAGACGAACAAGGGGAGCACGAGGGCTCCCCAGGTCAGGACCAGCTGGCGCAGCGCGCGGATCACTTGCGATCCCAGCGCAGCACGCGGCCGTACTGGTTCCACTCCGTCTCGAGGATGTTGCCGGCGTGGTCGAAGGTGATGCCGTGCGGCGAGGTCACGACGCCTTCGCGCCAGTCGGCGGGCTTCACGGCGGGGGTGTTGGTCTCCTTCTTGGTGCCGTTGGCGCCGGTGTTGTCGTTGACGCCGAGGGCGGCGACCATCTCGCCTTCCTTGTTCCAGACGGAGACGCGGCCGGCGATCTCGGCGACGCACATCAGTTCGCCGTGGAAGGAGGCGGAGGACGGGTTGCGCAGGCCCTTGTCGGCGATCATGCGCGGGTTGGCGCCGTCGAGGTCGACGTGGAACATGCGGTTGTTGCCGCGGTCGAGGCAGAGCAGGCGGGCCGGGCTGAAACGCGTGTCGACGAAGACCTTGTGGGTGTTGGCGAAGCCCTTGCCGTCGACGACCTGCGTGGGGCCGCCGAAGACCGACTTGAACTTGCCGTCCTTGTCGAAGACGAAGACCCAGCTCTTGCCGTAGCCGTCGACGACGTAGATGTCGCCGTTCGGGGCGACGTCGCAGCTCGTGAGCTTCAGGGCGTTGACGGACTTGCCCGCCTTGTCCTTGGCCTTGCCCTTGTCGGCCGGGAAGGCGTCGGGCTTGATCTCCATGACGATGGTGCCGTCGAGCCTGGCCTTGAGGAAACGCTGTTCGCCGAGCACCGCGCCGTAGAGGAACTCGCCTTCGGCGGACTTGCGGATGACGAAGCCGTGCAGGGACATCGGCAGGGCGAGGGTCTTCAGGTATTTGCCGTCCTGACCGTAGACCTGGATGCCGGCGTCCTTCTCCTGGACGCTGACGTAGATGAGGCCGGCCGAATCGACGGCGATCTCGCCGTGGCCGTTGCCGATGGTCTTACGGCCGGGAGGCGTCCCGAGGAAGTCGGGGACCAGCTGATACTTCACTTCGGCGGCGGAGGCGGAGAGGGCGGTCACGGCGAGAAGGGCGAGGGCGCGGAGGGTGGGCATGGTGTGTGGAAGGGGCAGGGGGAGGGGTAGGGGGAGGTCCGTCGGGAGGCAAACGGAATTCGGCAGGCTCGCTTCCGTATTCGGCATCGCTCTGAGGTTGTCACTGCCGCCACCGCCCCTATCCCTACCCCTACCCCTGCTCATGAAATCCCTCCGTCTCCTCGCGGCCCTGGCCGCCCTCGTCGTGTCGGCTTCCGCCGCCGAAGTGAAACTCGAATCCGCCTTCAACGGCAAAGACCTGTCCGGCTGGAAGACCTCCGGCGCCGACGTCTTCTGGACCGTCGCCGACGGCGTCCTCACCGGCGTGAACGACCCCGCTTTCAAGGACTACAAGAAGGGCAACATGCTCTACACCGAGAAGTCCTACCAGGACGTCGTCATCGAGTGCGAATGCCGTTTCAGCGGGGAGATCGACAGCGGCATCATGGTCCGCAAGGACGCCGCCGGGAAGAAGGACATCCAGATGCAGATCGGCGTCTCCCGCTCCCTGAAGAAGGACATGACCTGCACGTTCTACGTCGGCAAGTATCCTGAAGCCGGCTGGGCTCCCAAGGTCCCGGCGCTCTGGAAGAACGGCGAGTGGAACAAGATCCGTTTCCAGGCCAAGGGCGACACCTACACCGTCTGGCTCAACGGCGAGCAGGTCTCGAACTACGTCGACGCCGGCTATCCCAAGGCCGCTCCGGTGGGCCTCCAGGTGCACGGCGGCGTGAAGATGAAGGTCGAATACCGCAACATCTCGATCGGCGAGATCAAGTAAGCCGAAGCTTCATTTCGGTCCGGAAGGGCGGGAGCAATCCCGCCCTTTTTCATTGGGGTAGGTCCGGACGCCTGCTTAATGAGGGCATGCCCCCGCCGTTGCCCCGCCGCCGATTCCTGCGTCAGCTCGCGCTCGGCGCCGCGGTCGCGCCGTTCGTCGGCTGCGCCTCGCGTGACGAAGGGCTCGAGGTCGGCGTCATCGCCGATCCGCAGTATGCGGACCTTCCGGACCGCGGCACGCGCGCGTATCGCGCGTCGGTCGCAAAGCTCGGCTCAGCGGTCGAACATTTCAATTCCCGCCCGCTCGATTTTTGCGTCAACCTCGGCGACACCATCGACCGCGAATGGCGGAGCTACGATGCGATCCTCGCGCCGCTCGCCGCCTCGCGCCACCGCTGGGAGCATGTGCTCGGTAACCACGATTTCGCCTTGCTGGACGGGGAGAAGACGCGGGTCGACGCCCGGCTGGGCGTCACCGCGCGCTATCGTTACTTCGACCGCCCCGGCTTCCGTTTCGTCGTCCTGGACACCGGCGCCGTGAGCACGTATGCGTCGCTCGCCGGCACCGAGGAGCGCCAAGCCGCCGTCGCGGAACTCGCCCGCGTCAAGGCGCGCAAGCTCCCGCAGGCGCAGGATTGGAACGGCGCCGTCGGGCCGAAGCAGCTCGCGTGGTTCGAAGGCGTCGCGGCGGATGCGTCGCGTCGCGGCCGCAAGGTCGTCGTGTTCGCCCATCACCCCGTCGCCCCCGTCGGCGCCTATGATGTCTGGGACGCGACCGAAGTCCTGGCGGCCTTGGGGCGACACCGGAACGTCGTCGCCTGGTTCAACGGGCATCATCACGCCGGCGGCTTCGCCCAGGTCGAGGGCCTGCCCTGCGTGACTTTCCATGGCATGGTCGAGACCCCCGACCGGAACGCCTTCGCCACCGCCCGGTTCCTGTCCGACCGGGTGATCTTGACGGGGCATGGCCGGGAGTCCTCCCGGGAGCTGATTTTCAGGGTTTAATGAATTAATCCGTTCATTTATATACTTAATTGATGCTTTTCGCTCTATTGCGGGTCGGTCGGCATATATAGGCGAAAACATCATATTTATTCGCAACCTGTCGGTCTTCCAACTGTCTGAAAGGCAACCCCTGACAGACCATGAAACTCCACCGCAACTGCGAAGGAAATCACCCCGACGTCCTCTCCGCCCTCAGCCGTCGCGACTTCATGCACATCGGCATGATCGGCACGCTCGGCCTGAGCCTCCCGAACATGCTCCGCCTGCAGGCGCTCGAGATGCCCAAGGTCGAGTCCTTCAACGCGATGGCGGACTCCGTCATCCATATCTACCTCCCCGGCGGCATGGCGCAGCACGAGTCCTGGGATCCGAAGCCGTTCGCTTCGCCCGACTACCGTGGTCCGTACACGCCGATCAAGACCTCGATCCCCGGCGAATACGTCGGCGAGAAGTTCGTCAACATCGCGAAGATCATGAACAAGCTCACCATCGTGCGTTCGATGACGCACGGTGAGGCGGCCCACGAGCGCGGCACGCACAACATGTTCACCGGCTACCGTCCGAGCCCGGCGATCAAGTTCCCGAGCTACGGCTCCGTCATCTCGCACGAGCAGGGCTCGCGTAACAACCTGCCGCCCTACGTCGTCGTCCCGAGCCAGAGCATCCCCGAGCAGGGCACCGGCTACATGAGCAGCGCCTACGGTCCCTTCGCGCTCGGCAGCGACCCGGCGGACAAGGGCTTCGCCGTCCGCGACCTCCTCGCCCCGAAGGACGTCACCACGCAGCGCTTCGACCGTCGCCGCAACATGCTGGCCGCCGTCGACGAGCATTTCCGCGCCACCGAGAAGTCCGACGCCATCGGCGCCATGGACAGCTTCCAGCAGGCCGCCTACGGCCTCGTCAGCAGCGCCAAGGCCCGCGAGGCCTTCGATCTCTCCAAGGAGTCCGATAAGCTGCGCGACGAGTACGGCCGTAACACCGCCGGCCAGCGCTTCCTCCTCGCCCGCCGCCTCGTCGAGGCCGGCGTCCGCATGGTCTCCGTCACCTTCGGCGGCTGGGACCACCACTCGAACATCAAGGGCGCCTTCGACGGCCAGGCCCCGCAGTTCGACCAGGCCTTCGCCCGCCTCATCACCGACCTCCAGGACCGCGGCATGCTCAAGCGCACGCTCGTCCTCGTCAGCTCCGAGTTCGGTCGTACGCCGAAGATCAACGGCACGAACGGCCGCGACCACTGGCCGCGCGTCTTCTCCGTCGCCATGGCCGGCGGCGGCGTGAAGGAAGGCTACATCCACGGCGCCTCCGACGCCCTCGGCGGCGAGCCCGACCGTGACGCGGTCGGCCCGGAAGACCTCGCCAAGACCATGTACCGCGTCCTCGGCATCAACGCCGAGAAGCGCATCATGTCCGACGGCGGCCGTCCGGTCGACATCGTCAACGGCGGTCGCGTGATGACCGACTGGCTGGCCTGATCCGTCCCCGGCTCCCCATCCGCCCGCCGGACCGGCGCGGCGGGCGGGCCGCGCCCCGCTCCACCGACTTATGAAGCTCCGTCTCCTCGCCGCGCTCCTCCTCGCCCCGTTCGTCGCGCGCGCGGCCTATCCCGACATGTCGACGCTGAAGCCGCACGGCGGCCAGATCGGCGCCGAGGTGAAGCTCACCATCACGGGCGCGCGCCTCGACGATTTCGAGGACCTGATGTTCTACACGCCCGGCTTCAAGGTGAAGAGCGTCGAGAGCCGCGCCGCCAACAAGGTCGAGCTCACGCTCGCCATCGACAAGTCCGTCCGCGCCGGCAACCACGTCATGCGCGTCCGCACGAAGTCCGGCGTCTCGCACATGCGCCAGTTCTTCGCGAGTCCCTACCCGAACGTCGAGGAGAAGGAGCCGAACAGCGAGTTCGCCGCCGCCCAGGCCATCGCCCTCAACCAGACCATCGAAGGCGTCGTGCTGTCCGAGGACGTCGACTACTACAAGCTGACCGTGAAGAAGGGCCAGCGCATCGGCGTCCAGGTCGACGGCCTCCGCCTCGCCGCCATCCCGCAGGGCGCGATGGATCCTTACGTCGCCATCCTCGACAAGGACCGCTTCGAGAAGGCGGCCTCCGACGACACCATCCTCCACCGCCAGGACGGCTACTGCTCCTTCACCGCCGAATACGACGGCGAGTATTACGTCATGGTCCGCGAGTCCTCCTACCGCGGTTCCGGCAATTCGTTCTACCGCCTCCACGTCGGCGACTTCCGCCGGCCGGACGCGATCTACCCCGCCGGCGGCAAGCTCGGCTCCAAGCTGACCGTGCGTTTCCTCGAGCCCCGTGACTCCTTCGCCGAGGAGGTCGCCCTGCCGGCCGAGGATGATCCGGAGTTCGTGCTCTACCCGAAGTCCCAGCCGCCCGCGCCCTCCGGCAACCTCTTCCGCCTCTCCACCGTCGACAACACCCTCGAGGCCGAACCGAACGACGCGGCCGAGCAGGGCACCGTCGCCGCCGAGGCCACGGCCTACGCCCTCAACGGCATCATCGCGAAGCCCGGCGACGTGGACTTCTTCCGCGTGCCGCTGAAGAAGGGCCAGGTCTTCGAATGCCGGGCGCTCGCGCAGATCCTCGGTTCGCCCCTCGACCCGGTCGTCACCGTGCTGAGCCCCAAGGGCAATTCCCTCGCGAACAACGACGACGGCGGCGGCATGCGCCGTCTGGATTCCCGTTTCCGCCTCACCGCGCCCGCCGACGGCGTCTACCTCGTGCGCGTCACCGACCACCTCGAACGCGGCGGCGCCAACTTCGTCTACCGCATCGAGATGGTGGCCTCCCAGCCGAGCCTGACCTTCGCCTCTCCGGATTACACCATCAACGACACCAGCTACCGTCAGTTCTTCGCCGTGCCCAAGGGCGGCCGCATGGTCCTCTTGGAGAACTTCACCCGTAACGGCGTCGGCGGCGACTACCGCTTCGAACTCAAGGGCCTGCCCGCCGGCGTGAAGCTGCTCGAGGATGAGGCGCCCGGCAGCCTGCCTGGCGTGCCCCTCGTGCTCGAGGCCGCGGCCGACGCCCCGCACGGCGGCGCCATCGTCACCCCGCTCCTCCTGCCGAAGGACCCGGCCAACAAGATCGTCGGCCAGATGCGCCGCACCTACGACATCGTCCGCATCGGCAACGTCATCTACTACCAAGGCATCGAGGACCAGCTTCCCGTCGCCGTGGTCGACGAAGCCCCTTACTCCCTGGAGATCGAGACGCCGAAGACGCCGCTCGTCCGCAATGGCATCTTCAACCTCAAGGTCGTCGCCAGGCGCAAGGAAGGCTTCAAGGGCCCCATCCGCGTCTTCATGTGCTGGACCCCGCCCGGCGTCTCCTCGCTGGGCGAGCAGACCATCGGGCCCGACGCCTCGGAGTGCGTGTTCCAGCTCAGCGCCAACGGCAACGTCGACACCAAGCCGTGGAAGTTCGTCGTCCAGGGCGAGGCCGACGCCGGCAAGGGCCGCGTCTACAACGCCTCGCCGTTCGCGGTGCTGAACACCGAGGCGGCCTACGTGGCCGCCAACGCCATCCCGCTCACGGCGATGGAAGTCGGCACGCCCGGCGTGATGGTCACCAACTTCGAGGTCCTGCGTCCGTTCGAAGGCGAGGCCGTCGCCCAGCTGGTCGGCGCCCCGGACACGATCCGCATCGCCCCGGTCAAGGTCACCAAGGATACCAAGGAGCTCCGCTTCACGGTCGAGACCGACGAGAAATCGCGCGTCGGCAAGACCGGGAACATGTTCGTGCAGGTCGACATCCCGACCGGTCAGGGCCTCGCCACGCACCGCATCGCCCTCGGCTCCACGCTCCGCCTCGACGCGCCCCGCAAGGCCGCGCCCGCGCCGGTCGCCAAGGCCGCGGCACCCGCCGCTGGCAAGCCGGCCGCGCCGGCCGCCGCGCCCGCGCCGGTCGTCCTCTCCCGTCTCGAACAGCTCCGCCTGAAGAACGAAGCCCCCAAGAACTGATTCCTCGCCCATGTCTTTCCGCCGTCTCCCGCTCCTCGCCTTCCTCGCCGCCGGCCTGACCGCCGTCGCCGACGCCGCGCCCGTCGCCTTCGACGAGGTCCGCGCGATCTTCGAGGGCAAGTGCCTCGAGTGCCACAATCCGGACAAGACCAAGGGCAAGCTGCTCATGACGACCCGCGAGGGCTTCCTCAAGGGCGGTGAAAGCGGCCACGCGCTCCTGGGCGTCGCGGCGGAGCAGAGCGAGCTCGTGAAGCGTCTCGTCCTGCCCAAGGACCACGACGACCTCATGCCGCCGAAGGGCGGACCCCTGCCGGCCGCCGAGACCGACGTCATCCGCCGCTGGGTCGCCGAAGGCGCCGTCTGGCCCGCCGGCGTCGTGCTCGCCGCGAAGGACAAGGCCAAGGAAGAAGCCAAGGCCGAGCTCGCCCAGAAGCTGACCACCCTCGAGAAGCTCGAGATCTTCCCGGAGTCCGTCACCCTCGAGACCAAGCGCGACTTCCACCGTATCGTCGTCTTCGCCACCTTCAAGGACGCCACCACCCGTGACGTGACCGCCTTCGCCGACCTGAAGGTCGGCGATGCCAAGGTCGCCGCCTTCGACGGCTATTCCGTCCATGCCGTCGGCGACACCGGCAAGACCGAGGTGGTCGCCTCGCTCGGCGGCCGGACCGCCCGTATCCCCGTCGCCGTCAAGGAAGGCCACAAGGACCGCGCCGTCTCCTTCCGGCAGGACGTCATGCCGGTCTTCCTCCGAGCCAACTGCAACAGCGGCGGCTGCCACGGCGCCGCCCGCGGCAAGGACGGCTTCCGCCTCTCCCTCTTCGGCATGGATCCGGACGGCGACTACGTCCGCCTGACGCGTGAGATGATCGGCCGGCGCATCAACCTGGCCATCCCCGAGGAGAGCACGCTCGTCGAGAAGGCCATCGGCGCCGTCCCGCACTCCGGCAACAAGCTCTACGACGCCGACTCGCAGTACAACCGGACCATCCTCGAATGGATCGCCAACGGCGCCAAGGACGACGCCCCCGGCGTCGCCAAGGTCACCGGCATCGAGGTCTTCCCCAAGCAGATCGTGCTCGAGGGCAAGGACGCCACCCAGCAGATCACCGTCCGCGCCACCTATTCCGACGGCACCGACCGCGACGTGACCAAGCTCGCGCTGTTCATGTCGAACAACGACCCCGTGGCCAAGATCGACAAGGAAGGCGTGGTCCGCTCCGGCGACCGCGGCGCGGCCTTCATGCTCGCCCGCTTCGACGTCTTCAGCGTCACCGCCCAGGCCATCGTCATCCCCAAGGGCCTCGTGTACGAGCGCCCGAAGGTCGCCGAGGTGAACTACATCGACAAGGCCGTCAACGAGCGCCTGCACCGGCTCCGCATCGTCCCCTCCGAGACCTGCACCGACGAGGAGTTCGTCCGCCGCGTCTACATCGACGTGGTCGGTCTCTACCCGAAGCCGGCCGAGCTGACCGCCTTCCTCGCGGACAAGCGCCCCGACAAGCGCACGCAGCTCGTCGAGGCCCTCCTCCAGCGCAAGGAGTTCACCGAACTCTGGGTGATGAAGTGGGCCGAGCTCCTCCAGATCCGCTCCGGCATCAACCAGGGCAACAACGCGCCGCCCTTCTACAAGAACGCGCTCCTCTATTACAACTGGCTGGCCGACGAGATCGGCAAGAACCGCCCGATCAACCAGATCGTCGTCGACCTGCTCTCCGCCAACGGCGGCACGGTCTCCGTCCCCGCGGTGAACTACTACCAGAGCGAGCTCGACCGCCTCAAGCTGTCCGAGAACGTCGCCCAGGTGTTCATGGGCATGCGCATCCAGTGCGCCCAGTGCCACAACCATCCGTTCGACCGCTG
>VHCL01000019.1 GCA_016871725.1 Verrucomicrobiota bacterium | reverse complement strand
CGGATGAAATCGAGATGCGTCTCGAGGTCGACGTCCGGCCCGTAGCGATTGCGCACTTCCTCGGCGATGATGCGACCGTCGCGGAGCTGGTGCGGGTTCCAGTAGCGCGTGGTCTTCTGGCCACGGTCATCGAAGATGCTCCAGGTCTGGTAATGATCGAAGCCGAAGTCGCGGATGGTGTCGTGCTTATGTTCGAGCGAGACATGCCACTTGCCGACGATCTGCGTGGCGTAGCCGTGTTGTTTCAGCTGACGAGGGAAGCTCGGCTGGCTCGGTCGCAGGAAGATATCCTCCTGCTGCTTGCTGGAGAGGACGACCTTCAGGCCGTTCAGGAACGGGTAACGTCCGGTGAGCAGCTGCGCCCGCGACGGCGAGCACAGCGGATTCGCGAAACAATGCGTGAACCTCATTCCTTCCTTCGCGAGGCGATCCAGGTTCGGAGTCTGGTGCGAAGTCCCGCCGTAACTGGAAAGACACTCCAGCCCGAGGTCGTCCGCCAGGATCAGCAGGACGTTGGGCTTTTTCGGCGTCGACGCGGCGGCCACCAGCGTGGCCAGCGACGTGAGCAAGACGGCGAGGAGCTGACGGAGGGGGGCTTTCATCAGGATGACCACGGGTGCATCCTCGGGATTTGGGCGGTCTTTGGCAAGGAAGTCGCAGAAGTCCGCCATTTTGGGTTTTCCGGTGGTATCGGCTGGGAACGCAGAGAGACGGCGGACGCGATGTCATCGCTTCCCTACCAGAGGCAACTAGGTCAGCACGCAGTGCTGACCCTACCTCAAGTCATGAGGGTCAGGGCATCGTCCCCGTGTCCCCGTTACTCGTGTCCACTTGCCCCCTCACAACATGCGCGTGGATCTGCGCGGCGCGGGCGCGCCAGGCGGCGATGACGTCGGCGGGCTTGCCGGCGGCTTCGGCGCTGTCCACGACCCGCCAGGCGCAGTCATAGGCGAGGATGAGCGTGAAGGGATAGCGGGCGAAGGTGTCCGACGCCAAAGTCAGGGCGTCGAATTCTTGCTGCGCACCATGAGACAAGCGCATCAGACGACTTGCCCGTCTCGCCGCCCATGCCCCGAACAGAGGGTGGGCACCGTAGGCGACGAGGAAGAGATGCTCGAGCGGATCGGGCAGGGAGTAGGCCGACGGATATTTTTCGAAACTGACCTGAAAGAAATCGATGGTCTCCTTGATCGGATGCGCCTGCATGGTGAGCCAATCCCGCTCTTGCGCGACGGCCTTACGTCCCGTCAGGGCCGGGAGCGGATCGGTCGAGGGGTACTCCTGGGGCTCGTAGTCGCGGTAGTTGAACGTGTGCATCATCATGTCGGGCGTGGTCCTCCATGATATCAGGCGTGTCCAATGGACGCGAGGGGGCATGCGGCCGGATGGCCGCAGGGGACACATTGACAAGGTGACACGTGGGCATGGGGAGGTAAACGAGGGCACGAGGGCTAGAGGACACGAGGACTAGAGGGCGCGAGGCCGGGGGGCCGGAGGGGCCTTGTCTTGAGGGTGGGGCTTGCCAGAAAAGGCCGGTTCGTGGGAGGGGCTGGAAGATGGCTCGTCTCAGCGCCGTCGGGGGATAGTACAGACTTATGTTCCGAACCCCGCGGCTGCTCTTTTGCTTTCTCCATGCGCTCGTCGGCGGGTGCGTCGCGGTCCATGCCGGCGCCCCGCTACCGGAGGCCCTGCGCCAGGCCGCCGAGCGCCGTCAGGCGGAACTCCAGTCCGAGCGGGCCGCCGAAGTCGCCGCCCGCGAACTGAAGGCAGGAGGCAAGACCCTGCGCTGGCTGGAAAAGGAGTTCAACCTCGCCCCCGCCGGCCAACGCAGCCTGTGGATCTCGATGCATGGCGGCGGGGGCACGACCGCCGCGGTCAATGATCAGCAATGGCAGAACCAGATCCGCCTCTACGCGCCGTCCGAAGGGATCGTGGTCGCGCCCCGCGCCCCGACCGATACCTGGAACCTCTGGCACCAGCCGCACATCGACCGGCTCTTCGATCGCCTGATCCAGGATTTCATCGCCGTCCGGGGCGTGCATCCGGACAAGGTCTACTTGCTTGGTTATTCCGCCGGCGGCGACGGCGTCTGGCAGCTCGCCCCGCGCATCCCCGATCGCTTCGCCGCCGCCGCGATGATGGCCGGCCATCCCAACGGCGTGAACACGCGGGGCGTCCGTAATCTGCCGTTCGCGATGTTCATCGGGGGCGAGGACGCCGCCTATGGGCGGAATAAGATCGTCGCGGACAAGATCGCGGAGTTCGGCCGCCTGCGTCGTGAGGATCCGGCCGGGTACGAGCATCTCGGCCGCGTGTATCCGGGTCTGCCGCATTGGATGGACCGCAAAGACGCCGAGGCGCTGCCGTGGATGGCGAAGTTCGTCCGAGACCCGTGGCCTCATAAGATCGTCTGGGTCCAGACCGGCGTCACCCACGACCGTTTCTATTGGTTGGAGCTGCCCGCCGGCTTCGCGAAATCCGGGCAGAAGATCGTGGCGTCCGCCCGCGGCCAGGAGATCGTGCTCGAGGGCGACGTCCCGGCCGGGCTGACGATCCGTCTGAGGGAAGGCCTCGTCGAAGATCTCGCCCGGCCGGTCAAGGTGACGGTCAACGGCCGCGTGGTGTTCGAGGCTGCGCCGACACCGGCGACGCCGGCCCAGCTGAGCGCCTGGCTGGCGGAGCGCTTTGACGTGCCCGCCACGCCGACGGCCAGCCTGCGACTGCCTTGAGGGCATGAGGGGGCCGCGACGGGGTACGGTGCCCTCGTGTCCCCTGATTATCAACCTCCTGCGTCGCGGTAGATCTCGCCGAGCTTGGTCAGGGCGTCGTCCTTGAGGAGCGCGGCCTTGCCGTCCTTGGGATTGAAGTAGGCGTAGCGTTCGACGAAGCGCTGCCGCTCCATGGCCTTGAGCGCTCCGCGGAGGAACTGGGCATGGCCGTTGTCGTCGGCCTTGGTGAACATGGCGTTGAATTCGGTGACCCAGATCGGCCGGCGATACGTGGCGTAGAGTTCCTTGAGCCAGTCTTCATAGGCCGCGGGGTCGGCGCTGCGGTACCAGTGGGCGGCGATGAAATCGACCTTCAGCTTCTTGCGCTGGGCCTGCTCCATGAAGGCGCGCATCCACGCGCCGCCCAGGCCGTCGGAGGAGACCCCGGGGGAGCCGAGGCGGAGTTTCTTCTCGGTGGCGAAGGCCGCCATCGCCGGCCAGGCCGCGACGGCCTCTTCGACGGTGAGGTTACCCTGCGTGTCGCGTTCCGGCTCGTTCAGGCCGAGCAGGTGCTTGGCGGCAGGATCCTTCAGCATCGCCAGCTCGGTATCGGGCACGGGCCGGCGGTGGCCTTTGACCATCGGGACGAATTCGTAGCTCGGCGTGCTTTCCCCCTGGCAGGTCCAGGTGTACCACCAAGCGCAGCCGAACTGTTTTTCGGACTCCGGACGGTTGCCCGCCCAGCCCTTCTTCGGCGAGCGTTTCGCCGGGCGATCGGCGGCCAGGCCGGCCAGCGGCGCGAACGCGGCGCCGGCGGCGAGGAGGCGGAGGACTTCACGACGGCTGAGAGGCATGAGACGTAACGTAGGGCAGGGGCGATGCATGCCAAAGGTAAAAAGCCGCTGACTAGTGCGACGAAGCCGCGAGGGGGCATGTTGACCCGGGGGCTCGTGCGCAAGGGTGCGTAAGGGAGGATAAGAGGACTAGAGGACACGAGGGCTGGAGGGTGGTTGCTTGAGGTAGGGGCGCGACGGTGTCGCGACCGGGGGTGACGGCCGCCGCAGGGTGCCGAAGGCGGGGGTGGCGGCCGGGCTGGAAATCGGCGCGAGGGGGTTGACTGCGTCCGGCGAGGGGTAATTCTACAAGATATGAAATACGCCCTCGCTCTTCTCGTCATCCTCGCGGCCGCCCTGGCCGACGCCCAGTATTCCAACCTGACCACCACGCGTTTCGGCAACACCACGACGACCTTCGGCACGCTGAACGGTCAGCCCGTCCACCTCACCACGAACACCTTCGGCGGCATCACGAACACCTTCGGCAACATCGGCGGCGCCCCCGTCTCGGTCTCCTCGAACCGCTTCGGGTCCGCGACCAATACTTTCGGGACCGTCGGCGGCAATCCGGTGAATCTTTCCACCAACAATTTCGGCACGATGTCCACGACGCAGGGTTCCGTCGGCGGTGCTTCCGTCTTCACCACGACCAACCGTTTCGGGGGCATGACCAGCACCTTCGGCAACCTCGGTGGCTCGTCGGTCAATCTCACGACCAACCGCTTCGGCGGGATGTCCACGACCACGGGCAGCTTCGGCAGCACGCCCGTGCAGGTGAACACCCAGCGGTTCGGCACTACGACGAGCACCTTCGGGTCGGTGGGCGGCAACGCGTTCCAGTCGACGACGAACCGCTTCGGCAATGCCTCGACCACGACGTCGTCGGGGCTCATGCCGGCTGTGCGTCTGCCCGGATCTTCCGGCCTCGGCCTGGGTGGGGCGGCTCCCGCTGGGCTCCTCATCCCGCTGGAGTGAGGGGTTGTTAGTCGAGGATAGGAGGACCAGAGGCCACGTGGGCTGGAGGATGAGGCAGTGCAAAGGTGCAACAGCGGCGGAGCCGCGTGCAAAAGTGCAAAGGTGGAACGTGCTTGAGGGGGCACGTTGACACGGTGACATGTAGGCAAGGGGCGGAAGAGAGTAGCGAGTATGGAGTATTGAGTATGGGGTGACGCAGCACTTCGGGTGGCAGGGGGCGGGCTTATCTATTCAGTCCGCAACTCAGCCCTCCACGCTGTCCTCAATTCAGTCCTCCATTCCGCATGCTTCATCCTTTACGGCTCCACGGCTCCGTCTTTGGTTTACCGACATGTCGAAGCGTCTTCCGGGGCTGGTGATCGAAGTCGAGAATCTGCCGGGTTTCCTGGCGAAGTCCGATGAGGACATCCTGCAACATGTCCGCTCGGTGCTGCTGCATCGTGCCTACGCGGTCCAGCGCGCCCAGCTCGCCAAGTGCGACGGCGTCCAGTTCTCCCCGACGAAGGACTCCTGCGTCTTCTCAGCCAAAGGCCGGGCGCTTCTGCACGTCCGCTTTGCCCAGCTGAAGGTTTGAGGTAGGGCTGACCGGCCCGGTCAGCCGTGCTGGTTGGGGCGCGACGGCGTCGCGTCCGCGGTCGAGCGGGCCGCTCGACCCTACCTAGAGTCAGCGGATGCGATGTCATCGCATCCCTGCCTAGGGTTGACGGAGGACGGAAGCTGCACTCGCTGGGGAGAATGAACTCTTACCGGCATATCGTGATCTTCCAGTTCAAGGCCGACGCCCCCGCCGACAAAGTCCGCGGGGTGGTCGACGCCTTCAAGGCGCTGCCGGGCAAGCTGCCGGCGATCAAGGCCTTCGAGTGGGGCACGAACGTGAGCCCGGAAGGCCTCGATCAGGGCTTCACGCATATCTTCACGCTGACCTTCGCCTCGAAGGAAGCTCTCGAGAAGCAGTACCTCCACGAGCCGGCGCACCAGGAGTTCGTCGCGATGCTCGGCGGCCTGCTCGAGAAGGCGCTCGTGGTGGATTATGTCGCGGCGGCGTGAGGGCGAAAAGCGAGAGGCCCTGAGGCCCGGAGGCTCAGTTGACCAGAACGACGCGGTGTTAGTTGATCGGTTGATCCGTCGGCCGGCTGGCCAGAGAGCGTGTTATGGACGGTAGGCAGGGGGGGTGACGGCGACGCGATCAATGAGGGGCAAGGGCGGACGCGCCGCCAACCCGTCCCTGCCTTGATGTATTCCCAACCGCCAACCGCTAACCGCCAATACCTAGAGTGTCCGTATGCCACTCTATGACAGGTCTCCCTCTAGACAGGCTAGGTCAGCATAGTAGAATGTCTCTACTATGAGTCACGACATCGGCCCCAACGGCTTTCACGACGGCGAGTTCCCAGATTACGACAACTACGACGAGGACGCGGATCAGGACGCTCTGGGCGAACTCTGCGACAACCCGGCCTACCTGGTGGTGGGCGCGGACGACGACCTGGTGGACAATCTTCCCGGTTGGGTCGAGGATCTGATTACAGACCACGAATTTCTCGCGGGCCAGGCCGAGAAAATCGGACTAGAACCGTCTTTCTACGTGACCGTCCCCGACCGAGGCAGCAACTCGGAGCTGCGTGACTTCCTGGGCGAACTGGGTTTCACGGTCGACTCCAGCTACATCGAGCGCGGCCCGGGCTCTTCGGTCGACGGCGTCGTCTTTGTCCGCAAATCCAAGATTCCGTCCCTGGAGCGGAAGGCGGCACGAAGTCTGGACCGGGCGCGTAAGGCCATCGTCACGGCGGCACGCAAGCATCTTAAGCCGGGCAAGATCAAGCCTGCCGAAGTGCATGAGGAGCTGGCCCGGCTGGTCAGCGTCGCCCAGCTGGGTGACAAGGAATTCCGCGACAAGCTGGATAATCTCCATGAGAAGGACGAAGAGATCGCTCATCTCAGGGAACTTTTGAGCGACAGTAACGCCGGCCGGGCGCGAGCGGAAGGCGAGGCCAAGGATGCTAAGTCCAAGCTCGTCGGCGAAAATGGACGTATCCGCGACTGGGTCAAAAGCGCGCAGACGCTTTCGGATCGTTACGCGGCGTGGACCTTGGCCGTGGCCGCCGAGTTCGGCATCACCATCCAGGGCCCGTTGCTCAAACTGCCCGATGGTCAGGCCTTCGTTGTCGGGCATATCTTCGGGCAAGACCTCGAGAAAGCTCTGCCGAGCGCCGGAGCGGCCCTTAAGTCTTCCGAGCCAGCCGCTGCTTGGCTGAGGATCGAGAATCGGGTGAGGCGGGGCATGAGCAGCATCGGTGCCCTGACCTGGAGCGAAGCGACGGAGCATTTCGCCCATCGGCTGACCTGGGGTCAGGTCTGGTGGATCATCCTCGGCCGCGAGCATGCGCGCTTCCCGGTGCGGCTATTCCGTTACGAGCAACGGAAGAATCCGGACGGCAGCTTCGGGGGATTCCTCGAGAAGAGCATCTTTGAGGACGAAAATCTGGGCCTGAATGCCGAGCAAGTCGTCCGTTGGAAGCAGTTGCTCAAAGAGCACTGGGGGGCCGGCTTGGATTTACGTGAAAGACCGCCAGGGCTTTAAGGGTAGGGGCGGACGGCTCGGAGAGCCGTCCCTACCTAGCGACACCGGTCGAGCGAGCCGCTCGACCCTACCTAGATGCAACTAGGACAGCACGTGGTGCTGTCCTTACCTCTTGAGGCAGAGGTCGGGGAAGTCGGTGAAGAGGCCGTCGACCTT
Source organism: Verrucomicrobiota bacterium (assembly GCA_016871725.1). GTDB lineage: Bacteria > Verrucomicrobiota > Verrucomicrobiia > Opitutales > UBA953 > UBA953. The sequence goes on along the minus strand of VHCL01000019.1, from coordinate 20,853 downwards.
GGCTTCGGTGAAGAGCGCGGCGAGGAGTTCGTCGACGGTGGCGACGCACTTGGGGAGTTCGTCGGCGCGCAGGGTGTAGGGATGCGACTTGAGTCCGGCACGGCGGGCGCGGGCGGCGAGGTCGGTGACCCGGCGTTCGGCGGGCGACTTACCCGTAACATAGCTGCCGATGGGCGGGCCGATACCGTCGACGAGCTTGGCGAGCTCGGCCAGTCCAGCGTCGGTCTGGAGATACGCGAAGTCGGTCTCGCCGGGTCCCTGGCCCTTGCCGCCGAGGAGCATGATGAGCTTGCCCGTCCAGCCGAGTTCACCGCGGAGTCTTTTGATCTCGGCGTATTCGAAGCACTGGACGAAGCAGGCCGACTCCTTGGCGTCGTAGCCGTATTTCCGCAGGATCGGCAGGACCGCGGCAGCGAGGTCACGGCCTTCCTTGCGATGCCAGGCGGGTGCCTTGAGTTCGGGGTAGATGCCGACGTGGCGTCCCGTGGAACGGTTCAAGGACTGGATGAAGCGGATCTCCTCTTCGAGCGTCACGACCTGGAACGAACCCACGCCGACCGGGTAGCGCTGCGGGAAAGCCGCCTTACCTGTCTGCGGGTTGAAGCGCTCGGTGACGTTGAGCTGTTTCAGTTCGGCGACCGTGAAATCGAGGGCGTAGAAACGTCCGTCCGCGCGCTGCCTTCCTGGGAATTTCCGCGCGACGTCGGTCGTCGTGTCGATGTGCGTGTCGTGGAAGATGACCGGCACGCCGTCCTGGCTCAGCACCACGTCCTGCTCGAGGAAGTCGGCGCCCTGGCCGTAGGCGAGGGCCTTGGCCGCGAGCGTGTGCTCCGGCAGGTAGCCGCTGGCGCCGCGATGCGCGATGATGAGCGGACGTGGCTCCGCGGCGAAGGCCGCGAGGGGCAGGAGGAGCAAGGGGAGCAAGGATCTCATCGGGTGGCGGAGCTTTCGGCGCGGTGGCCGAGGGTGAGGGCGCTGAAGGCCATCGTGAGCACGGAACAGCCGCACATCGCGACGATGACGCCGCCCCAGCCCCAATGGTCGGCGATCCAGCCTACGCCCGTGCCGGCGAAGGCGGAGCCGAAGACGTAGCCGAAAAAGCCGGTGAAGCCGGCGGCGGTGCCGGCGGCCTTCTTCGGCACCATGTCGAGGGCCTGCAGGCCGATCAGCATGATCGGACCGTAGATGAAGAAGCCGATGACGATCAGCGCGGTGATGTCGATCCACAGGGGGCCTTCGCGGTTGAGCCCGTAGGCGACGAGGCCGAGGAGGGTCGGGATCATGAACAGGATCGTGGCCGGCGCCCGCCGCGACCGGAAATACTTGTCCGACATCCAGCCGCAGAGGATCGTGCCCGGCACCCCGGCCCACTCGAAGGCCGCCCAGGCGACGCTCGACTGCTGGAACGAGAAGTGCTTCGCCGTCTGCAGGTAGGTCGGGACCCAGTCCACGACCCCGTAGCGCACGAAGTAGACGAAGGCGTTGGCGACCGCGATGGCCCAGAGGAGGCGGTTCCCGAAGACGTGCGTCACGAAGATCTCCCGGAAGCCGAGGGGCCGCTCATGCCCGGCGCCGTAATTCGGCGGGTAGTCCTGCTTGTATTCCTCGACCGGGGGCAGTCCGCAGCTCTGGGGGGTGTCGCGCAGGAGCAGCCACGCGACGACCGCGATGAGCGTGGCGACGCCCGCGTTGAAATAGAACTTCGCTCCCCAGTCGCCGAAGAGCCAGACGCCGGCGAACGCGACCGTGGCCACCAGCGCGCCGCCGACGTTGTGGGCCACGTTCCAGACCGAGACCGCGCGGCCGCGCTCGCGCGTGCTGAACCAATGCACCATCGTCTTGCCGCACGGGGCCCACCCCATCCCGTTGAACCAGCCGTTGAGCGACTGCAGCACCACCATCGCCGTCAGCGACAGGTAGACCGCGTGGACGAAGCCGAAGACGAACAGCGTCGCGCACGAGAGCAGCAGGCCGAGCGGGAGGAAATACCGCGGGTTGCTCCGGTCGGAGACGCTGCCCATCAGGAACTTCGAGAACCCGTAGGCGACGGAAAGGCCCGTCATCGCCGCGCCCAGCTCCGCTTTCGAGTACTGCGGGTGATCGCGGAGGATGTCCGGGATCGCGAGGGAGAAGTTCTTCCGGACGAGATAGTAGCCGGCGTAGCCGAGGAAGATCCCGAGGAAGACCTGCAGGCGCAGCCGGCGATACTCGGGATCGATCCGGTCGGCCGGTAGTCGGGCGGTTTCCGGCGCGGGGCGCAGCAAGGAGATCATGGCGGGGCGGGGTGAGGTGACTTATGGGCAAAGGCGTCCAAGTGCAAAGGTGAGATTAGGGATAGGGGTAGTTGAGGCCAAGAGGGCCCGGGAACGCATGATAGTTGACCAGTTGATCCGATGGTCGGTTGGCCAAGAGGGGATAAGGGGGTGTCGAGAACTAATATAAGACTTCTTCCCCCGTAGGGGGAATGCGCGGCCGTCGGCGGCGCAAGGGGGCGATTTCCGAAACCTCGGGTATACTGGCGACCTCATGCCCCGCCACACCCTGCAATCCGCCGCCTTCCTTAAGAACATCCGTCCGGTCATCTGGCTCGACGTCGAGAAACGCAAAGCCGACCCCGAGCCGGCGCTGACCACCGTCGTCTGGGCGGATGGGCTGAAGACCTACGTGCACGACGACATCCTCGTCGCTTCGGCCAAGGCCCGCGGCCTGGAGTTCCTGCCGTGGGCGCAGCTGGCGGCGGAGGTCGTCCGCGTGGCCAAGCAGACCGAGAGCCTCCTCGGTGGCTACAGCATCCCGGAACGCGACCTCCTGATGGCCGCCTGTCCTGAGCAGGCCGAGTGGATCAAGGAGAACTACCTCAATGCCAACGCGGCGAGGTGGTTCAAGAACCGCCGGCCGCAGCTTTACGCCGAGGCGTGCCGCACCGCGGGCGAACGTCGCAGGCCGGGCCTGAAGGATTTCCTCATCCAGGCGGCGGTGGGCTATGCATACAAGAAGTATCTCCTCGACGTGCAGCCGGGCGCGATCCTCGGCCGGATGCGCAAGCTGCTCGCCAAACGCGACGGGGTGCATCGCGAGCTGACCAACGAAGCGCGGCGCGATTGGACGAATCTCATCGAATACAACCGGCAGGACGTCCTCGGCATGATCCATCTCGTCGGGTATGTGAAGGCGGCCCAGGAAAGTTGACCTGTTGATCAGTTGGCCGGTTGGCCAGGGACGTAGTCGAGGGCGCGAGGGGCGCAGGGATAAGGGGCGTAATAAGAGGCACAGTTGACCAGAGGCCCGGAGGCTCGGACGAGGCAGTGCAAAGGTGCAACTGCGGCGGAGCCGCGTGCAAAAGTGCAAAGGTAAAGCTCACTGCCGATGATCGGTTGATCCGTGGTCGGCTGGCTGAGAGTCTCGCCTAGAGGCAGCGATTGGTTGTACGCGGTCCCGGCCCTGCCGCGAGGGGGTCTGAATCGGTTTGAGCCTTCGGATGGGTTCGCCAGTGTTCGTCGTCAGCCATGCTTCCCCGTCGCGATTTCCTCCTGACTCTGCTCGCCGCCGCGGTCGGCGCCGGTTGCGCCGGCCGTCGGCCCGCGCCTCGGATCGTCCTGCAGTCCGCCTGGGACACCGTGAACATCGGCGACATCGGGCACACGCCGGGGACGTTGCGGCTGCTCGAGGAGCATCTGCCCGACGCATCGGTGACCCTCTGGGCGATGAAACTGGACGAACGCGTCACGGCGATGCTGCGGGCCCGCTTCCCACGCGTGCGGATCCTGCAGGGCAAGCTCGACGGCAAGACCGAGCGCGACGAGGCCTTGCGGCGGGCGATCCTCGAGAGCGACCTCTTCATCCGTAATTCCGGCATGGGCCAGGACCTCTCTTACATGCAGTTCTGCCGGAAGCATGGGAAGAAGTACGGGCTCTTCGGGCAGTCGTTCTTCCCCACGATGGTGAACGGGCCCGGCGCGGCGGAGCGGATCGCGCTCCTGAACGGCGCCGAGTTCGTGTACACGCGCGAGACCAAGACGCTCGGGATCCTGCGCGCCGCCGGCGTGCGGCCGGGGGTGTTGGATTTCGGGCCCGACGGGTGCTTCGGCATCGACGTAAGGGATGAGGCGCGCGGCCTGGCCACGCTGCGCACCCTCGGCCTGGAGGAGCGGCGCTTCATCACCGTGCACCTGCGCACCAACACGCCCAAGGCGCCGGGCGTCGACGACCCCCGGCCCGAGAAGCTCAACCCGTTGCACCCCACGCCGGCGCAGGTCGCCGACGACGAGCGGCGCGCGGCCAAATACCGTGAGCTCATCACGCGCTGGGTGCGCCGGACCGGCGGCAAGGTGCTCATCGCGCCCGAGACCTTCAAGGAGATGGCGCACAATAAGCGCCTGCTCCACGATCCGCTGCCGGACGAGATCCGCCGTCAGGTCGTCAACCTGCCGGCGTTCTGGAACGCGGACGAGGCCGCCTCGGTCTTCGCCCGCGCGCACACCGTCGTCTGCCATGAACCCCATGCGCCGATCATCGCGCTCGCGAACGGCACCCCGGTCATCCACACCTATTCCGAGTTCCATTCGCCCAAGTGCTGGATGTTCCGCGACATCGGCCTGCCGGAATGGTTGCTCGAGATGGACGAGACCCCGGTCGAGCAGCTCGCCGCGACCCTGTTCGAGATCGACCGTGATCAGGCGGCCGCCCGCGCGAAGGGGCGTCGGGCGATGGACTTCGTCCACGCCCGCTTCGCCGCCTCGCTCCGCGGCCTCGCCTGAGCGGCCAGGGCGGACAGTCCGGAGAGCCGTCCCTGCCCGAGGCGGATGCGCTAGGTCGTGACGCTGCCCCGGCCCTACCTCAGGGTTGCGGCGGGGGCGGGGACGCACCATGGTGGGCGCATGAAGCGGTTACCCCTGCTCGTGCTCATGCTGTCGGCCCTCGTCGGTCAGGCGGCGGAAGAAGCGCGTCGAGGCATGGTCGCCGCGGTGCACCATCTGGCGAGCGAAGCCGGCGTCGAGATCATGCGTCGCGGCGGCAACGCGGTCGACGCAGCCGTCGTCACCGGCCTCGTCCTCGGCGTGGTCGACAGCCATAACTCCGGGCTCGGCGGCGGGTGTTTCCTGCTGCTCCGCCTCCCGTCCGGCGAGATCGTCGCGCTGGACGGACGCGAGACCGCGCCGGCCGCGGCGACGGCGGACATGTTCCTGCGCAACGGCAAGGCGGTGCCGGAGCTGAGCCGGACGGGCGCCCTCGCCGTCGCCGTGCCCGGCCAGGCCGCGGTGTTCCACGAGGCCGTGACGCGTCACGGCAAGCTTCCGTGGAAGGTCCATTGCGAGATGGCCGCCCAGATCGCCGAAGACGGTTTCCGCGTGCCGCGCGCTTACGCCGCTCGGATCGCCGCAGTCGCGCAGGACCTCGCCAAGTTCCCGTCGTCCCGGGCCATCTTCCTGCGCGCCGACGGCACGCCGCTTCAGGAAGGCGAGATCCATCGGCAGCCCGAGCTGGCGAAGACCTTGCGGGCCCTTGGTGCCGGCGGACCGGATTGGTTCTACCGCGGGCCATTCGCCCAGGCCGCGGCGAAGTGGATGCGTGAGAACGGCGGCCTGCTCACCGAGGCCGACTTCGCCGCTTATGCGTTCAAGCGACGCACCCCGCTCGAGACCACTTATCACGGCCGCCGGATCGTCGGCATGCCGCCGCCTAGTTCGGGCGGCGTGCATGTCGCGCAGATCCTGAACATCCTCGAGGCCAAGGGGCCGGCGCGGCCCGAGGATTCCCCGCACGTCGTCGCCGAGGCCATGAAGCTCGCCTTCGCGGACCGGGCGCACTGGCTCGGCGACCCGGCCTTCACCAAGGTGCCACGCGGGCTGGCCGACAAGGAATACGCGCGGATGCTGGCCCCGAAGATCGACCTGGCCAAGGCCACCCCGGTCAAGGGTCACGGCACGCCGCCGCGCGCCGACGAGCACGTATTCGAGAAGCACACCACGCATTTCTCCGCGGCCGACGCCGCGGGCAACTGGGTCGCGTGCACGTCGACCATCAACACCTCGTACGGCTCCAAGGTCGTCGTCCCCGGCATGGGCGTCGTGCTGAACAACGAGATGGACGACTTCGCCGCCGAGGCCGGGGCCCCGAACGCGTTCGGTTTGGTCGGCGCGGAGGCGAATCTCCCGGCGCCCGGCAAGCGCCCGCTCTCCAGCATGTCGCCCACGCTGGTCTTCGAAGGTGAGCGCCCCGTGCTCGCGATCGGCGCGGCCGGCGGACCGACGATCATTTCGCAGACCCTTCTCGCGTTGCTCCATATCTTAGACGAAGGCGACACGCCGGCGCAGGCGTTGGCACGTCCCCGTTTCCATCAGCAGTGGAGTCCGGATGAGCTGCGGGTCGAGAAGTCGATGCCCTCCGCCCTGAAGGACGACCTACGCCGCCGCGGGCATGTCCTGAAGGAAGTGGACATCATCGGCTCGACCCAGGCGGTCGGCCAGCCGGTGAAGGACGGACCTTTTGTCGGCGCCCATGATCCGCGCTCCCGCGAGGGCCGGGCCGCGGGGTTCTGACGCGGCCGTAGGCCGCGGTGAGAGTATGGAATATCGAGTATAGAGCATAGGCAGAGGAAGGGAGGCTGCTGGCATGGCGATCGGCTGCGAAGCTGGGGGCCGCCCTGCGGCGAATCGCAGGGTTGAGCGCCCTCGCTCAACCGCGGCTGACCAAGGGAGGTCAGCCCTGCCTAAGATGCAGGCTAGGTCGTGACGCGGTCCCGGCCCTACCGGCGCGGCAGAGCCGCGAGGGGGGCACGTTGACACGTGGGCACGTGGGCAAGGGGCGCAATAAGAGGCACAGTTGACCAGAGGCCCGGAGGCTCGGAAAGCAAGGAAGGCACGTGGAGCGGTCCCACCCTGAGGATTGCGGGATGGAGCGGGAGGGGTATAAGGGAGGCATGAGATACCCCTTGTTCGCGTGGTTCGTCATGGCCGCGTGCGCCGTCACGGCGAAGCCCCTGCAGGTCTACGTCCTCGTCGGCCAGTCGAACATGGAAGGCCATGCGAAGGTCGAGACGATCGATTATATCGGCGAAGATCCGGCGACGGCGCCGTTGCTGAAGCGCCTGCTCGGACCAGACGGCAAGCCTGCGACCGCGAAGAACGTGTGGATCTCTTACTACACCGGCATCGGCGATAAGAACGGCGAAGGCTTCGGTCCGCTGACGACCGGTTATGGCTCGCGGCGCGATCCGGCGGTCGATGGCGGGAAGATCGGGCCGGAGTACGCCTTCGGCCTCGCGCTGGACCGGGTCGCCGACGGGCCCGTGCTGATCATCAAGGCCGCCTGGGGCGGCAAGTCGTTGAACTATGATTTCCGTTCGCCGAGCGCCGGCCCGTATCCGCGCAACGCGAAGGACCTCGAGAAGGGCACCCACTCCGTCGAAGCCACGGGGCATTACTACCGTCTCATGGTGGCGCACGCCAAGCAGGTGCTCGCCGACCCGGCGCGCGTGTGTCCGGCCTACGACCCCAAGGAGGGGTACGAGCTGGCCGGCTTCGTCTGGCTCCAGGGCTTCAATGACATGGTAGACGGAAATTTCTACCCCAAGCAGCCGAAGGGTCAGGCGGACAAGCGCTTCACGGCCTATGCGGACCTGCTGGCCCATTTCATCCGGGACGTGCGCAAGGACTTCGGCGCGCCCAAGCTGCCGTTCGTGATCGGCGTGATGGGCGTCGGCGGCAAGGATCCGGGCAGCGAGGATAACCTCGCCTTCCGCGAGGCCATGGCCGCGCCGGCGGTGCTGCCGGAATTCCAGGGCAACGTGCTGGCCGTGCGAACCGCGCCGTTCTGGGACGAGAAGCTGGGCGCGATCCAGGACAAGAAGGACAAGGTCCGCCAGATGGCCTTCGAGCTCAAGAACAAGGGCAAGCGCTCGGCCAACGCCGACGGCAAGATGACCCCCGCGCAGCAGCAGGCCTACCTCAAGGAATATGAAGCCAAGCTGATCTCGCCCGCGGAGGCCGACCTGCTCAAGCGAGGCGCGTCGAACGCCGGTTACCATTACCTCGGTTGCGCCAAGACCTTCGCGCTCATGGGCGAAGCGTTCGCCGAAGCCAGCCTCCGGATGCGCGCCACGCCGAAGTAGGACGCGAGGCGGGATAGCGGCGGCTTACTTCGGCGCTTTGCCGTAGTAAGGAAACCGGTCCCACGCGTCGTAGGCCTCATCGAGACGAGGGTCGTGCGTATCGCGCATCCAGGCGTCGACCCGGGCGCGCTGAGCGGCGAGATCCGACGCGTAAGCCGGATCGGCGGCGACGTTCGTCAGCTGATCGGGGTCCTTGCGCAGGTCGTAGAGTTCCTCGCGAGGGCGTTTCCCGAAGATCCGCGCGAAGAACGGCCGGCCGAGGGCGTCCTGCTGATGGGCGAGCAGGAAGTCCTTGGTCGCGGTCGTATCGACGTCGCCGAAAGGGCGGCCGTGCAGGAAGAGATTATCCGGATCACCGGCCGGCCAGCGGTCGGGGCGGAGGTTGCGGACGTAGAGGAAATCGCGGGTCCGGACCGCGCGCATCGGGTAGCTGAGGTGACCGTGGCGCACGTCGGCGTGACGTTCGCGTTCGATGAAGACCGCCTCGCGGCCGGCGGCGGTTTCGCCGCGGAGCAGGCCCGTCAGGCTTCGCATCGTCATCGTCGAGGGCGGCCGCAATCCGGCGGCTTCAAGGAAGGTCGGGGCGAGGTCGCCGAGATTCACGAACGCGTCGACCTTCCGCGCTGACGGGGCCATCTTGCCCCAGCGGACCGCGAGCGGCACCCGGGAGCCTTGGTCGTAGCAATTGCCGAGGCCGCGGGGCATCTGCCAGCCATTGTCGGAGGCATAGACGATCAGCGTCCGGTCGAGTTCGCCCGCGGCTTCGAGCGTCGCCAGCACGGCGGCGGCTTCGCGGTCCAGGCGGACGACGCCGCCGTAATAGTTCAGCAGGTCGAGGCGCACCTCTTCGCAGTCGGGCAGCTCGGGCGGAATCGTCAGCCGGGCCGGATCGAGTCCGGCCTGCCGGGCGTCGTCCAGATAGGGACGTCGGCCGGCTTTCGTCGCCGTGTCGGTGTTGCCCACCCAGAAGAAGAACGGCTGATCGGGTCGGCGGGCTTTAAGGAAAGCCTCGAGGCCCGCGAACTTCGGGCCGACCGGGTTTTCTTGCCAGCCGGAGACCTCGGCGTTGCCGGGCGCCCACGGTTTTCCCTGGTAGCCGATCGCATAGCCGGCCTCGCGGAGCAGCTGCGTGACCACCGGCGTATCCTGCGGGAAGCCGCTCCAGAGCGAGGCGCGTTCGCCGAGTTCATGGACGGCGCGGCCGGTGAGCAGGCTCGAGCGGCAAGGCGAGCAGGACGGCGCCGGATTGAACGCATGCGTGAACAGCACGCCTTCCCGGGCGATCCGATCGAAGGCCGGCGTGCGCGCGTGCGGATCGCCGAGGATGCCCGCATGGGGAAAGCGCCAGTTGTCGCCGAGGATCAGAAGGATGTTCGGACGATCCGCCGCGGCCGCGTGGAGCGCGGACACGAGGAGCAGACAGAAAAGGGCGGTGAAGCGCATGGCGGCAGGGCCCCAGGGGCGAGGGCTCGAGGGTGAGAAGTTAGGGGCGAGCGTATGGAGTGTCGAGTGTGGGGGATGACTTCAGGGGGCGGGCGCGAACCTGAAGCCGCGCTTTGCGAATTCAAAAGGGTCGGGATTGCAGGCGGGCGGGAGTGGGGTAAGGTGAGTTCGTGCTGATTCCCATCGAAGAACTGAAGCTCCTCTATGCGCGAGCCATCGCCGACGTCACGGATTCGCCGCCCCGGCCGCTGCCTTCGGCCGAGCGTTATCAGGGCGGGTTCCGCTTCCTCCGCAACGGCGCCGAGTATCGGCTGGCTTTCGACGCCCTCGAGTCCCCGGAGTGCATGACGCTGCAGACGAACCTTGAGTTCGTCAGCGGTCGCGCGGGGTTGGAGGCCATGCGTCGGCTCGTCGCCCAGCTCAACGCCGAGAAACAGGGCGTGAAGTTCGTGTTGGTCGAGGCGCCGGCGCCGTTCGTCGTCTGCTCGGTCGAGGCGATCCTCGCGGGTTATCGTCGGATCCCGAACACCGAAGTCGCGGAGACCATCCTGCAGAGCGCCGTGCGCCGGCTGGAGGACGTGACGGAAGAGATCCGGCTGGATTTAGGACAAAGAAGGTAGGGGCGCGACGGTGTCGCGACCGAGAGGAATGGGTTATGGGGCGGACGCGTCGCCGACGCGTCCCTACCTCAAGACGGCTAGGGCAGCACGCGGTGCTGCCCCTACCTCGATGCCTCTGGCCAATTGTCCCACTGATCAACCGATCAACTCGTGTTTAATTGTCCTGGCGGAGGGGAAGGGATTGGCTCGCTACGCTCGGGGCTTTCGCCCCGTTGCCTGCGGCAACGCCCATCTCGCAAGGCTGACGCCTTGCTTCGTCGACCCCCTCGGGGTTCTCATCCCTTCGGCAGGCTGTATTAGCCCCGTGTCACCGTTACTCGTGCCCACGTGTCCCCTAAAAGTTGTCCTGGCGGAGGGGAAGGGATTCGAACCCCCGGAACCTTGCGGTTCATCTGATTTCGAATCAGACGCAATCGACCACTCTGCCACCCCTCCTTACCAGGACAGTTGAGGAAGTCCCTGGATGGCGGGCGGGCAAGACGTAAATGAGCGGGAAAGGTGCGTTCCCGGGGGCATTCGGCAGGTTGGGACGCTTGCCAGCGTTGGTTTGCCGCCTATCCCTGAGGCATACCCCGCATCTTCCCATGCTCTCCCGCCTGCTTTGCCTGCTCACCCTCTGCCTCGCTACGGCCGTCGCTTCGGCCGAGACGTTCTGGATCTGGGGTTCGAAGAACAACGTCGCGAAACAGCAGGTCTGGTTCCGCGCCACCTTCGAGCTGAAGGAAGTCCCGTCGATCGTACGGCTCCAGGCCGTCGCCGACAACCACTGCGTGGTCTGGCTCAACGGCAAGCAGCTCGGCGGCTCCGACGACTGGGCCGACGCCTTCACCGCCGAGGTCGCCGGCGACCTCAAGGTCGGCGTGAACACCATCGCGATCGTCGGCCGCAACGACGGCGGCATCGCCGCGATGTCGTGCCGTCTCATCGCGGGCAAGGCCATGCTGTTCGAATCCGGCACGCACTGGAAGACCTCCCTGACCAATCCCGGCAAGGGCTGGGAGGCTGTCGCGTTCGATGACGCCAAGTGGACCCCGGCTACGGTCGTGAAGAAGCTGGGCGAGGCCCCTTGGGGTAATCCTTTCGGCGGCGACAAGAAGGCGACCAGCGCCAAACGTACCCCGAGCACGTCCGTCGCGCCGGCCGAGGAACTCATCCTGCAGCCAGGCTTCAAGGCCGAGCTCCTCCACACCGTCCCGAAGCCGGAGCAGGGCTCCTGGGTCTCGCTCGCGGTCTCGCCGGAAGGCGACCTCGTCGCCGGCGACCAGGGCGGCGTGCTCTGGCGCGTGTCCCTCAAGGATCCGAGCAAGCCCGTCGTCACCAAGATCGACACGCAGTTCTTCGGCTGCCACGGCCTCCTCTTCGCCCACGGCGCCTTGTACGCCTGCACGAGCGAAAAGGGCAAGGGCGACATCTGGCGCCTGCGTGACGTGAAGGGCGACGGTTCCTTCTCCGAGCAGACGATGATCCGCGCGCTCAAGGGTTCGGGCGAACACGGCCCGCACCAGCTCGTCCTCGACCGCGACGGCTCGATCCTCGTGGTCGGCGGCAACCACACCAAGCTGCCCGACGACGAGAAGGCCGGCGCCCCGGTGAAGCGTTACGACGAGGACGACCTGCTCAAGAAGTTCGAGGACGCCAACGGCCACGCCGCGGGCATCAAGGCCGTCGGCGGCTGGATCGCCCGCATGGACAAGGACGGCAAGGACTGGGTCCGCGTGACCACGTGCTTCCGTAATCCTTACGACTGCTCCGTCGCCCCGGACGGCGACATCTTCACCTATGACTCCGACATGGAGTGGGACATGGGCGCCCCGTGGTATCGTCCGACCCGCATCTACCTCTGCACCCCGGGCGGCGAGCTCGGCTGGCGCTCCGGCGCGAGCAACAACACCTTCCCGACGCTGGACATGCAGCCCGCGCTCGTGGACATCGGTCCGGGCAGCCCGACCGGTACCGCCATGGGTACCGGCGCGAAATTCCCGGCCGCCTACCAGCGCGCCTTCTACGCCTGCGACTGGACCTACGCCACGCTCTACGCCATCCACCTCACGCCGGAAGGCGGCGGCTGGAAGGCCCGCAAGGAAGTCTTCGCGGCCGGCAAGCCCTTCTCCGTCACCGACGTCGTGATCCGTCCGCAGGACGGCGCCATGTACGTGACCATCGGCGGCCGCGGCGGCCAGTCCGCGCTCTACCGCATCACCTACCAGGGCGCCGAGCCGACCGCGCCCGCCGGCTGGTTCGAAGCCACGCCGGAGCAGAAGCTCCGCCGCGAGCTGGAAGCCCTCCGCGACGTCGCCCCGTCTGCCGCCGCGCTCGCCAAGGCCTGGCCGCTCATGGGTCACCCTGACCGCTGGGTGCGTTACGCGGCCCGCATCGCCGTCGAGCACCAGCCGGTCGAAGGCTGGCGCGGCCGCGTGAAGGCCGACGCCAACGTCGACCTCGCGCTCAACGCCGCGCTCGCGCTCGCCCGCAGCGGCGGCGCGCCGGACCTGCCCGCCATCGTCGCCGCCGCTGACAGCGCCGCGAAGGCCAAGGATCTCCGTCAGCAGCAGGACCGCCAGCGCGTCTTCCAGGTCGCGTTCTCGCGTCACGGCAAGCCGGACGCCGCGACTGTGGCCCGTCTCGGCCAGGAAGCCGCCGCGCGCCTGCCGTCGGGAGACAACGTTCTCGACCGTCAGCTCGCCCAGCTCGCCATCTTCCTCGGCGAGCCTTCCGCGCCGGCCCGCGTGCTCAAGGCCATCAAGGTCGCGCAGCCCAGCCCGGCCGTCGTCGCCGACCCCGAGATCCTCGCGCGTCACCCCGGCTACGCCCGGGCAGCCGCCAACGCGATGGCCGTCACGCCCGCTTCGACCCGCATCGGTCTCGCCGTCTACCTCTGCCGCGCCACCGTCGGCTGGACGCCGGAGCTCCGGAAGGAATTCTTCGGTTACCTCGACGTCCTCGCGCAGGCCGAAGGCGGCAACTCGCTGAAGGGCTTCGTCCGTAACATCCGCAAGGAAGCGCTCGCCGTCGCGCCGGAAGCCGAGCGTCCCGAACTCGAGCAGATCGCGCCGGCCGCCGCCCGCAAGCCCGCCGCACCGATCCCGGCCGCCGCCGGACCGGGTCGGCTCTGGACGCATGACGACGCTCTCAAGGCTTGGGAAGACGCCAAGGCCAAGAAGACCTTCGACTTCGAGAACGGCCAGAAGATGTTCGCCGCCGCGCTCTGTTCGCAGTGTCACCGCATGGGCAACGACGGCGGCGCGCAGGGTCCGGACCTCTCCGGTCTCGGCGCTCGCACCGCCCCCGCGGACGTCCTCATGAGCATCGTCCAGCCCAGCGCCGTGCTGTCCGACCAGTATGCCAACTCCGTCATCGGTCGCGTCGACGGCGGTAAGACCATCGGCCGTATCCTGAACGAAGAAGGGGACAAACTTGAGCTCTCGGTCAACCCGTTCGATCCCTCGGTGACGATCTCCGTCAACCGCTCCGACATCCTGAGCATCGACCGTTCGCCGGAGAGCCCGATGCCCGTCGGCCTGATCAACTCGCTCAACGCCCAGGAAGTCGCCGATCTGCTCGCCTATCTCGTCTCGGGTGCGAATCCGAAGGACGGCCTCTACGCGAAGTGAGCGCCTAGCGCTCACTTCGCGGGGGCAAGTTGACACGGTGACACGCGGGCAAGTGGCCTAGTCGAGGGCACGAGGCAATGATGAGGGAGGCTCCGGCCGCCCTTCCTGTTGGTAGGGCTGACCGGCCCGGTCAGCCGCGGACGAGCGGACCGCCCGACCCTACCTCAGAACGGGTAGGGCCGACCATCCTTGGTCGGCCGCGCGGCCGAGCAGGGATGCTTGGTCCTACCCATCGCAGGTGATAGCGGCTGGCGGTTGGCGGATGGGAACGCAGAAAGACAGCTAAGTCGTGACGCTGTCCCGAACTACCATGATACGGCGGATGCGTCGCCGACGCATTCCTATCCAAGGCAATCGTGGTCGAGCGGGCCGCTCGACCCTACCTCGATACGGAGGCACAAAAAAGGACGGCTCGGGGAGCCGTCCTGATAACGAGACACGGACGCGATGTCATCGCGTCCCTGCCAGCGCGCTCAGCCGGGCAGCGTAAACGCGGGGAGCCTGCGGATCTCGCCGCCGGCCATCGCGGACTCATGGGCGAGGATGCCCGTGCAGGTCCAGTTGGCGGACTGGCGCGCGTTCGGGAACGGCTCGCGCTTGGCGAGGAGCGCCTGGATGAACTCGTTGGCGAGGTGCGGGTGGGAGCCGCCGTGGCCGCCGCCCTGCGTGAAGGACAGGTGGTCTTCGCCTTCGCCGTAGACGCCCTTGGTCGTGAAGCGCTGGATCTCCTTCGGCAGGCGGTGGGCGTAGTCGGGCACCTTGACCTTGGCGGGGATCTCCGGCTCGGGCTTCTTCGCCGTGTGGAGGACCGGCTCCTCGCCCTCGATGAGCGGCCACTCGAAGGACTTCTTCGAGCCGTAGACGTCGATGGACTCGCGGTACTGGCGGGCCGTGTCGAAGAGCGAGCGGATGATGCGCGCCGACACGTCGGACTTGTGGAACTTGATGTGGGCCGTCTCGACCGCGAAGGGCGAGTTGTAGATCGGGATCATGTCCTCGGCGATGCGGCCGGAGCCGAAGCACGAGACGTATTCCGCGTCGGCCTTGGTCAGGGCGAGCATCGGGCCCACGCAGTGCGTGGCGTAATACATGGGCGGCAGGCCGGGCCAGTAGCCGGGCCAGCCCTCCATGTCCTGCTGGTGCGAGGCCTGGAGGAACTGCAGGCGGCCGAGCTCGCCGTTGTCGTAGAGCTCCTTCACGTAGAGGAACTCGCGGGCGTAGACGACCGTCTCCATCATCATGTAGCTCAGGCCCGTGGCCTTCACCAGCTTCACGATCTCCTCGCACTCCGCGATCGAGGTCGCCATCGGGACCGTGCAGGCCACGTGCTTGCCGGCCTTGAGGGCGGCGATGGACTGGCGGCCGTGGTCGGGGATCGGCGTGTTGATGTGGACCGCGTCGATCTCCGGGTCCTTGAGCATCTCCTCGAAGGACGTGTAGCGCTTGGCGATGCCGTAGCGGTCGCCGATGGCCTTGAGCTTCTCAGGGTTGCGCTGGCAGATGGCGGCGATCTCCGCGTTGGGGTGCGCGAGGTAGATCGGGATGAATTCGGCGCCGAAGCCGAGGCCGGCCAGCGCGATGCGGATCTTCGGGGTGCTCATGGGAGTGGCTTCATTCAGCCCCAAGGCCCCGCGGGACGGAAGCCGATTTGCTAGGACGCAGCCGACGGACCCCGTTCGCAAACCTACCAAACAAGAAGGCCGCCCGGGTGGGCGGCCTTCGGTCAGGGAGCGAGGGTCGTTCAGACCTGCTCTTCGATCTTCAGGGCGCGGTAGCCGCCGATGCTCTTGAAGTAGAAGAGCAGCAGCAGGTAGATCGCGGCCATGGTCAGCGGCAGGAAGGAGTCGGCCTTCAGCGTGGCGCGGTCGCCGGCCTGGTTGGCGGCGACGATGGCCTTCTGTTCGGCGGAACCCTTGTCGCCGGCCTTCTTGGCTTCCTCGAGCTTCTTGCCGTCCACGGCGGTCACCGGGGCGAGGAAGAGGAACTTGGACTCCGAGGAGGCCTTGGCGGAGGCGTAGGCGGCGGGGGCGTCCTTCTGGAGCGCTTCGCTGGTGAAGCGGTCCTTGGCGTAGCCGAGGCCGGGGCCGCCGATCAGGCCGGCGGAGAGCATGCCGATGCCGCCCATGATGGACATGGCGACGGCGCCGGAGCGCGGGAAGCGGTCGCCGACGACGGCGAGCATCGTGGGCCAGAAGAACGTCTTGCCGAGGGCGTAGATGCCGAGGGCGATGAGCGCGATGGCGAAGCTGTCCATGCCGGAGGCGAGCTGCAGGCCGACGAAGGCGAGGAGCGCGGAGGTCACCAGGATGCCGACCGGGGAGAGGCCGAGCTTGGTCTCGATCCAGTGGGCGCAGAAGCGCAGGCCGAACATGATGGCCGAGGTCCAGATGAAGAGCATCTTGCCCTGCTCGGCGGTGAAGAGGTTGCCGGTGATGGCTTCGATCCAGCCGTCGGTGCCGAGCTCGACCGCGCCGACGATGGCGTGGGTGATGAAGAGCACGAACAGGAGGAAGGAGCCGAGCGAGAAGCGGGTGATCACGCCGACGGCGATGAGGAGGGCGCCGGCGAGGTAGAGGCCGAGGTTGTCGACGTTGAAGACCGGGCCCAGGACGTTGCCGAGGAAGATCGAGAGCAGGTAGCCGGCGACGAGCGAGCCGAGGATGCCGACGTCCTTGAACATCTCGGAGAAGGAGGCGCCCTTCTCGGCGGCTTCCGACTTCGGGAAGGACTGGCCCATGAACATCACCGCGTAGGCGACGGTCGGGACGAGGTAGAAGGAGAGCTGCGCCTTCCAGCCGAGGCCCATCACGGAGCCGAGGAGGTAGGAGGCGAGGGCGCCGACGACCATGCCGAGCGGCCAGGAGGCGTGCAGGATGTTCAGGTAGTGCGTGCGCTGCTTGGGGAAGATCGTGGCGACGAGCGGGTTGGCCACGGCTTCGAGGGTGCCGTTCGCGAAGGCGAAGATGAACATGCCCCAGTAGAGGAAGTCATACGCGTTCTTGGGGTCGGAGGCGCCGAAGGTGACGAACGCCGAGAGGATGTGGCCAAGGAGGGCGACGGCGACGAGCTTGCCGTAGCCGATCTTGTCGACGATCACGCCGCCGATGATGATGCCGAAGCAGAAACCCGTGAAACCGGCGCCGCCGATGGCGCCGAGCTGGGAGGCGGTGAAGCCGTATTCGGACGCCCAGGCGCCGAAGATGCCGCCACGGAGGGCGAAGCCGACGCCGGCGGCAAGGATGGCCATGAAGCCGGCCCAAAGGAGCCGTTTCGCATTAGGTACGGTAGTTTCTTGCATAGTGTAGGGGGGTACGGGTGTGAATAAAACCCATCAGGCCCCCGCTGTCGAGAAGGCATCTGGGGTCCGGACCCCATCCCGGCGGGGCGTTCAGGCCCGCAGGCTGCGGCGGAATTCGGTCGGGCTGACCTTCATCGCCCGGCGGAACTGGCGCGAGAAATCGCTGGCGTCGTAGAAGCCCGTCTGGTGGGCGATCTCGGACGGGCGGAGGGCGGTGTTCCGGAGGAGGTCGGACGCGGCCGCCACCCGCATGCGCACCAGGTAGCCGCGGGGGCTGACCTGGTAGGCCTTATGGAATTTGCGCTCGAACTGGCGGACCGACATCCCGGTCAGCTTGGCCAGCTTGGCGATGTTCAGGGAGGTCGTGAGGTTGTCCTTGATGAACTCCGCCGCGGCTTCGACCTGCAGGAACGGCTCAAGGAGGGCCTTCGTGCCTTCGTAGCTGCGGACGGTCCCGCAGACCCCGCAGGCGCGGCCGGCGTCGTCGAACAGGGGGACCTTGGTGGTCTCATACCAGACATGCTCGCCGGCGGCGTTGGGGAAGAGCTCGATGATGCGGGGCAGGGGCTGCCCGGTCTGGCAGATGTGCAGGTCCTTTTTCTTGAACGCCGCCGCGAGCTCCGGCGGGAAGATGTCGGCGTCGCTCTTGCCGAGCAGGCTGGCTTCGTCGGGGAACCCGCAGCGCTGCGCGAAGGCGAGGTTGGCCATCGTGAAGCGGCCGGCCAGGTCCTTGGCGAAGAACATCACCCCGGGCAGGTGGTCGAACACCGCGCGCAGGCTCTCCGGCCGCACGTTGCGCATCCACTCCAGACGGGGTTCTGGCGTTTTCATACCAAGCAGGCTAGGGGCCTTTGGGCAGGTTTCCACCCCATTTTAATAGGGTCGGAGGCCTACTTGGCCGCCGCCGGGTTGATCGTCGGTTTGTCGCATTAAGCCTCGCCCGCTCGTCCTAATGCCCCGGGGGCCCTAGGCTAATTACCTCCCCGTCGGCGGTGGGAACCGTCTTTTCCTTTTGAGGTCTGCTTCTTTCCGCCCACCTCTGTCTGCACGCACCATGACCTCCCTCAAGTCCCTCGCCCTCGTCTTCCTCGCCGCCGCCGCCGTGGCCGCCCCTGACGCCGAAACCATGAAGCGCGGCCAGGCCGTCTACTCCCGCACCTGCATCGCCTGCCACCAGCCGACCGGCCTGGGCCTGCCGCCCGTGTTCCCGCCCCTCGCCGGTTCGGAGTGGGTCGCCAAGGACGCCTCGATCGCCGTCCGCAACATCATCAACGGCATGCAGGGTCCGATCACGGTCAAGGGCATGAACTACAACAGCATGATGCCCCCGGTCGCCGGCCTGTCCGACAAGGACATCGCGGACGTCGTCAATTACGTGAACCACAGCTGGGGCAACGTCGGTCCGACCGTGACCGAAGCCGAAGTCGCCGCGATCAAGAAGAAGTACGCCGATCGCAAGACCCCTTGGACCGCGGCCGAGTACGAGAAGGAAGCCAAGGAAGCCCCGGCCAAGAAGTAAGCCGACGCCCGCCGTCGGGCGGGGTGGCTTGACCAGCGGGGACCTCTGCCGCACTTTGGTGTCTCACCCAAGCGCGCGCAGGCGTGCCTCCCTCATGTCGACCCCCCAACCCCATCCCGGCGCCCCCGCCCGCACCCGCGAGCAGGTGGCCGACCTGCATTTCATGGACGCCCGGTATAAGCTGCTCGACCTCGCGGCCTTCCTGGACCGCCTCGACCGCGCCGCCGGGGGCGAAGACCACCGCATCCGGGGCCTCCGCGCCGCCCTCCCGCTCCTCCTGGAGAAGGACGAAGGCCGCGTCGCCCGCATCCTGCACCTTTGGAGCGACCCCTCCGTCGAACCCATCGCCAAGGCCGACACCAAGGCCGCCTCGGGCGTCTGGCCCGGCCTCAAGTAAGCCCGCCGACCATGCGCTACATCGAACCGCACGGCCACATGGTGAGCCGCACCACCGACGACTACCAGGCCATGGCCCTCGCCGGCTGCGCCGCGATCTGCGAGCCCGCCTTCTGGGCCGGCTTCGACCGCAAGTCCGCCGACGGCTTCTACGACTACTTCTGCCAGCTGACGCAGATCGAGCCCAGGCGCGCCGCCAAGTACGGCCTGCCGCACTACTCGTGGCTCTGCATCAATCCCAAGGAGTCCGAGGACATGGCGCTCGCCGCCGACGTCCTGGCGCTGATCCCGGAATTCCTCAAGGCCCCGACGGTGCTCGGCATCGGCGAGATCGGCCTGAACAAGAACACGCGCAATGAGCTGAAGGTGCTCGAGCAGCACATCGCCCTCGCCGTGCAGTACGACCAGATGATCCTCGTGCACACGCCGCACCTCGAGGACAAGCGCAAGGGCACGCGCCTGATCATGGACTGCCTCAAGGCCAACGGCGTCGTGAAGCCCGAGCGCGTGATCATCGACCACGTCGAGGAGCACACCATCCACGAGGTCCTCGACCGCGGCTTCTGGGCCGGCATCACCCTCTACCCCGAATCGAAGTCCACGCCCGTGCGCGCCGTCGACATGATCGAATCGGTCTCCGCGCAGCGCGTCTGGCTCAACAGCGCGTGCGACTGGGGCCACAGCGACCCGCTCTCGGTGCCCAAGGCCGCGCAGGAGATGCGTCGCCGCGGCCACTCCGCCGCCGCCATCGACCGGCTCGTGTACGGCAACCCGGTGAAGTTCCTCTCGCAGTCGCCGCGCTTCAAGGATCCCGCCGCCCAGGCCTGACCCGCGTGAAGCTCACGTCCGGACTCTCCCTCGCCTACTGCACCAACGTCCACCGCGGCGAAGGGTGGGCCGAGACGTTCGCCGGCCTGCGCGACCACGCCCTGCGCGTGCGCGACCGCGTCTCGCCCGGCAAGACGTACGTCCTCGGCCTCCGTCTCGGCGACCTCGCCGCGAAGGAGCTCGCCGTCCCCGCCACGCTCGCGGCCTTCCGCGCCTGGCTCGACAAGGAGAACTGCGTCGTCGCCGGCATCAACGGCTTCCCCTTCGGTCCGTTCCACGGCCAGGCGGTGAAGGACAACGTCTTCGCGCCCGACTGGTGCGAAGCCCCGCGCCTCGAGTACACCAACCGCCTCTTCGACCTCCTCGCCGTGTTCGGTCCGCCGGACAAGGTCGGCACCGTCAGCACGCTGCCGGGTTCGTTCAAGGGCTTCGGTCGCACGCCGGAAGAGCTCAAGGTCATGCGCCGTAACCTGCTCGCGTGCGCCGAGCACCTCGCCCGCCTGCGCGACCGCACCGGCACGCACCTGCGCCTCGCGCTGGAGCCCGAGCCGATCGGCCACGCCGAGAACACGCCGGAAGCTTTGCGTCTCTTCGAGCAGCTCCGCGCCGAGGAACCCGCCAAGGGGCTCGTCGACGCGCACCTCGGCATCGCTTACGACACCTGCCACTTCGCGTTGCAGTACGAAGAAGCCCACGAGGCCATCGCGCGCCTCAACGCCGGCGGCGCGCCCGTGCTGAAGTTCCACCTCAGCTCCGCGCTCAAGCTCAAGCCCACCGAGGTCGCCCTGGCGCGCCTCGCGAAGATGCATGAACCCACGTACCTGCACCAGACCATGGGCCGGGCCAAGGACGGCGCGATCGTGCGCTTCAAGGACATCCCGCTGGCCATGGCGGCGGTCGACCAGCTCCGCGCGCTCGAGGAGCTCCGCGTGCATTTCCACGTGCCGGTCAACGCCGACCGCCTGTCCGACGAACTCTCCACGACCAACGACCACCTCAAGGCCGCGCTCGACGTCATCGCGAAGGCG